>CAZZCT010000041.1:26476-33170 GCA_964652365.1 uncultured Lentisphaerales bacterium
TCCTGCCCGACGGATACGCGCTGCTGGTCACGCCCCAGGCCATCTCCCTGATCGGCCACTCGGCGGCCGGCGTCTTCTACGGCGCCCAGACCCTGGCGCAGATCCTGAAGCAGTCGCCCGGCAACCGCATCCCGTGCCTGACGGTACATGACTGGCCCGATTTCCAGGACCGCGGGCTCTACTACGACGTCTGTCGCGGCCGGGTGCCCAAGCTCGAGCAGTTGATCGCCCTGGCGCGCGTTCTGGCCCATCACAAGATCAACCAATTGCAGCTCTACATCGAGCACACCTTCGTGTTCCGGGGCCACCCCGACATCGGCCGGGACGCCTCGCCGCTGACCGCCACGGAGATCCTCGCGCTCGACGCCGTCTGCCGCGATCTGCACATCGAGCTGGTGCCATCGCTGGCATCCTTCGGTCACCTGGCGACCGTGCTCAAGCATCCGCAGTACCACGCCCTGGCCGAAGACAAGGCCTGCGGCGAACTGGTGAGCCCCGAAGCCCAGGAGCTGCCCTCGTGGGCACGGCACCGCGGCTGGACCCTCTCGCCGGCCAATCCCGACATCTATCCGTTCCTGGCGAGCCTGTTCGCGGAGTTTCTGCCGCTCTTCAGCTCGCGGCGCTTCAACGTCTGCTGCGACGAGACCTGGGATCTCGGACTGGGCCAGAGCTACGAGCTCTGCCAGCGTCTCGGCAAGGGCGTGGTCTACCTGAACCACATCAAGCGCCTGCGCGACCTCGCGGCGGTGCACGGCAAGCAGATCATGTTCTGGGGCGACATCATCCGCCACCATCCGGCGCTGATTCCCGACATTCCCAAGGACGTGATCGTGCTCGACTGGGGCTACGCCTGGAACCATCCCTTTGCGCGGGTCGAGGACTTCAAGCAGGCCGGACTGGACTTCTATGTCTGCCCGGGCACGTCGTCGTGGGTCTCACTCTTTCCCCGCCTGCCCGAGGCCGAGGCCAACATCGCCGGTTTTGCGGCGGCCGGCGCGCAGTCCGGCGCCCGCGGCCTGTTGAACACCGATTGGGGTGATGGCGGCCACTACAACTTCATGGAGTACTCGCTGCACGGGTATCTCTTCGGCGCCGAGCAGTCGTGGAACACCGGAGCCGACCGCGCGACCTTTGGCGAACGCTTCTGCAGTCTCTTCCTCGGCACGCGCGCCCCGGCCGTGGCGCAGGCGATCCGGGAACTGGGCGACGTCGCCTTCCTCAACCTGCACGGTTACTACCAGAGCGTCTGGCAACACGCCCTCTTCGCGCACCGCACCTCGCCGATCTTCACCGGCCCGCAACCGGCCGGCGCCACCTTCATCCAGGATGGCGAAGTCGTCAACGGCAAGCTCGCGTTCGACGCGGCGCTGGGCCGCCGGACGCGCAAGCGCCTGGCCGCGGTGCGCCGTGTGCTGGCCCGGGCGGCCGCGGCACCGCACACCGACGCGTTTGGCATACTGCCCTATTGGCTCTTCGCGATCGACACCATGGACTGCGCGGCCCGCAAACTGGCGGCCTTCGGCCAAGGCGGCCGCAGCACGCCCGCCGAGCGCGCGGCGATTGCAGCCGAACTGCGCAAGCTGCGCCAGCGCTTCCAGCGCCTGTGGCTGGCGCGTAACCGGCCCTCCGAGATCCGCGTCACGCTGGCGCGCTACGACCTGGCCATCCGGGGCGACTGGCTGAACCTGGCGCTGGAGGCCACCGATGCGGCCGGCGGCGTCCGACTGTCGGTCACCAACGTGGGCGACCACCCGGTATCCGGCACGATCGAGCTGCAGACCCTGCCCCGCGGCCGGGCCACCATTGAAGGTGCGCGCGCGCTGACCGTGACGGGGCTGCGACCCGGCGCCTCGCAGTCGCATGCCGTTCGAGTCGTGCTTGCGTCAGATGCCCGCTCCGTACTGCTCGAGGCACTCCCGACCGTCGGCTGCGCCGGAGCCGCGAGCCTGCGCGTCGAACGCTCCGCGTGAGTTGCGGCGGCAGGTCGTCTTCGGAGCATCGGTTGCCCGCCGATCGATACGGACGCCCACCCGTTTTGAGTTGTGTTTCCGGGAGGGTGGATTTATCCTGTATGTCAATGGGGTTGTATGGGGGCGACCTCTGAGGTGCCAGCCGCCAGCGGATGCCCGCCGCGTGGCGCAACGTAAAACATGGGAAACAAGCCATGATATCACACCGTGTCGCGTCCTTCATCCTCTCCGCGATGGTCCTTGGTGGCACGTGCCTTTCCGGCGCGGCCAGCACGGTTGCCGTCACGAACTACTGTTGGCTGCAGTTGCCCGCCGCGGACGTGACGCCGCTGTTGGGCTCGGCCAATGGGGTCACGGGCAGCGGCTATGGCGCGCCGGCCGACTTCCGCTGGGGCGATCATGTCTGGATCCCGAACGGCGCCATGACGGCCAACGGCACCCAGATGTACTACGCCGCCATCCGTCTGGACCAGGCGCGCGAGATCAACCAGGTCATGGTCCAGTGGTGGACCGGCGAAGGCACAGCGCTGACGCAGTTCTATGTCGACGTCTCGACCAACGGCGCCGATTGGACGAGTGTCGGCTCGTGGTCGGGGGCCAATCCCGGTTCGCGCACGCGGGTCACGGTGGACGTGGCCAACACGACGTCGCGTTACGTGCGCGTCCGGCAGGAGGCCGGCGGGTATGCCTACGGAAAGGCGGACCGCGGCGGACCTGGCGTCTACGCGATCGAACCGGTTGGTAACGGCGTCGTGAACGACGACCAGGTGAACTGGGCGCAACGGACGACCTTCGGCACCAGCGTGGCCAACAAGTTCGATCTGGGCGGCGACGGCGGCTTTCTCGGCACCCGGTACAACGACGGATTCCTCTTCGACGACGAAGGCGTACGCACCGGCGACCAGGGTAACTGGGAAGCGGGCGAGTACGCGCAGATCGACCTCAAGGCGACACGCGGGGTGCAGTCGGCCGTGATCGTCTGGGACTCGGGCTACTGCGGCTCCAGTTTCCAGGTGCAGTATTCCAATGACGGCACGTCATTCACGCCGGTCGCCAACCCGGGCAGCCCGATCGTCCATCGCCCTGGAGCCAGCGAAGTCCAGTTCGATCCCGTGAAGGCGCGCTACTTCCGCATCGTGAACGCAGTGGGCGGGAGCGGCTACAACCTGCTCAACCAGGTGCTCCTGATGGGTGCCCTGCGCGGTCCGCCGACCCTTTCCGCCAATCCAGCGTCGCGCATGGTGCGGGCCCCGGCGGCCGCCAGTTTCAGCATTACGGCCGCGGGCGACCCGCCGCTCGTCTACCAGTGGCAGCGCAATGGCGTGGACATCGACGGCGCCACGACCGCCGCCTACACACTGTCGCCGACGGTCGATGCGGACAATGGCGCCACGTTCCGCGCCCTCGTGAGCAACGATAACGGCGCCGTGACCAGCACGGTGGCGAACCTGACGGTCTTTCCGGCGCTGACCGAGCCCAACGTGGCAGTCGCGAACTACAACTGGCTGCAGTTGCCGGCCGGTCTCGTGACGCCCCTCTGGGGTTCGCAGAACGGGACCGTTTCAAGCGGTTTCGGTCAGATCTCGGACTTCCGGTGGGGCAATTCCGTGTGGTTGCCAAGCCCCGCGATGACGGCCAACGGCACTCAGATGTACTACGCGGGCGTGCAGCTGACACCGCCGCGCCTCGTGAGTACCGTCTGGGTACAGTGGTGGGGTTCGGCGAACACGACCTACCGCAGCTTCTACGTCGATGGCTCGTCGAACGGCACGACTTGGACTCAGATCGGTTCGCACGACTACGGCGCCTTCCAAATCACCCAGCAAACGCGGACGGCAGTGGATGTGACCGATGGACTCTACGGCTACGTACGTGTGCGGTTGATGCCGGGGGACTACCAGTACATCAGCGGCGGATACGGCGGGCCGGGCTTCTATGCCATCGAGCCCGTGGGCAGCGACGGCGTGCGGTTGACCGAGGTGAACTGGGCGAACAGTCCGAACTTCGCGACGGTCGTTGGCAATAAGTTTGATGTGGGCGGCGACTATAGCAACTCCGGCACGCGCTGCAACGACGGGTTCCTCTACGAGACCGATGTGGGGCGGTCGGGCGACGCGGGCAATTGGGAGACTGGCGAGTATTGCCAAATCGACCTCAAGCAGTCCCGGTGGTTTGACCGGGTAGTCCTGGTGGCGAACCTTCACTACGGGTTCGCTGGTTTCACGGTGTCGGTGTCGAACGACGGCGTCGTCTTTACGCCGGTGACGAACCCGAAACCGCTCATCAGCTACCCGGCCGGTGCGGCGGTCGAGAAGCGTTTCGACCGCACCCGGGCGCGCTATGTGCGCGTCTCCGACGCGATCCAATCGGGTGGCGGGTATGCGCTGCTGACTCAGTTTCTGGTGTTGGGCAGCACGGCGCCTACCGGCACGCTCCTGCAGGTCCGCTAGACTGCCCGCTGTTCATCCGGAGGCAGGGCCTGAACGAGCCCCTCCATCGTCGGCGATCGATCCGGCTTCGCGGGTACGACTACACGCGGCCCGGCGCGTACTTCGTGACGTTCTGCGCGCAGCACCGGCGGCGGGTATTCGGGACGCTCGTGAACGGGCGCATGGCGCTGAACGACGCCGGCCGCATGGTGCAGGCGGTATGGGACGAGATGCCCGCCCACTACCCCGGCGTCGAGATCGATGCGTTTGTCTTGATGCCGGACCACGCCCACGGCCTCGTGAGGTTGTTGGGGCCGGCCCCCGCGTTGGGGCCGGCCCCCGTGCCTGCCCTAGACCCCGTGCCTGCCCTGGCCCCCGTGCCTGCCCCCATGTCCCTCCCCGACGTGGTGCACCGCTTCAAAACCCTGACCACGAAGCGCTACGCCGACGGCGTGCACCAGCTTGGCTGGCCTCGGTTTCCGAACCGGCTCTGGCAGCGGAACTACTACGAGATCATCGTGCGCAGCGACACCGCGCTGGCCAACATCCGTGCGTATATCCGCGACAACCCGGCGCGCGCCGACATGCTGCGCTACGGGGATCCGCGGTACTTCGCCGGAAACCGCGCGTTGCTGGACCGGACACTGACGGCGTTTCTGGCGTCGTCGTCGGGGCAGGCCCCCGTGCCTGCCCGTCATCTGTCGGGGCAGGCACAGGGGCTGGGGCAGGCACAGGGGCTGGGGCAGGCACAGGGGCCTGCCCTTACCGTCATCAGCGGCTTCCTCAGCTCGATGGAGCGGGAGGTATTCGAGCAGTGCCTCGCCGAGCGCACGCCGATGGTGCAGGTGCTGGCACGCGGACTCCCGGAGGCGTGCCCGACGCGGGTCCAGCGCGCGCTCGACGCCGGCCATCTGCTGGTGATCTCTCCCTTTCCGCCGACCGACACGGTCGTCAGCGCCTCGCGGGCGGCCTGGTGCAACCAGTATGCGCTCACAGCCGCGCAGTCGGTTGTGATCGGCCGTCTGACGCCCGGCGGCATGATTGCCTGCCTCCTGGCCGACCTGCCTCCAGACAAGCCGGTGAACCTGCTCACAGGTGCGACGAGTGCCGAGACGGGCTGGTGGCGCGAGGGATAAGACACGCCAGCGTCTGTTCCGGCGTCAGCAGCCAGTCCATGCGCACGTCGTGGGAAGCTGACGGTACCGACGGCAGGATCTGCCAGGCAAAGGCCACACCCACTTTGACGCAATCGGGCCGCGCCGCCGCCAGCAGGCGGTCGTAGTGGCCGGCGCCGTGACCAATGCGGTTGCCGGCCAGGTCGAAGGCCACGCCCGGCACCAGCACCAGATCGAGCGTGGCAGCCGTGATCCAGGCGGGCGCGGCCGGCTGCGGCACGCGCATCGGCCCCCACCCCAGCGCGGCGTCCGGCGCCAGCCGCGTCCAGTCGTAGATGCGGCGGTCGCGGTCGAAGGCCGGCACAACCACCGCCTGGCCCTGCTCGCGACACAGGCGCAGCAGCGTGGCCGTGGCGACCTCCTGCTCCAGGGACAGATAGCATCCCACCGTGCGAGCATCGAAGAAAGCCGGCATCGCTGCCAGCCGGGCCGCAATGGCCGCGCCAGCCGCCGCGGATTCCTCCACGCTGACGAGTGCCCGCCGGGCTCGCAGCCGCAAACGGATCTCCGCCTTACTCTCCATGCGGCCCCCCGGTCCGTGACTTGGCGCCGGGGCCGGGCGTGCGACCGCGCACGGTCTCATCCCAGCGCGCCATACGCTTGCGGATCGTCTCCTCGTAACCCTCGGCGGTCGGCTCGTAGTAGCGCTTCGGCACAACCAGGTAGTCCTGCGCCACGAGGCCGCCGTCAAAGTCGTGGGGGTAGCGATAGGCGTCAGTCTCGTCCTGGCCAACTGCCCGCACGTGCACGTTCTTGAGATGCTCCGGTACCGGCTGCACGCGGCCGCTGCGCACGTCCTCGAGCGCCCCATCGATGGCCTTGATGGCGGCATTGCTCTTGGGCGCCGTCGCCAGGTAGGTGGTGGCCTGCGCCAGAATGATGCGGGCCTCGGGCATGCCGACGTACTCGACCGCCTGGGTGGCCGATGCGGCCAGCGTCAGGCCGCGCGGGTCGGCGTTGCCGATGTCCTCGCTGGCCAGGATCAGCAGGCGGCGAGCCACGAACCTCGGGTCCTCGCCGGCCTCCAGCATTTTGGCCAGCCAGTAGACGGCGGCATGCGGGTCGGAACCGCGCACGCTCTTGATGAAGGCCGAGATCGTGTCGTAGTGGCCGTCCTCGT
>CAZZCT010000042.1:0-33109 GCA_964652365.1 uncultured Lentisphaerales bacterium
TGGCGGCACTGCAACCGTTTTACACCTGTTTCGAGGCGGCCGACAGCGTGCTCGTCACCAGCCTGGAGAACATCGGTTGCATCTTCCACCCCGCTGTGGTGCTGCTCAACGCCGCCACGATTGAGCGCGGCACGCCGTTTCTGTTCTACCACGACATGACCCCGCGGACGGCCCACCTGATCGAGGCCGTCGATGCCGAGCGCTTGCGACTGGGCGAGGCCTACGGCATCCGGCTGCTGTCGGCCAGCGACTGGGTGGCCGCGGCCTATGAGGGCATTCGCGGCAGCTCGCTGTGCGAACGCATGCGCCACAACCCGGCGTATGCGCGGATCCTGGCACCGACCACGCTCGACTCGCGCCTGCTGCTGGAGGACATTCCCACAGGCCTGGTGCCGATGACCGAGTTGGCGCGGGCCGCTGGCGTGCCGGCACCTCTGATGGAGTCGCTGATTTCGCTGAGTCAGATCCTGTTGGAATCGGACTTCCGTCACACCGGCCGAACCCTGGCTGCACTCGGGCTCGGCGGCCTGAATCCGGCCCAGATTCGGGCGGCACTCCAGTAGGAAATCAGTCGCATGATCGCACGGCCATTACTCAACACGGAAACGGTCGGGTTGGTCAAACCCGCTTCCGATGCGCATACGCTGGGCATGCTATCCGTCGCCTCGCTCCTGGCCGAGTGTGGCGTGCGGGTCATCATGGCCGGGTCGGAGGTCGCGGCAGCCGTCGAGACCCTGGACAACACCGCGGCCCGCGACTGTCTGGAAGCGTGGTTGCGGCGTCATCAGATCTCCCGCTTGGGGTTCAGCTATCGGCTGGATCCGCCCCAAGGCGTGGCCTTGATGGGCGGACTGCGTCAAGCCCTGGTGGACCGCCGGCTCTTCGCGGCGCAAGGGGAGGGGGGGCGTCTGCAGGGGCTCTACTTTGCCGGCCTGCCGGAGACTTGCCGACGGGTCCACGAGGCCTTTGGCTGCGAGATCACGACCTTTGACGGTGAGGAGAGCGATGCCGAGGCGCTGAGCAAGCTGGGCGTTCCCCCGCAGCGCATTCCCGCGCGCGTCGCCGCGCCGCACGGGTACGACGAGATGAGGCTGCGGTTTGGAGCCCACTTGGTGGCAGCGGAGGCGCATCGGAGCGAGACGCCGGCCGACCGGTCGGGCTATGCGGAGTTCGGCACGCGGCGCGACACACTTGCAGCCCGGTTGCAGCACAGCCAGGCGCGCGGGCTGCCCCCGTTGACGCGCGTCCACGCGGGACCTTTCAACAACAACCGACTGGAGGCGTTGCGGCAGTTCAACGACTGGGCGCGCCAGCTGGCAGCCAGCGGCTGGTTGGATGTGCTCTCGATCGGTTCATCGCAGCTCACGCAGTCGCGCTTCGGCGAGAACTGGGGCGATGCACTTAACGGCGGCGGAGTGCCGATCAACACCCCCGATGAGTACCGTTCCGTCTGGGAGGCGGCCCGTCCGATGCTGGTGCGAACCTATGCCGGCACACGCGACGTTCCCCGCCTCGCGCGCCTGCACGAGGAGACCCTCCGCATTGCCTGGCACGCGCTCTCATTCTGGTGGTTCAGCCAGCTCGACGGCCGCGGACCGAATGACCTGTGGACAAACCTCCGCGAGCATCTGGAGGCGCTGCGCTATATCGCCGGCACGGGCAAGCCGTTCGAGCCCAATGTCGCGCACCACTTCGCGTTTCGCGGGGCCGATGACGTGGCCTGCATTCTGGCGACCGCGTTGGCAGCGCGGACCGCCAAGCGGCAGGGCATCCGCCATCTGGTGCTGCAGATCATGCTCAACACGCCGCGCCGCACGTGGGGCATCCAGGACCTGGCCAAGGCGCGGGCCACGCTGCGCCTCGTGCGCGAACTGGAGGACGCCTCGTTTCGCGTCACCCTGCAGCCGCGCGCCGGCCTCGACTGTTTCTCGGTCGATCCGGCCAAGGCCAAGGCGCAGTTGGCCGCCGTCACGGCACTGATGGACGACATCGAACCCGACCGCACCGACAGCCCGCCGATCATCCACGTCGTGAGCCACTCGGAGGCTACGCACCTGGCGACACCGGATGTGATCATCGAGAGCATCCAGATTACGCAGGCCGCTCTGCGACGCTACCGGGCCTTGCGCCGGGCGGGCGAGGTGCCCGACATGGCAGTCGATGCCGAGACCGAGGCGCGCACGGCCGTGCTGTACGAACAGGCCGCATCTCTGCTGCGGGCGATCGAAGCGCACGTGGCGGACCCCTGCACGGCCGAGGGACTTTACCGGATCTTTGCTGCCGGATTCCTGCCGGTCCCACAACTGTGGGCCTGTCGCGAGCAGTTCCCGGCGGCGGTTCGCGGCACGACGGCGCTGCTCGACGGCGGTGTCGTGCTGACCGACGCGGCCGGCCGCCCAGTTGGAATTTCCGAACGGCTGCAGGCGTGCCTGGAGACGCTCGGCACCCTTGCAGGCAGGGCCCCATGCGCCGAGGGCGTTGTCCGGTGCCACGACGTGGAGCTAGCGCTATGAACGATCAGGGGCACACGCAGGCATCAGGCGGGGGCGCACGCAAATCGCGATCGCAGCCGGCGGACACGCCCGCACTTGAGTCCGAGGCGTACTGGGAGGCGCGCGGCCGCCAGGGCTTCGTCTATCGCGGGGATCGGTTCTACACGACCACGCCGATCGGTTTTTACTACCGGCGCCGGGCGCGCATCCTGCAAGCGGTGGGCGATGTGCTGGGTACGCTGGGTGCGGGCGCCAGTGTGCTGGATTTTGGCTGCGGCGACGGCTTCTACGCACGCCATTTTGGGGCGCGGTTCCCCGGCCTGCTCCTTCACGGCTGCGACATCAGTCGGACGATGATCGAGTCGGCCGTTGAGCAAAGCGCGGATGGCCGGCCGCGCGTCGAGTTTCGCCACACCGGCGGACCAGTTCCGTTCGACCGACGCTTCGATGCCATCTACATCATTGCTGTCCTCGCGCATGTTCGCGACGGTGCCGCGCTGGAGGACATCCTGAGCGATCTGCGGGCCCACCTGTCGGCTGGTGGACGGTTGATCGTGTGTGAGATCACGTCTCGGCGGCCGCGGTCCGGCGTGACCTGGGCGCGACGCGACCCGGCCGCCTATCGTGACATGCTTGATCGGACGGGGTTCCGGATCGTCCATGAGGAACGGATCGCGTTCCCTTGCTACAATTGGATCGGACGCTATCTGTTCCACGCGTTGGTCCATCTGTTCTTTCGCGGGCAGGCGGTCCGGGCCAATAGCAACTCGCGCTACCAGCACCTGACCGACCGCTTCATGGACCTTTCGGCGCGGGTGGATCGCGTCTTGCGCAGTGGTGAAGGCAATACGGTCTACGTCTGCTCCGACGCGCGGATGGGCAGCACCGGGGTGGCTGCTGATGAGGCTGCGACGGACGGGCACCCACCTTCGGTGCGTCCACAGGATTCTGCGGCGGGAGAACTTGGATGAGCGATGCAGCGAAGCGTGTGCTGGTATTGGGTGGCGGTGCCGATCAGGCGCTCCTGGTGAACGAGTTCAAACGGCGGGGGTGGCTGGTCACGATCATGGACTACTACGCCAACCCGCCCGCCAAGGCCGTGGCGGACCGTCACTACCAGGAGAGCTGTTACGATGAGGAGGCGGCCTGCACCATTGCGCGCCGCGACGGCGTGGCGCGGGTGGCCACGGCCTGCACCGACCAACCGCTGCTGGTTGCGGCCCGCGTGTCGGAGAGGCACGGGTTGCCGTTTCCGATTTCTGCCGCCCTGGCCCAGGAGCTGACGAACAAGCCGTTGATGAAGGCGCGAATGGTGCGCGCCGGCCTGCCCACGGCCCGGCATGCGGTCGTCACGGGCGATGGCCGCAACCTGCCGGTCGAACTGGCCGCGCTGCGGTATCCGCTGATCGTCAAGCCAGCGGACAGCAGCGGGTCGCGTGGAGTGCTGGCTATCGCGCGGCCGCAGGAGCTGCCCGCGGCGCTGAAGGCAGCCTTGAGCTTCAGTCGCTGCGCCACGGCGGTCGTCGAGGAGTTCATCGACGGCTATGAGGTCTCGGTTGACGCCCTGGTTGTCGGCGGTCGGGCACAGGTCGTGATGGCCTCCGACAATTTAAAGGTGCGCCGCGAGGGCAAGACTGCCCTGACCGCGCGCAGCCAGTATCCCTCGCGGCTGCCCGCCTCGATGCGGCCCGAGCTCGATCGGATCGTGAACGGGCTGGCGGCCTGCTTCGGACTCGTCGATAGCCCGCTGTTCGTGCAACTCCTGGCCACGGGCGAGCGCTTGTATGTTGTCGAGCTCAGCGCCCGGCTGGCGGGCGGATCCAAACCCCTCTTCATTCAGGGCGCGGTGGGCGTTGACATGCTGGCGGCCTACGTTTCGCAACTCTTGGGCGAGCCCGTCGCGTTACGGCCGACGCCGCGTCCGGGTGTACTGGTCACGCAATACCTCTACTGCAACCCCGGAACGATCCGTGAATTCTCCGGCCTCGATGCGGTCTGCCGCGAGGGGTACGTGGAGCGGGTGGCCTTGTACCGACAGCCCGGTGACGTCATCAAGGGCTGGGAACATGGCGGCGACCGGGCGGGCGCCTGCTTCATGGGCGGCCCCGATTTCGAGAGCGTGCGGCGGAACGACGCCGCCGTCGAGGCGCGGATTGCGATTTACGACGATCACGGCACGGATCTGCTCATCCGCGGGCTGCACTACTGAGCGGCGTCCGCACGGCGCGAACCCAGGACACCATGCACAACATACCCTTCAATCGATCCGCCGTCATTGGCCGCGAACTGGACTACATCGCCGAGGCCATGCGGTTGGGGCAGGTTGCCGGCGACCGCGCGTTCTCAAAGCGCTGTCAGGCGCTGTTGGAGCAGGCGCTGGGCGTGCCGCGGGCCATGGTCACCACCTCCTGCACCCATGCCCTCGAGATGGCGGCCCTGCTGCTGGACATCCAGGCGGGCGACGAGGTGATCGTGCCGGCGTTTACCTTTGTTTCCACCGCCAACGCCTTTGCGCTGCGGGGGGCACGGATCGTCTTTGCCGACAGTCGGGCCGACACGCTGAATCTGGATGAGACCCGGATCGAGGCCCTGATCACGCCGCGGACGCGGGCCATCGTGCCGGTGCACTATGCCGGCGTGGGCTGCGAGATGGATGCGATCCTGGCCGCGGCCGGCCGGCACGGCGTGGCCGTGGTGGAGGACAACGCGCACGGGCTCTTCGGCAAGTACCGCGACCGCTGGCTCGGGACCTTCGGGGTAATGGCCACGCAGAGTTTTCATGAGACCAAGAACATCACCTGCGGCGAAGGCGGCGCCCTGCTGCTCAACGATCCCCGGCTGGTTGAACGGTCCGAGATCATCCGCGAGAAGGGTACTGACCGCAGCCGCTTCTTCCGCGGCCAGGTGGACAAATACACCTGGGTGGACATTGGATCGAGCTACGTGATGAGCGACGTGCTGGCGGCCTTCCTCTTCGGCCAGATCGAGCAGTGGCAGGCCATCCAGGCGCGCCGGCAGGCAATCTGGGAAACCTATGACCGCGAGTTGCGCGGCTGGTGCGCGGCGAACGGCGTGCGGCAGCCGGTGGTGCCGGCGCACTGCGCGCAGGCCTATCACATGTACTACCTGATGTTTCCCTCGCTTGCCGCCCGACAGCAGGCCATCGCCTGGCTCAAGCAGCAGCAGATCACCGCGGTTTTTCACTATATCCCGCTGCATACCGCACCCATGGGCCTGCGCTTTGGCGGCCGGCCCGGTGCCTGCCCGGTGGCTGAGACGGCCAGCGACCGACTGCTGCGCCTGCCCTTCTTCAACGCCATGACCGACGCCGAACTGGAGCGGGTGATCGAGACGCTGACCTCGCGGCCGGTCGAAAGGTAATGGCTGCATTTCCGCGGCGGCCGGGACCCGCCGTCGGGCCGCCGGCGGCCACAGCGCTGCCGCATGCGGGGAAGTGGCGCACGTCGGCCCGACGTGCGTCCCAGCGCGCACAACGAAAGAGCGCGCGCATCTGCCAGTAACTCACCCGGCCGACGGAAGGAATCTGGAACTCACGAGAACAGGAAAGGGCGGGCAAGACGCCTTCCTGACTTCCTGAGTTCCAGATTGGTCCCCAGTTAACCCATGGTTTGTTCGCGGCTCGTCCGTAGCGTCAACGCTGCTCCGGCCGCTCAAGCCGGCGGCAGCTCTACGCTGCCGGTCTGGGTGGCACACAGGGCCGCGTAGAAGCCTCCCTGGGTACGCAGGCGCTCATGTGAGCCCTGTTCGGTGATCCGGCCGTCCTGCAGCACCACGATCCGCTGGCACCGCATGGCCATGGAGACTCGCTGGGTCACGATCACGGCGGTCTTGCCCACCAGCAGGCGGGCGAGCGTCTCCTGCAGGCGGCGTTCGGTGTGGGCGTCCAGAGCTGAGGTGCAATCGACCAGCAGCAAAACCTCCGGGTTCGTGAGCAGCGCCCGTGCGAGTGAGATGCGCTGGCGTTGGCCCCCGGACAAGGATGCGCCCTTTTCACCCAGCATGGTCTCGTACTTGACCGGGAGGTCCATGATGAAGTCGTGGCATTCGGCGGCCTGCGCGGCTGCCATGATCTCGGACGGCGTGGCGTGCGGGTGGCCGTAGGTGATGTTGTCGCGCACGGTTCCGCTCAGAATCTGGGCCTCTTGCGGCACCAGCGCGACCTGTCGGCGCAGCGATTGCAGTCGCACGTCCGCGAGGTCCACGCCCTCCACCATGACGTGCCCCTCCTGCGGATCGAACAGGCGCGCGAGCAGTTGCAGCAGGGTGGTCTTGCCGCTGCCGCTGGGGCCCATGATGCAGACCCACTTGCCGGCCGGGATCTCCAGATTGATTTCGTCGAGCACCGGGTCGGCGTCGGAGGACCACGCGAACGAGACGTCCTTGGCGCGGATGCCCTGGCGCAGCGGGGCGGGGAACGCGACGGCCTGGAGATCCTCTTCGACCTCCTGGCGCGTCTCGAAAACCTGCGTCAGCCGCTGGAGCACCACCAGCAACGCCGACACATGCAGTGCCATCTGCGTCAGCGACACCACGGGCAGGAAAAGACTCGAGGCCGCGCCGTAGATGTACATCATCTGGCCCAAGGTCATTTCGTGAGCCAGAACCCGGACCGCGCAGTAGAGGAAAATGCCGCGGGTGGTGATGCTCGTGATCAGCTCGGCCGAGCGGTTCATGCCGGCGCCGAGGCGCTGCTGGTAGATCGTGTCCCGCAGCAGGCAGGCCGAGAGCCGGTGCAGATTCAGCAGTTCATGGCGTTCGCGGCCGTAGGCGATCACTGCGCGGATGGCGTCGAGCTTCTGAGAGACCAGGCCCCAGAGGCAGGCATTGGTGTGCCGGATCTCGCGGTTCACGCGGCGGACCTCCAGCCGAACGCGACCCACCAGAAAGGTGTAGGGGATCATCGCCAGCACCACCACGGTGGCGACCCGCCATTCGAGTACGAGCAGAATCGCGAAGCCGACCAGGAACATGATCACCTGGCTGGTGGCATTGACGACCAACTGCATCAAGTCTCGCTGCACCACGCCGACATCGGAGAGGATCCGCGACATCAGCCGGCCGGGCGAATTGGCGAGATGGTAGGACATCGACAGGCCGACGATCTTGTTGTGGATATCCTCACGCAGCCGCGCCGTGATGCTCTGGGCCACCCGGGACTGAACCCGCTGCGTGGCGCGGTCGGCGACATTCAGGGCCACGATCGTGAGCAGGTAGACCAGAAAGATCACAGCCAGGCGGCGTTCGGCCCATGGGGCGTGTTGCGGGCCCGTGAGGCGCCGGCCCTCCGAGACGGCGCCCTGGCTTGCGCGGGCCGGCGCGACCGTGGCATGGTCGCGGTCGACCGGCGCGGCCACGCCGGTCGGCGGCGTCGGAGCAGCCTCGATCACCAGGATCTCGTCTACCACGACGCGCCCATAGTAGCTTTGCAGGTAGACGGAGCAGGCATTGAGGCTGACCAGCAGGATGCACAACGCGACGGCCCCGCGATGTGGCCAGAGGTAGCGCTGGCCGAATCGCAGGATCAGGTGAAAGCCGCCCCGCCGTTCGGTCGCTTCGCGAGCCGGGCGGTAGGGCGCTTGGCGGTAGTCGTTACGTCGCATGCTGGGAGTTCGAAATCAAGGGGGCCTGCCGTGTACGGTTCACGCTTCGTCCTCCGCGCCGATGACGCCGCGGCCGGCATGGGTCTCGTAGAGCCGGCGGTATCGGCCGTTGGGGATCATGATCAGCGAATCGTGCGTGCCGGTTTCGACGATCCCACCCTGGTCGAGCAGCACGATGCGATGGGCGTTGCGGATCGTGCTCAGGCGGTGCGCGACGACGAAGGCCGTGCGGGCGTGCAGAAAGCGCTCCAGCGCAATCTGGATGGCCCTTTCCGACTGCGAGTCGAGCGCGCTGGTGGCCTCGTCCATGATCAGGACGGCGGGATCCGCCAGGATCGCGCGGGCGATGGCGATGCGCTGTTTCTGGCCGACGGAGAGCTGGACGTCGCGCTCCCCGATCAGCGAGGAATAGCCGCGCGGGAGCGACAGGATGTCCTCGTGGATTTCGGCGATGTGCGCGGCGTGCTCGATCTCCGCGGCGGTGGCCGAAGGCCGCGCGTAGCGGATGTTGTCGGCTACGCTCACGGTGAACAGCAGGGAGTCCTGCAGCACGATGCCGAACTGGCGGCGCAAGCTGCACAGGTCGAGCTCGCGCACGTCGTGACCATCCAGGCGGATGCAGCCCGCCTGCACGTCGTACAAGCGCAGCAGGAGCGAGATCACGGTGGTCTTGCCGCAACCGGTGGGCCCTACCAGGGCCACGGTTTGGCCGGGTTCCACGTGCAGGTCGAAGTCCCGCAGCACCGGACGTTCGGGCAGATAGGCGAACTGGACGCGATCGAAATCGACGCGGCCGCGGCTGCGCGCGAGTGTCAAGGCCCCGGGCCGGCTGATGATTGGCGGCACTTCGTCGAGGATCTCGAACAGGCGCTCGGCGGAGATGCGCACGTTCTGCAACTGCTGGGCGAGTTGGGAGAAGCGCACCGCCGGCCAGAGCAACTGCATGGCATAGGCTGAGAAGGCCGTCACATCGCCATAGTTAGCTGTGCCGTGGAGCACCATGGCGCACCCCAGGAAGTAGATCACGATGCGTCCGACATCGCGCAACAGCATGGTATTCAGCGAGAACCCGGCTGTGGCCACCTGGCTCTCGCGCGACAGCTCCAGGCTGAGGGCGTTCTGGCGGCGGAACGCGGTGTTCTCGCGCGGTTCGGCGCCGAAGGTCTTGACCGTCAGATTGGCGGCCAGACGGTTCTGCACGCCGGCCGCCACGCGATCCTCGGCGCTGCGTTGACTGCGGGTCAGGCGCTTGAGGTTGCCGATGCTGAGGCGGTAGTTGACCACGAAGAAAACGATCAGCAGGAACAGGGGAATGGAGAGCCGCCAGTTGATGAAGACCGTGGCCGTGATGGCGAAGGCCGAGCAGACCAGATCCGAAACGATCTGCACCGTGGCCACGGTCAGCATCTGCTGCAGCACGCTGCTGTCGCCCATCAGGCGGTTGACCAGTTTGCCGGTGCTCTCGCGTCCGAAGAAGGCCATGCTCAGGTTGAGCATGTGCTGGTAGACTGCGGTCCGGATCCGCATCACGAAGGTCTGGCCGACATAGGCCATGCCCAGAACCTGGAGGTAGCCGCACACGCTGCTGAGCAGCGCGGTGGCGATCAGGTAGATGCCCAGGGGCCGCAGCAGTTCGCGTTCGCCGCCGCCGATCACGCGGTTGATCACATCGCGCGTCAGCAGCGGCGGCAGCATGGCCACCACCGACAGAATGCCGGTCAGTCCGGCCAGGCCGGCCAGATGCCAGCGGAACGGTCGGATGAAGGCGAGCGCTTTGGTGTGGGAGATCGGCACGCTGCTAGAGTCCGAACAACACGGCCCAGACCGGCGCCTTGCCAACGCCGATGCGGGCGTCGGCGGTGGATCCCGGGGGAATCTCGTGCCCGCCCGGGTCGAACTCGCAGGAGATGAGCCGGTAACTCTGTTGGCCTTCGGTCTGGATCACGCCACGCACCGCGGTGACCTGGCCCTCAAGCCAGCGGGGCCAAAGGGATGGGTAGCTGCGGAGTTGGATGCGCACCGTCTGGTTCGTGGCGACGCGCGTGGCGAAGCGCTCGGGTACGCGCAGCTTGAGGGTCCGGATCTCGCCGCCGAAGACCTCGAACAGCAGGACGTCCGGACGGACGACTTCGCCGGTGTAGAAGGTGTGACGCAGCAGCAGCCCGGCGAGCGGCGATCGGACGGCTCGCATGGCGACCGCCGTCTCGATGCGGGTCACGGCTTCCTGGCGCGCGGCCAGTTCCTGCTTGAGCACCTCGAGTTCACGGGCGTGCCAGGCGAAGTCCGTCTCGCTCAATCGCCGGTGTTCGGCCTCCGCGGCCTGCACCTGGAAGGTTTGGTCGGACAGGTCGCGACCGGAGGCGAGGCCCTGTGCAGCCAACTGCCGGGTGAGTTCCAGCCGCTGGCGGGCATGCTCGGCAGCCTGACGGGCGGCATCCACCTGGCAGGCGTGCTGGCGGCGGGTCTCGGCCAGGTTTGCCTCGCGCAGCGCCAGCTGGGCTTCGCTCTGCAGGGTTTCGCGCTGTCCGACGGCCAGGCTGGCGCGTTCGGCGGCATCATCCAGCTGCACCAGCAGGGCGCCCGCCTCCACCCGGTCGCCCGACGCGGCCGCGATGCGGGTGACCTGTCCCGCCATCGGAGCGCGCACCTCGGCGTATTCCAGGGAGGTGACATAGCCCGACGCCGGCACGTAGCGCGTGATTCGCACGCTCTGCAGAGCGGCCAGCAGGACCAGGATCACCACGGCCAGTGCCCACAGGACACGGCGGCGCCAGGCACGTTGCTCGCGCGGCGTCTGCGGCGGCTTCTCGCCGCTTGTCGTCCGGTATTCGCCCATCGATCGCTCTCTCCCGCCGCAGGACAGGCCTGCAGCCAATCCGCAGTTCGGCTAGCGCCGCTGGTCGCGCAGGTAGTCCTTGGCCAGTGTGCGCACGCCCTCGGCCTCATCCTCGTAACGTTTGGTGCACAGATCGCAGTCGCTGCAGCTGCGCTCGTAGCAGTTGCGGTGCACGCGCGCGGGGTACATCCGGCGAAAGGCCTCGTAGCAGTCGTCGCTGCAGAAGCAGTAGCGCTCCTGGGTCGATCCGAACGCCACCTGCACCATGTGGAAACCGTCGGCTTCCGGGTCCGCGACCTTGTTGCACCAGCCGCAGACGATTGTCAGGCGGTCGAGCACGTCCTTGTGGCGTTGGTCCAGTTCGTCGGGGCTCCAGACATACTCGACCCAGCCGACCGCCTGCGGCGGCACACGCGCGATGACCACGTCGCTGCGGAGCACCAGCACCGCGCCATCGTGGACCACGTAACAGCGATCGCCTTCCACGCACTCGGCGCCGGTGGTCAGGTGCACGCGCACCGAGCCCTGGCGCGGGGCGTCGTAGACATGCCAGCCGCAGCTTGCGCACACCGAGGCAAACAGATGCTGGCGGAGGCTGTCGCCGCACTGCGGACATCGCCCGCGCTGGATCACGTGCAGTCGGCGCAGGGAGTTTCCGGCCGCCTCGCGCAGTTGCCTGTCCGCCTCCTTCTGGATCTCCCCGCTACCGCCGTCGGGTGCGTCGAGGATGCTCCGGTCGTGCGCCAGGCGTTCGCGCTGGTCGGACTGGAGCACCTGGTCCTGCAGCAGTTGGCCCACGGCCGGTGTGTCGCCGCCGGGGGTTTGCTTGCGGATCAGGTCGAAGAGTCGGCTGGAGATGGACATACGGAATCCTGGGATGGGGTCAGGGGGTGGCGGTCCAGCCTTCGGCATAGATCCAGTCGGCGTTGGCCAGGATCAGGTCGGAGGCCACGGCGTGAACACGCCGTGCCGCGGAGGTCAGGTCCTTCTGGGCGTCGAGCACGTTACGGCTGCGGCCTTCGCCCAGCCGGAAGCGGGCTTCCTCGGCCGCGAGGGCGGCGCGGGCCGCCTCCACGGCCTGCCCGGCCAGTGCCATGCGGTCGCCGGCGGCCGCCAGGGCGCTCAGGGCCTGTGCGCGTTCGGACCCAATCGTGCGTCGCGTCTGCCGGACCTCTTCGGCCGCCGACTCGGCCTCGGCCTGCGCGGCGCGCAGCAGGTTCTCCTCGGTTCGGAAGCCCAGGGGTTGACGCCAGATCAGGGCGATCTCTGCGCCGACGGGGTTGTCGGACGTGATCGTCTGGTCGCCGAAGAGACCGTCCTCATTCTCGCCCTGCCAGGCCAGTCCGGCGCTCAGGTCCACACGCGGTCGACGCGTCTCCCGGGCCAGGCGCACGCTGTCATCGGCCGCCCGCGCCAGGGCCTCGGACTCCCGCAACGCGGCGCGGTCGCCGGGCGCGACGGTTCCGATGGGGCTGGATGCCGGCGCATTGGAAGCGCAGGCCGCGGCCCATTGGTGCAGCACGGCGGATGTCGGAGGCTCGGGCAGGGGGGCTTCGAGTCCCGCGAGCTCGGCCAACCGGGTGGCGGCAGACTGCAGTCGCTCGGCGGCCTGACGCTGCTCTTCGCTCCGCAAGGCCACCTCCAGCTGCGCCGGATGCAGCTGTGCGGCGGCCGTGGCCTGGAGTTCCACGCGCGCCTGGGTCTCAGTCAGCAGCGCCTGGGCACGCTGCGTCGCGCGCGCGACCTCGGCCAGATCGGCTGCGGCCAGCAACCAGAGCGTGTGCGCGCGGGTGATCTCGCGGGTCAGCCGTTGCCAGACGGCCGCCTGCCGGGCTTCGGCGGCCGCCTGCAGGCTGGCGGCCAGTTCGCTGCGCAGGGCGTGCTGACGGAAGCCGCGGTCACGAGCCAGCGGCACCTCGCAGCGCACGCCGATGACGGTCTGGCCGACTGTTCCGTGCTCTTCGGTGTCGTCGTTCTGGAGCAGCCGCTGGGCGGCGCCTGCGCCCAGGCGGTATCCCGGCCGCATGGGCAGCGTGATGCCACCCTGCAGGGCCACCACGTCTGATGACAAGACCGGCGAGAGCAACACCTCGGGAGCCTGTGCCGGCCCGTCGCGCCAACCGGTTGCCGCGCCGACCTGCGGGTCAAAGAAGCCATCCTCGGCTGCGGTTCGGTACCCGGCTGCGGCGGCCTGCAGGGTTGCGGCGCGGAACAGGGGGCTGTTGGTGCGGGCGGCCGCCAGACAGAACGCGAGCGTGCCGGAAGGGTCGGGCGGCATCGGGGCTTGGCCGTAAGCGGGAAAACAGCAGAGTGATGGCAGCGCAAGGGCTGCGGCGATCCAGCTTGTCATGAGCGCGACCGGGATCCCCTGGCGGGGCGGTCGACGGGTCCTCCTGCGTGTGTCTTTGGTCGTGCGGATCGGGAGCTGCTGAGGCTGGCTCCCGCGTCGCAACCAGAGTCGGCCAAATGGCCGCGGTTCGCAAGCGCAAAACACGGGTGATCCGCCGCCGAACTCGACTGGCCAGACTGGCCCTGTTCTGCGAGAGTTGCCGCGAAGCCTGCCGCAGTTTTGTGCTCTTGACCCTGCGCTGGCGGCTCGGCAGGAGCCTCGCCCTCCCGGAGCCCAGGTCCATGCGCTGGTGAGGTCAGGGGCGGGAGGGCGAACGTCCTCGTGAGCCGTGATTGCATGGGCATGCACACGTAGGAGCGGCAGATTCGGCGGCAACTCTCGCAGTTTGAGGTCCCCAAGCCGCCGCCTGCTTCCCATCTGGGCTCCTGACAGGCTCCTACGCCCGCAAATGCAGGCCGGGCGGCAACGCTTCGCCAAAGGCCTGGGCCTCATCGGCGGCATCGAGATGGGCGTCCTCCCGGATCAGGGAACGATAGCGGACCGGCGCGTCATGCTTGGTCAGCCAGGCGAGTGCGGCCTCGCGGGTCTCGTCCGGCACGTCGCGGTAGCGGTCGCCGGTCTCACGCACCAGTTGGACTACGGCAAAAAGTGCCGCACGGTGGGACGGCGGCCGGCGCATGGCCCGGGTCGCCCAGTCGGCCGCAGTCTCAGGAGGAACCAGGGCGTTGAGCGGTCCTGCGATCGGGATGCGCGCCCCCAGCCGCCCCCAAACCCAACACATGGCTGCGGTTACGACCGGATCGCTCTTACCGCGCTCCAGGCGGTTCGCCAACTGGTCGCCCAGCCGGATCTTGCGGTCCGGCGCCAGCAGCTCCAGAGCGCCCAGCAGCCGCCAGGCCTCGGCCAGTTCCTGGGAGCCGGGGCGCGTCTTGCTGGGGCCGGCGGCGCCCTCGCCAATCAGCGCCTCGGCCGGCTGGGCCAGTTGGCGCTGCTGTTCGCCGTTCAGGCCGCCGGCCAGGCGTCGCCAGAGCATCCACCACTCCGCACGGCAAGTCTCGCGATCGGGAAAGCAGGTGCCGGGCAAGGCGGCATGCCAGGTTTGCTGCACGCGCCAGTCGTCCACGGGGTAGCCGTAGCCAGGTCGCAACGTGAATCCCAGCAGGTTCAGCCAGCGCGCTTCGTGGGCCGGGCTGAGCTGGCGGCCGCTCGGCGGGACTTCGCGCACCGATTCCCACAGGTTGCGCAGGAAGGGCAGCGGCCATTGGTCGCGCGTCAGGCCGGCCTGCTTTTCCAGGACGCTGACGATCGTTTCGGGTCCCGGTGACGGCAAGTAGGGATGCGGCGGGGTGAAAGCCTGCTGAAGCTGCGCGCGGCACGCTTCGGTTGCCGCCTCCGACACGTGCGCGGGAGCGGCCGTCGGCGCCGCGGGCACGGGCGGAGCGTCCGCCGTTTGCACCGCGACCCTTGGCAGCTGTGCGGTGCCGCCGCGCAGGTCGAATGCCAGGCGCCAGGAGCGTTTACCGCGTTCCGCCACACATTTGACGTCGAGCGTGCCAATTTCTGTCAGGGCCGCATGCAGCTGTACCGGCACGGCGTTGGCGCGGATGGAGTCGCCCGAACGCAGGACGGTGTGCACCGGGGGGAGGGCGGTCAACTCGGCTGGATCGGCGTCCAGCAGGTCGCCGGCCCGGTCGTTCAGCCGCGTTGCGGAGGTGAGGAGCGTGAAGGCCACCGGTTGGCGGATGAGCAGGTCAAAGGTCTGCGGCAGGGTCACGTCATGGCCCTCCTCCAGACCGGCGGGCGCCAGACAGACGACGCGGGTGGTGGCGCTCGCGGCGTCCCCCTGTCCCACCTGGATGAAGTAGGCGCGTGCCAGGCCGGCCGTCAGTCGGCGTCCGTGGCGGCGTCGCAAGGCGCCGGCATGGGCCGCGCCGCGCGCAACCGCCAGGTCCAGGCGCGCGTTGGGCAGCACGCGTAGCCGCGGTGCCTGGGGTGTCTGCTGGTGGCGCCAGGCTTGTAATACATCGATCACGCGCTCGCGCAGCACATCGGCTGCAAACACGCCGCCATTGAACAGCACCCGATCGGGGCCGGCCGGCTGGCGCGCCAGGAACTCGGCCAGGTGGCGCGTCACCGCCGGGTCGGCCGCGTAGGGCAGATCGAACTCGCGGAAACCGGACTGGGTCGTGGTGGGACGGGCCTCCGGGCCGACCCGGGGGAAGAAGCCGTCCAGGAGCACGCGATGAGCTTCGGCGCGGGTCAGTTCGGTCTGTAACGCGCCGCCGATCAGCCGGCTGCCGCCGCCTGCGACGGTTAAGCCGATGCGCTCCGGGGCGTGCGCGTCCAGCAGCGTCTCCTTGGCCAATCGGCAGGCCTGCACGAGCACGCCCCAGCGTCGCGGTTCCAGGCGCCCGCTGGTCAGACGCGGCTCGAGATAGTGCGCCAGGGCCAGATCCATGTTGTCGCCGCCCAGGATCAGGTGGTCGCCGACGGCGATGCGATGGAAGCGCACCCCGCCGGCCGGGTCGGCGCGGGCCTCAATCAGCGAGAAGTCGCAGGTGCCGCCACCCACGTCGCACACCAGCACGCGTTGTCCGATCGGCAGGTCGGGCTCGGCCGCACCGGCACCCGACATCCAGGCGTAGAAGGCGGCTTGCGGTTCCTCAAGCAGCGAGACGGGGCCGAAGCCGGCCCGCACGGCCGCTTCCAGGGTCAGTTCGCGGGCGACCTCGTCGAACGACGCCGGTACCGTCAGGGTCACATCCTGCGCGGCCAGAGGCGAGTCGGGGAAGGCGCGGTCCCAGACGGCGCGGAGGTGGGCGAGGTAACGGCTGGACGCCTCCACCGGCGAAATGCGCGGGACGTCGGGTGCGCCATGCCACGGTAGCAGCGCGGCCGTGCGGTCAACGGCGGTATGACACAGCCAGGACTTGGCCGAAGCGATCAGCCGTCCCGGGACCTCGGCGCCGTGCCGGCTGGCGAAGTGGCCGACCACGTAGGCATCGTCCGACGTGCCGGGTGCCGCCAGAGCCCCGGCCGCGAACTCGCCGACGGCCGGCACATAACAGGATGAGGGCAGGACATCGCGGGGTTCGACTTCACCCGGCGCCACGATCTGGGGAATCGGGAAGTCCTCCACGCGCGGCGTGTCGGACTGAAGGTCGACGTAGGCCAGCGCGGAGTTGGTCGTGCCGAGGTCGATGCCGATCGCGTAACGGGGGGCTTTCGCGTGCAGCCGGGAATCGTGTGGCGTGCTCATGGGGTTTGAAAATGTTGGAATATAGCACGCCGGGGCAGGGGTTGCCAGCCTGCCGCCGAGCGCGTCACATTTCTCACTGTGGGCGGGATAGCGCCTCACGGCGCCACAACGAACGGCTTCAAACAGGCGCGAACCCGTTCGTCGTGTGCCCGTAAAGACACAGCAATCGTGTTGAGCGCGATCGGTCGATGCTGGTAAGCTGGCCCGCGTTTGTCCGCCTTTCCACGACTGACGCGTCCCCGCGTCGGGTGGAGGCTGGATGCCGGCGCGTGTTGCCGGGGTTGATGGAGCGAACAAATGACGCCACGGGAACGGTTTCTGACTGCCATGCGCGGGGGGGTGCCTGACCGGGTTCCGGTCACGCCCGACATTTCGAACTACATCCCCTGCAAGCGCACGGGGCTGCCTTTTTGGGACATCTACTTCTTCGAGCAAATACCCCTCTGGCGGGCCTATCTGGATGCCGCCGACCACTACGGAATCGAGGCCTGGATGGCCTCCTGTACCGGTGCGCCGTTGCGCCACGAACCCTCGCGCGCCGAGGTGCGGCAGTCATACCGCTACCGACCGGCGGACCAGGCCATGGTGCGAGAGACCGTTTACCGCACGCCCGACGGCACGCTCACCCAACAGGATCTCTGCTTCCGCGGAGATCCGCCGTCCCCGATCGAGAAGCCCATCAAGGATCTGGCACGCGATATGGCGGCCTTCCGGTGGTTGCTGACGGAACCGGTGGGTATGGACGACGTCGCCTGGGAGACGATGCGCGCGGCCTGCGCGAAGCGCGAGCAGGCCTTTGGGGTCTGTATCGGCTATCCCGGATTCCAGGGCTGGATGACGGCCGTGCAGGGCGGTGTCGAACCGCTGGCCTATGCATCCATCGACACACCCGAGATCCTGCAGGCGTGGTTCGAGCGCGACCTGGCCTATGGCACGCGCGCGATGGAACTCATCCTGGAGCGGAAACCGGACTACGTCCTGTTCGGCGGCTCCGGCACGATCACCCTGGCGTCGCCGGATCTGGCCCGCGCCTATGCCATACCGGCGCTGCGACGCTGGTCGGCCATGGCCAAGGCGGCCGGCGTGGCCACCATGCTGCACAGTTGCGGCAAGTCGCGGCAACTGGTGGACCTGCTGTGCGACGAGACCGACGTGGAGTGCATCAACCCGCTCGAGATCGCCCCCATGGGCGACGTGGACCTGGCCGAGGTCCGGCAGGCGCGCGGGCACCGCATCGCGCTGATGGGCAACATTCACACCACCGATGTGATGCTCAAGGGCACGCCCGAACTCGTGCGCGCGGTCGCGCGGCAGGCGATGACTGCGGCCGGAGAGGGTGGGGGTTTCATTCTGTCGACCGGCGACCAGTGCGGCCCGGGCACGCCAGAGGCCAACCTGATGGCGCTGGTCGATGCGGCGCACGCGTACGGCCGCTACGATCCGGCCACCGGGCTGTTGCCGGACGCGGCGGCGAAGGCGGGCGGGGCTGGGGGCTGATGGCGGGAGGCACGGCGCAGAGCGCCGTGCTACGCCCGGAGCCAGGTCGCACGTAGAACGGACCTCCCGGGCCGTTCCGGGCACGGCGCGGAGCACCGTGCTACGCCGGGAGACAGGTCGCACGTAGAACGGACCTCCTGGGCCGTTCGGTGAGAGAAATCGGATGAGCACGTACACAATTCGAGAACCCATCGGACACACCTGGCAGGACGAACTCGTCTGGCTGCCACTGGAGCATGCGGCTGCGGTTCAGGCCGTCGATTGCGCCACGGGTGCCAAGCTGCCATCGCAGGTCGTCGGGCAGAAGTTGGTTGTGCGCGTCAGTCTGCAGCCCGGACAGCGTCTGGAACTGAAGGCGGTCCCCTGCCGCACGCCGTCCGTACCGTCGCCCTTCACGGTGTGCGCTGGCGGCCCGGACGTCACCGAGATCTCGAACGGCACCCTGGCCGTGCGGGTGCCGGCCAGCGCGGGCTTCACGGCACACGCGGCGCCGGGTCCGGTGCTGGCCATGGCGCATCTGGTGGGCGTCAAGCCTGGGAACGCACCGCGCTGGGTGGGGCGGGGGAGCTGGGGCGACATGGTCTTCATGGGGCGTGTCGAGACCGAGCTGTTGGACTGCGGACCGTTGCTGGCGCGCTGGTCCACGCGGTACCTGGTCGGCGGTGTCGAGCTGGCCCATTACGAGTTGCAGCTTCTGGCCGGCACGGACTTCGTGCAGGTGACGGACCGCACGAAGCTGGGAGCGGGCCTAGCCTTCCGCTTCGAACTGACCGGTGTCGACGCGCCCGCCGAGTGGTTCTCGTTCGGCGGCGGCGAGGCGACCGACGTGCGGCGCGGGCCGATTGGGCAACCACCGGCCCGCAAGGGATGCGCACGGCCCGGCGAGATCCTGCACATCGATTTCCACAGTGGCCACACCCAGATGTCCTACACATGGGCTGGGTTCCTGCGGCCGGGGCTGCCGGCGGTGGGGATCTGCGAGTTGCACGGCGGCCAGTGGCAGATCCCGGGACGGAACCGCATCCGAGTGATGGCCCAGGGCGACGGCCTCGCCTGTGTTTTCGCGGTCAACGGCGGCAGCAAGAGCTTTGCGCTGGTATGCGGAAACCCCGACGATTACGCGCCAGCGAAGGGGATGAGCCGCTTCTGCGAACTGCGGCGCAAGCACAGTGACATTCCCCTTGAGAAGGTGCGCCACTGGGTGACCGAGTGGACGCACGCGCCGGTTGAGCGTCCGATGCTCTTCCCGGCCGGCACCGCCGACCGCTGGGAGTCGCGCCTGACCGCCTGGCCGGAACTGGCCGATGCCTTTCGGCGGTTGGCCGGGCAGGCGTCGCTGTCGTCGGCCGCGGTGTTGCCCTGCTACCTGGTCACCGGCCGCGCGGAACTGCGCGCGCAGTTGCTCCGCGAGATCGATGCGGCGCTGCAGACCGGCGTCGACCACGTGGTGAAGAACGGCTACCTGCGCCTGATAATCTTCGACGGCCGGCAGCTCAAGGTCGCGGTGGAGGCACTGGACGTGCTGCGCTGGCGCGGCGAAATCGCCGAGGAACAGACCCGAACGTGGGCGCGGCAACTGGCCTTCCTGGCCTACTGTTTCGCCGATTCCGACTTCTGGCCGTGGGAGAGCGTGTTCCGCGAGCGTGACGACCCGCGGAGTCAGGGTGGCGAATACTGGGAGGATATTGGCGATGCGATCTGTCCGCCCAACTTCGCCACCGAGTACTACACCAGTTTTGCGCTGGTGGGGCTGACCTACCCGGAGCATCCTGCGGCGGAGATGTGGATCGAGCAGGGCTGCGAGCTGTTCGAACGGAATCTCGCGACCTGCTTTTACGAGTCGGGCGGCTACTGCGAGAGCCTCAACTACCACCACCACGAAGTACAAATGCTGACGCAGCTCGCCACGGCACTGTGGGCGGCCGGGCGGCGCGATTTCTTCGAGCATCCGCGCTTCCGCGCCAATTTCGGCTTCTTCGCCGACGTGCTGACGCCGCCCACCCGTCTGACGGAGACGGCGCGCGAGCTGGTGGCCCGGCCGACGAACCTGAACCCGCCGACCGGCGACTGCGCCGTGCTGGCGACGAACTGGGGCAATTCGGGGGAAAGCTGCAGCGGCTCGCTGCTGCCGCCGAGTGTGGCCGTGGCAGCCGGGGTCTACGCCGACCGCGACCCGGCCTACGCGCGCCACCTGATGGCGAGCTGGCGCCGGACCTCGCAGTCGTTCTGCACGCACTACAGCGGCTTCAACCTGATTGCGCTGGGACGCTCGGATTTGCCGGACGCGGAGCTGCCGATGGCCAGCAAGGTGGTCGAGGGACTGGGTGCGGTGATGCGCGCGGCCGTCGGCACGCCCGCGGAGGTCTTCGGCTGGATCAAGTGCGGCCTGGCCACGCACCACAACTGCCGCGACGAGGGCGGACTGGTGCTGTACGCGCGGGGTGCGCCGTTGCTCGGCGATTTCGGGTACCACACCCGGCACCAGGGTCGGACCGAGGGGGCCTACGAGACCTGGAAGCACACCTGCGTGAGCTTTGGCGGGCGCACGGCTTCGGCGTACATCGGAACGGAGCGGACGCTGCCACCCGAGGCGTGGCGGAGTTCGCCGGAGAGTGACCTGCTGGTGGCGTGCCTGCCGGTGGATTCGATCGTGCCCGAAGGAGCGTCGTATCTGGACGTCACACCATGCCCGCGGATCGAGCACCGCCGGTTCATCCTGTTTGTGAAGCCGCGCTACTTCGTGATCTACGACCGGATCACGCGCTCAACGTTGCCATCATCGTGGTGGCTACACGCGCTGGCCCACGACGCGACGGTCGACGGGGCGCGGGTTCGCTTTCGCGGTCGGTTCGGCGTGGACCTGGCGGTCCAGATGGTGCTGCCATTCGACGCCTGCATCGGGTTGGGCGAGTACTCGGTCCAACGCCACCTGCGGGTCGACCAGGCCGGCGCGGGCGATTACCTGGCGGTGATCACGCCGCTGGACCCCGACCAGGCCGCGCCGCAGGCGCAGTTTGACGAGGCAACGCGGGTTCTGACGGTGCGCGGCTCCTGGGGCTGCGACCGGATTGCAATCGCGGCTGTACCCTGGGAACCGACCGGCGACATCGCCGGGGCCGTCCGCCTGCTCCCGGCTGAGCACTAGATGGAGCTTCCGGAACGGAAACTCACCCGCCGACGACATGGATCGTCCGGCCGTTTTGCTCGAAGGTGCGCCAGAAGATGCGTTCGTCCCAGGTGTGCTCCGGGCGGCGGTCGAAGATTACCAGCCGGCCCTCCGCTGCGCCGCAGGGACATGACCGGGCGCACGGGGATGCCGCGGGTGCGTCGCCAACTCTCGCAGTCTGAGGTTTCCCTCATGTCGCGGCGGTCCATACGGATGCCGCTGGCCGGGAGGAGCGCGTGAGCATCCGCCACAGAACGCGGCCGCGCACGGGTTGAAACAATCCAGACGTGCCGGGGGTTATTCAGTATGATGAGTGATCACTCGGGTACGCCATGAACGATCTTTCAGACGACGATCTTGTGCGACTGTTTGCGGCCGGCGACGAAGCGGCCTTCTCAGCTCTATTTGCCCGACATCACGGTGCGGTCTTCGGTTACGCACTCACGATCCTGCGCAACCGGCAGGATGCCGAGGACGTGATGGTTGACACGTTTGCGGCCATGGCGCGCGCCGCAGGTGGCTACCGGCCGGAGGGGCTGTTTCGCGCCTGGCTGCTGCGGATTACGCGCAATCGATCACTCACGCGTGTCACGCGCGATTGCCGTCGCGCCGCCTGGCAGGTTCCCTCGCATGAGGCGGGAGACGCCGAACCCGTGTCCGAGGGGCCGGGTCCGGCGCAAGCGGTGGCAACGGCCGACGATCATACGCGTGTCGCGGCGGCCTTCGCGCACCTGTCGCCGCATTGGCGGGAGGCGCTGGGCCTCTATGCCTTCGACCACCTGCGGTACGAGGAGATCGCGGCGGTACTCGACACGCCGGTCAACACGGTCAAGACCTGGATCCGCCGCGCGCGCATGCAGTTGGCGCGCGAGATGGAGCGATCCAGCGGAGGTCATCCCAAGGAGTCTGCACGATGAAGCCCAACCACCGCGCGGTTGCCGCGCTCGAACGCGTCGACGTCGCCCTTGCCAACTTGGCTGCCCGACCTCGCCCGGCACCCGCACCCGCCGCCTGCCTGCGCGCGGTGCGCGCTGCCGGCAACGACCGGGTACAGGCCGCGCTGCCGCCCACGACCGACGATATCCTGACGCTGGGTGCGGTTGCGGATTTGCTTGGTCTGACCTCCGCGCAGATGGACGACGTTGCTGGCGAACTGCCGGCATTTGAGCTGGCCGGCACGGTGCGCGTGCGCCGCAGCCGCCTGATGGCCTGGATCGCGGAGCGCGAGCGGGCCTTTCGCCGTGAGCAAGCGTTGCAGAGCAGCGCCACGCTGCCGCTTCCCCTGTTGTTCAAGAAAGGAGCCGCCTGATATGCAAACCAAACCCAACAGAACCGCCGCCAAACGCCGCCCCCGCCGCACAACAACCGTTCTCGCCGCGCCCGCGGTGGCTGACGCGTCGCGCACGCTGCCCGCCGCGAATGACGCGCCGGCTATGATCAAGGCCGTCCTGCTTGAGGCTGTCCGCCGCCGGGCCAGCGACGTGCACATCGACCGTCTGCCGGGGGGCGGCGCCCAGGTTCGCCTGCGTGTCGACGGCGCCCTGCAGGAACTGCGCGAACTCAGCGACGCTGAACACGCCCGCGTGGTCGAGGGTCTCAAGACCATGGCGGGCATGAATCTCGCCGAGCGGCGTACGCCTCAGGATGGACGCCTGATGCTCTCCCTGGAGGGGCACGAGGTCGACGTGCGCGTCAGCGATCTGCCCGTGTGCGACGGTGAGCGCCTGGTGATGCGCATTCTCGATCGCAGGACTCTTTGTCTCTCGCTGGACCGGGTGGTCGAGTCGCCGGTCGAGCGCGAGCAGATTCTCGGCTTCTGCCGCTTATCGCACGGCTTGGTGCTCTGCACCGGACCGGTCGGCTCCGGCAAGACAACGCTGCTCTACGCCATGCTGATGGCGCTCGACTGCCGCCGTCAGGTCGTGATCACGATTGAGGATCCGATCGAGTGCCGGCTGCCCGACGTGGCGCAGGTGCAGATCCTGCCGTCAAGCGGGCTGACGTTCGCGCGTGCGCTGCGGGCCGGTCTGCGTCAGGACCCCGATATCTTCATGGTGGGCGAGCTGCGCGACATCGAGACGGTGCAGTGCGCGGCGCAGGCGGCCCTGACTGGGCATCTGGTGTTGTCCGCGATGCATACAAATACCGCCGCTGGTGCCCTGCGACGTCTGATCGACGTGGGACTCGAGCCCCATCTGATCAACAGCGTCATGCAGGGGGTCGTCGCGCAGCGACTGGTGCGGCGGCTCTGTCCGGCCTGCCGCGAACCGGCGGCGCCGGATCGTACGCGCCTGCCTGCGGCACTGCTGGCGTGGCTGGACGCACAGCCGGCTGGTAGCGGCTACTTCAGGGCCAAGGGATGCGACGCCTGCCATGGCACTGGTTTCCGCGGCCGGACCGCCCTGCACGAAGTGCTGGTTATGGGGCCGGCAGTGCGCGAGGCTGTGGCGGCTGGTGCGAGCACCGAGGACATTCATGCGGCGGCCCGCAGCGCCGGTCTGAAACCGCTGCTGCTGCATGGGGCCGAACTGGCGGCTCAGGGCCTGACGTCCCTTGAGGAGGTCGTCCGCGTGTCACCGATCTCGGCGAGTTGATTGGGTCCCGGTGTCATCCGGCGGGCGGCAAAGCGGCCGGGTGAGCGCCCAAAGGCCCGCCGGAAGCAGCGGCAGAAATAGGATGCATCGCTGATACCGACGGCGATGCCGGCCCCCTTGACCGAGACCTCGCCGGCCTGCAGTAGCTCGGCCGCGCGACGCATGCGCAGATCGAGCAGACGCGTCATCACCGAGACGCCCGTCTCGCGGCGGTACCGCCGCGTCAGACTGAGGACGCTGATGTTGACCTGGGCGGCAACATCCCGCAGGGCCAGGGGGCTTCCGAGGTCGTCAGCCAGGAAGCGTTCCACGAACGTGGCGATGCCGCCGGAAGCCTGGATCGGGTCCGGCTCATCGGCCGGCGCCCGGTCCGGCAGATCCAGCAGTGCCAGCACCGGGGCCAGGATCAGCACCAGTCGCGCCGCCAGCCGCTCGCGCCGGCCGGGTGTCGCCGATCGCACATCGGCCAGCAGCGCGGCGACATCGCCTCCAAGCGTGGCTGAGCGGCTCCAACAGGTCGACTGGAAGGCGCTGGACGCGCTGACGCACTGGTATTCCACCCTGAATGGGGACAGCCTGACCTGGAACGCGAACAGCACCGCCCACCGCGTTTGCCGTTGTTACTGGCAAACCGGCGGGAACGGCGGTAACTTACACGGAAACACAGGTCATTCTCGGTCCGTCGACGACGATGGGTACCGTCGTCCTGTTCCGGTAGGTGGCTTGAGCCTGGAACCCGGATGTCCTTGGGGTAGAGAGGCGCTAAGAGCGGCTTTCGTGCGGCAGCCTGTGGCGCACGTCGGCCCGACGTGCGTCGATGCAGACCATGCAACCCAGTTCAACATCTCGCGGCAGGCCGAATGTGGTCGTCTTCCTGGCCGAGAGTCTGGGATACGGCGACCTGGGTTGCTACGGCAATGCCACGCATCGCACGCCGCATATCGACCGGCTGGCAGCCCAAGGGGTGCGGTTCACCGATTTCCACTCCAACGGGATCATGTGCAGCCCGTCACGGGCCGCCCTTCTGACGGGCCTCTACCCGCAGCGTGTCGGCATTGAATTTCCGCTCAACCACCATACGCGGGATCTTCCGCCCATGGTGGCCGACGCCTGCACCTACGGTCATGCGTTCCGGGATGCTGGCTATCGCACCGGGTTCTTTGGCAGTTCACACACCGGCTACCTGCCCGAGAATTCGCCGCTGCGACTCGGCTTCGACGAGTTCTGGGGCTTCTGCGGCGGCATGGACCACCATTCGCACGTGACGCGCTGGGGGCGCCCGAACTGGTGGCATGGGGAGCAGTTGGAGGCCGAGGAGGGCTACGCCTCGGACTTGATCGCCAACCACGCCATCGAGTTCATGCGACGCAATCGAAGCCAGCCATTCTGTCTGCATATCGCCGACTTCGTGGCGCACTTTCCGCTGCAGGGGCCGAAGGACGCTCCGGTCTTTCAGGTTGGCGGCAACTACGACACCGAGGACAGGAAGTACGGTATCCGGAGGGACCGCCAGCAGGCGCATCGGGAGATGATCGAAGCGATGGACACCAACATCGGGAAGATCATCGCGTGCATCGAAGAACTTGGGTTGGCGGAGAGTACCCTTTTCGTGCTGTCCAGCGACCATGGTGGTCATCACCTTTCGGGCAACAACGCACCTCTGGCCGGGGCTAAAGGTTCCGTCCTGGAAGGAGGCCATCGCGTCCCGGCGATTGCTTGCTGGCCGGGAACCCTCGCCCCAGGCCGGGTCATCGATGACACGGCCACGCTTATGGATCTGTTTCCGACGTTCTGCGAACTATGCCGTTTGCCTGAGCCCGGCGGGACGCCATTCGATGGCGTCAGCCTCTGGCCCCTGCTGTCACAGGAGCAACCGCTGCCGGCGCGCACGCTGTGCTGGCGCCAGGGCGAGCAGAAGGCGGTGCGCGATGGGCCGTGGAAATTGTGCGTGGACCGCGGCGGTGTGCGTCTCCATGATCTGGCCGTCGATCTGGGAGAGACGCTGGACCTCTCGGCTGCGCAGCCCGCCGTGGTGGCTCGACTGATGCAGGCGCTGGCAGCATGGGAGGGTCAGATCCCGCCTCCGCCGGTCCCGGGTGCGTGGCGCGCGAGTCCTTGGAGGGGGCTGCTTTTCGAGCCGGGCAGCAGCTTCGCACAATGCCACGCCAGTACGTTGGCGCAGCTTGCGGACGGACGGTTTGTAGCGGCCTTCTTTGCCGGAACGAAGGAAGGCCACGTCGACACGGCGATCTGGTTCACGCAGCGCGCAGGCGAACAGTGGACTGTTCCCCGTCGGCTGTTCAAGGTCAGCGGCGAGCAACACTGGAACCCGGTGCTGTTCGTGGCTCCCGACAACGTCCTGCACCTGTGGTTCAAGGTCGGTCCCGATTGTGCGCGGTGGAAGAGCTGGCATGCGGTGTCGCGCGATGGCGGGGACACGTGGAGCGATCCCGCGCCTTTTCTGCACGACGAGTGTCTGCCGCGTGGACCTGTGCGCAACCAGCCGATTGTTACCTCCGAGGGTGTCTGGCTGGCTGGCGCGTCGGACGAACTCCGCCCCGACGCCGACGGTCGGTCGTGGTGGCCGTTCATTGACCGGAGCGAGGACGGCGGACACACCTGGACGGCAACTCCGATTCCCATGGAAGCAGGCGCGCCGTCGGGCAAGGGCGGCATCCAGCCGGCACTGTGGGAGTCGGTTCCCGGTCACGTGCACTGCCTGCTGCGCACGGGGCTGGGCGCGATCTACCGGAGCGACAGTTCGGATGGGGGGCGCACCTGGTGCGCGGCCTATCGGACAGCCATTCCGAATAACAACAGCGGGATTGCGGTCGCCCGGTTGCCGGACGGACGCCTGGCGCTCGCCTGCAACCCCGTCGCAGGCGACTGGGCTGCGCGCACGCCGCTGCGGCTGTCGCTGTCGCCGGACAACGGGGTCACCTGGACCCACCACGTCGACCTGGCCAGCGGGCCGGGAGAGTTCAGCTACCCGGCCGTGGTGGCCACGGCCACCGGCGTTGCAGCGACGTGGACGGATCGGCGGACGAGCATCGCCTTCTGGCATGGCGCGCCGGAGTGTGCGATCGTGGATGCGTGCTGAGCCAGCCTGTTGACCCATGGCCGGAGCATGTTTCGAGAAAGGGATCACCCGTGAGCCGCAAGCCGAATATTGTCCTCATCCTTGTTGACGACATGGGATACGGCGACTTCAGCGCCTTCAATGGCGGGTTGTCGAGCACTCCCGCGCTGGACGGATTGCTGCGTGAGTCGGTCTGCTTTGCCCAGCAGTACACCGCCTCGCCGGTCTGCAACCCGTCGCGTGCTTGCCTGATGACCGGACGTTACCCGCATCGGACCGGTTCAATCGACACGCTCGAATGGCGCGGCCTTGAGCGGCTGGCACTGCGCGAGACCACCATGGCCGACATGTTCAAGGCCGCGGGCTACCGAACCGGGCTGGTTGGCAAGTGGCACCTGGGCGCCTTCGATCCGCGCTACCATCCGCGCCAGCGCGGCTTCGATGAGACCGTCTGCTTTCGCGGCGGCATGCATGACTACTATGCCTGGCGCCTCGAGTTTGGCGACAGCGTCCGGCGCTCGGATGGACGCTACCTCACTGACGTCTGGACCGGCGAGGCGGTCTCGTTCATTGAGCGGCACCGCACGGAGCCCTTTTTCCTGCATGTGACCTACAACGCCCCGCACACGCCGTTGCAGGTCCCGGCAGAGGAGCTGGCGGCCTTCGCTGGCCGCAGCGATCTGACCTCGGCGGTAAAGCATCTATACGCCATGGTCCGAAGGATGGATGCCGGTGTGGGCCGTATCCTCGAGGCGCTCGACCGGAACGGCTTGCGCGACAATACGGTCGTGATGTTCAGCTCCGACAACGGACCGCAGTTCGGCGGAACGCCCGGACATGCGGATTGCCTCAACCGGTTCAACTGCGGGTTGCACGGGGCCAAGGGGCAGGTCCATGACGGCGGCATCCGTGTGCCGATGATCATGCGCTGGCCGGACGGCATCGAAGGCCGGGGCCGACGGATCGATGAGATGGTCCACTTCAGCGACTGGTATCAGACCCTCGCCGCGCTAACCGGGGTGTCGAATCCAGGCCGGCTGCCGCTGGATGGCGTCGACGTCTCGCCGCTCCTGCGCGGCGAGAAGGGCAAGACCTGCACCAAACGCTTCTGGCAGTGGAATCGCTACACGCCCGATGTCCGGTACAACGCCGCTGTCCGCGATGGCGACTGGAAACTGGTGCGGCCGCTGGTCCCGGAGGCCGCGCAGGCCCCCTGCTGCAGTCCCTGGTTGACCGTCTCGATGTACGCGCCCGAGTACTTCGAGCAACGTGGGTTGCTCGACGAACCGGAGCCCGAACGGCACTTGCCGGAGCCGCCGGCGGCGGAACTCTACAACCTGGCGGCGGATCCGAACGAAGAGCATAACCTAGCTGCCGAACAACCCGAGTTTGCGCGCCGGCTGAGCCGGGACCTGGAGACCTGGTTCGAAGAGGTTGAGTTCGAGCGTCGGAGCCTGCTTTCGCAGAGTTAGGCCGGCACTATGCAAATAGACGGCATTACCAATCGCGGTTACGACCCGTTGACAGCAACCCGGTTGCCGGTCGAGCGCACCTGGCTCTACCGGCCCGAGACGGAGTGGACCTACTCGCACCATCCGCACCTGGCCCATTTTGGCGGCCGGTATATCGCCATCTGGTCCAACGGACGCCAGGACGAGGATGGGCCGGGGCAACGGGTGCTGATGGCCTCCTCGCCCGACTTCCGGGTTTGGACCGCGCCGGTGCCGCTGCTCCATGTGCTGCCCGGCCGCCACAGCGAACGGGTGCTGACCGCGGCGGGATTTCATCAGCACGCCGGCCGGCTGGTCGCCTACATGGGCTGCTACGAGTACCGACCCGGTGTGCTGGTCGACGGCCGGCGCCAGCCGGGCGACAAAGGGCACATGGACACGACCCTGCTGGCGATGACCACAACGGACGGTGTGCACTGGGACGGACCGGCCGACCTGCACCTGCCGATCGTGCCCAACCACGGGCCGCAGCGCACCGCATCCGGACGGCTGATCATCTGCGGCAACATCAGCTTCCCTTACACGGACGATCCGGCCGGGCTGACCGGCTGGCGCATGACCGGGATCTATCCGGCCGTGCTACCCCAGTCCATGACGTCAGGTCTGGTGGACGACTCCGAGTCATTCTGGCTTGTTGCGCAGGCGATGGGCTGGCCGTGCGGGCTCTGCGAAGGCTCCTTCTACCAGACTGACGACGCCGTGCTTCACATGTTGCTTCGCAGCAACGTGGAGCGCCTCTGGCTCACAGAGAGCCGTGACGACGGCACCACCTGGTCGGCGCCGGTTCCTACCGACTTCAGCGACAATGCCACCAAGTTCCACTTCGGCCGGTTGTCCGACGGCCGGTTCTACTATGTCGGCTGCCCCGACCCTGAACCACGCTGGCAGCGCTGTCCGCTGGTCCTATCGGTCTCCGATGACGGCGCGCGTTTCGACAACCATTTCATCCTGGCAGGTGACGAAACGCCCTATGTCCGCCGGCGCGACGGTACGTGCAAGGGCGGAGATTACGGCTACCCGCACACGTTGATTCATGACGGCGCGCTGCACACGATCGTCTCGCGCCGCAAGGAGGCCTTGGAGGTATTACGCGTGCCCCTGGCCGCGGTGGGTGCCTGACGAGCCAGCCTCCCGCGGAGCGGGAACAAACGAGGGAGAACTGCCACTTAATGCCGGTTTGTCTATCGTGCTCGTCCTCGTCGTCGGAAATCGAGGACGAGGACGACGACGAGGACGAATCGAACATAGAATCGGTGGACGATTACGGGCGACGATTACGGCGGACGATTTGGAGCATTTCCTCGTAATCCGTAATCGTCGCCCGTAATCGCAAACCGAGTTATGGAACGAGACGGGGGCCGCTGACGGTCCGGCTGGGAGTTGTGTAGCAGGCGTGTGACAGGAGTGGTGAGCATGGACATTCGAGCATCAGACATTTGCCTATCGATCCGCAGCATCCGTGAGCCGGCCGACGCGACCGCCGCGGGGGGCGGCAACCAGGCCTTCGGTACGCTGTCGGCCGCGTTGGAGCTGGTCGAGCAGGTCCGGCCCAGCCGTATCGAATGGTCCTACATCAAAGACCGCGCGCAGATCGCACAGCTCACCCGGCATGGCGCCACGTTCGTCGCGGCCCTCAACACGATCTTCCCCTCCGGTCGGGCCATCTCCTTTGAGGGCGAGCCGGCTATCGCGCCGTGGATGAAAGGCTTCGGCACGCCGCGCGACCGCAAGACCTACATGTGCCAGAACAACCCGCAGGATGTGCAGGCGCGCATTGATCAGGCGCTTGAGCTGATTGCCGACGGCGTGACCGACTCCTTTCAGTTTGACGACTGGTACTGCAACGCCCAGATGTCGAGCGACTGGTTTGGCAGCCCCTGCTTCTGCGACTACTGTCAGCGCGAGTTCGGGCTGTATCTCGGGCTGGACCTCGACTACCGCCGGTATCTGCGGGGACGCGGCTTCACCCACACCAGCGGGATTTTCGAAGCTGCCAAGGCGGGACAGGTGCCATTGTGGTACGACTACCAGCGGTTCCAGCGCGAGACCGTCACTCGGTTCTTCCGCCGCCTGACCCTGGCGATGCAGCGCTTCCTGGGCGGCCGGCGGCCCATCCTGAGCGTCAACGGCTCGGTGACGGGCTTTGGCGGCGAGATCGAACTGGTTCGCCCGTTTCTGACCTATCTCAACGGCGAGACACCGGACTTCAGCGATGCGGCGCTGCTGACGATGGCCCAGCGCAGCCGGGAGTTGGGCTTGCGGCAGGTCATCTCCTTCTTTCCCGACGTGCCGGCCGGCCAGTTCCATGATGCCGCCTTCGTGGCGCGGGTCAACCGCGGCATTGCGCTGTGCTACTGCCTGGGGTTGCTGCCGCTGTTTCCCTACGATGTCTGGGCCGGTCCCGACAAACCTCGTTGGTTCGGGACATGGGATGAATACGCCGCGAATTACCAGATCGTTCGCAGCCATCCGGCGTGGGTCGACGACTACGCGTTCGATCAGGTCGAGCTCGGCCCGGACGCGGCCACGATCATTGCGCGTCGGGCGGATGGTTCCGGCAAGGGACTCCGCCACGTCGTGGATGGAGCCGGCCAGTGGACGACGACCGAGATCTGAATGAACTCCTTGTCAACACCATCGGGTAGTCGGGTCGATCTGCACTGTCACTCCTCTGCCTCCAATGGCGCCACGGGCAAGCCGCCGGATATCGCCCGTGTGCTCAAGCAGGCCGGTTTTGCGGCCTTCGCGCTGACCGAACATGATACGTTCGCCTCGCAGGCCGCCGCTGCCGAGGGCGCGCGGGCTGCGGGAATTGAGTTTGTGCCCGGAATCGAGATCTCCACGCGGGTTGACGATGACCGGTTGCGCGGACAGGCCTATCCGCACGTCCTGGGCTACTTCTTTGAGCGCACGCCTGAACTCGACGCCATGGTGAACCGGGCCTGGCAAGGCTCGGTCGACCGGCTGCGCGCAGGAGTCGACCGGCTGCGCGCGGAGGGCATCGTCGACTTCGGCGAGCCGGAACTTCGGGCGCACATCCGTGCGGCCTGGGGTGCGGATGACGTCTGGAAGCAGCCGTTCAACTGCTCGATGCCCCTGGGGCAGATGCTGCAGGCGCGCGGGCTGGGGCTGCCGGACGAACACAACAACGCCTGTCGGACCGCCAGTCGTGTGTTGGGACAGAGGTATCCGCCGCCCGAAGCGGCGGTCTGGCCCGGTGTGCAGGAGGTTTGCGACACGCTGCACCGTGCCGGGGCCGTCGTGATACTTGCGCATCCGACCAGCCTCGAAGGCGATGTGGTCCGGCGCTGGCTGGACGGCTACGTCGACGGGATCGAGGTTTACCATCCCCGCAATCGTCCGGAGTACCGGGCGATGCTGCTGGAAATCGTGCGATCAACCGGTTGCGCCTTCACCGGCGGCAGCGACCTGCACTGGTACGGCATGGCGAATCTCAGCGACCACCTCAGCGATGCGCCATACGAGTGCCTGGAGTCGTTGCGGGCCGCCAAGTCGGTCCGGCTTTCCCTGTAAGAGCTTTCGACCTCTGATGCAAGGGCTTCGCTGATTTCCGATTCCTGTCCGGCGTGGCGATGCTTCCGGCTCAGACAAGGAGTCGGATCATGAGCAACCGGATCGAGACCGAAGTGGTGCAGGCCTTCGGCCGCAAATTCGTGAAGGGGAACATCCCCGAGGTCAACCCTGTGCGCTGCCTGGGTTGTCGACACTGCGTGAATCTCTGCCGCAAGCTGGGCCCCAACGTGCTCGACATCGTCGAGGGAGTCGCAAAGGCCGTGCGTCCGTCCGATTGTATTGGCGATGGCGCCTGCATGATGGCCTGTCCGACCAAGGCTAGAGGCACTTCAGCCGAGGGCGTGAGGGGCCAGTTGACACGATCCGATCTTTCCGGATCTCTCGCCAAGCCGCCAAGAACGCCAAGGTGGGAAACCATTCTCGTTGCACCACTTTGCGCCCTTTGAGCCTTTGCGAGACCATTCTTTGCAGGATGGGACGACGTGGCGGGCGAAGACGAGGCGCGCCATAGCCCGCAGGACGACGGCGGTTACCCGCACGAGGCACCGTTCTGCGACGGGCGCCAGCCACTGCTTTATAAGCGTCCACCCGGGCACCCCCTTCACTCTCCCGCCGCCGCGCGATACACCTGCGGCATGACAGCAAGAAAACCGATGGGGCGGCGTGTGCGCCGCGAAGCCGGCGAACTGGGCGGCGAAATTGGGACATAGAACGCGTGGTCCCACAACCGCGTGCGCGCGTCAGCCGGGCCGCATCCCGGCGGGATGCCAGAACGTAGCCGGGGGTTGAGCAGAGCGACACCCCCGGAAGCCGGAACGTGTGGATCGCACCCTGAAGGGGTGCCAGAACGCCTGCAGGAAGGGCCGTCCCGGGCATGGAGTCCTGCTTCGCCACGACTTCGCAGGGCTGGCAGTTCGCCGACGCAGGTGAGATGACCGTGGCCGCAGATGGGACAGCGGGTGACGTCCACTCCGGTCAGACGCAGGATGCGTTCGGGTGTGGTCTCATCGGCGGGTGGCGGCGGGGTCGAGGCACCAAGCTGGGCGCGGATGGCGGCGAGGGCGGCGGCCTTGCGGCGCGGGGCCTGCCAGCCGTAGGCGCGGACCTTCTGGAAGCCGCGCGGCCGTGACAAGCACGGCCCTCCATGGCCCGGCAGAAGCCGTGGAGGGG
>CAZZCT010000043.1:0-32960 GCA_964652365.1 uncultured Lentisphaerales bacterium
ACCACACCATGCGTAGCGTTGTGTTCTGGTCGGCACAGGGATAAAACGCTATTCGATGGGCATTGAAGGAAATCGGATGAAGCAAACCTTCGTAATGCTATTGTTGTTGGGTATCGCCTTCAACGGTGGAGCAGGCACTGAATCGGACTTCCGACTGGTGTTGGAACCGTCAGCGAGATCGCCCCGCGTTGGCGACTCGACGAAACTAAAGAACTCTTTCGGGAGTTTCCTGAAGACGTCACACCTCCGAACATCTCAATCATGGTCAAGGAGCCTGCCCAACAATGAGAGGGTTTCACGCGCAAGCGCGCGCTGAAATCCTGGGTTGAACGACGCCGGCGGGACGCGCGGGAAGACCGCCTGTGGCAAATCGGCGCGGCATCCGGCTGTTCAGGCGCGGATTTTTCCAGGCGATGGCGGGCCACTTCGGCGTCGGACCGCACCCGGCGCATGGTTTCGCGCACGAAGAGCTCCGAGCCGATGACCAGGCCGTCCACCCAGTGCCGCATCCGGCGCGGTGCCGTGAGCGTAAAGGGCGGTTCGGCGGCCGCGGCGGCGACCGCGGCTTCGGCGCCGGCTGGCAGGGCCTTGGCATCTTCTGCGGCCAGCCAGGGCTTTTTCCCCGCAGAGGCGCGGAGGCGCAGAGGGGAACGCGCCTCGGATCGACGATCGCGACTCGATTGCCGGCTGAGTCGGTCGGTGGACCGCGCAAATCCCGTCGCGTCCTATCCGGTCCTGGTTCATCGTTCTGTCTGGTGCACCCTCCGCGCCCTTGCGCCTCTGCGCGAGACCATGCCTCTGCATCGCAGTCAAATGTGGCTCGCGTCGTCGGTCTGGGTCCTCTGATCCTCTTCTCATCCGGTACGGGCGATGCGTGGCTCCTCGATTGGCAGGACGAAAGCGCGCTATGCCTCGCCTCCCACCTCTGTGAGTTCCGTGCCTCTGTGAGGGCAACTCCCACTGTTCATAGCATGCATAGCGAAATCGTCCAGGCGTTCTGGCACCCCTTCAGGTGCGATACACAAGTTCCGGCTGCCGGGGGTATCGCTCTGCTCAACCCCCGGCTACGTTCTGGCATCCCGCCGGGATGCTGGCCGGCTGACGCGCGCACACGCATGTGGGACTATTCGTAGATGCTCTTCATCTGCCACGCGTCCAACGCGCGCAGCTCGGCGTCGGCTCCCTGCGCCTGCAGCGACACGCCGGTGCTGTCGGTCCGGCCGGGATAAGCGCGCACCGCCACGCATTGCCGGCCGTTCACGAAGACCTCGATCACGCTGCGGTCGATAAACACGCGCAACCGCAGCGGCTCGCCTTGCCTCAGGTACACCGGAGCGGTCTCCGGTGCGCGTGAGGTCACATCAGGGAGTACGGACGAGCGCGACGTGTCGATAGTAACCAGACTGTCACGGGTCTCCCAGAACTTGTTCCAGCCGTCGCCGCGGAGCCAGTCGCCGAACCCGCGGTCCCGATAGAAGACGATGCGGGTGAACTCCTCTCGTTCGGGAGAGCGCAGCACGTTCAGCTCGACCGTCTGCGCGTTCCGTGTATCGATTTCGGCTACGATCTCGATCGCGGTGCCTTGTATGCCCTCGAGCACGATCTCGCGGTTGGCCGGCAGAACCGTTCGGTCGACGTGGTGGTGGTCGTGACGCAGAGACGCCAAATCGCCGGCCGGTTCCTGTCCGAGTTCGTCGCGGCCGATGAGGGTAAGGCGTCGCGGCAGGCTCATGAGCTGGTCCCAGCCCGGAGTGGGCTTGGATGCGTTCACGTTGAAGATGGCGATGACGCCGCCGGTGCCGTCCGGTGTGGCTGAAGGTGCATGCACGGCACCCCAGGACCAGGGTCCGAAGGTGAAGTCCCCGCCCTGGGTCGCCACAAACTTGTTCCGCCCGAGATCGTAGTCGCCCAGCAGGTAGTGAGCGCCGCTGAGATGGCTGAAATGCAGCAGGATGTGCCGGTCGCCGATCGGCCAGAAGTAGGGGCAGCCGAAGTCGTCACCCGGCCGCCCGAAGATGTCTTGCTCCGTGAACGGGTGCAGATACTCCCAACCGGTCAGGTCGTGCGAACGGAACAGAAAAGGGGTGCGCAGGCGCTGCCCGCCTGGGTTCTGCAGCAGGGCGCCGCCGGTGAGCAGGAAGTAGGCGTCGCCCTGCTTCCAGATGCAGGGATCGTAGACCAGGTTGAGCGAGTGGCGGGGGATGGGATTGCCGCGCCACTCCGGGAGTTGATCTCCGCCGATGTCCGGCGTCCACATGACCGGGCAGGGGATCGCCGGCCTGCCGCCGAGTTTCTCCCAGTTCAGCAACAGCGGGTCGGAGGCAACCGCCACCATGGTGCCCGTCTCGACGCCGTGATAGGCGGCGATGGCGCGGTCCGGCTCGATCAGGACCGAGCCCGAGAAGCAACGCGCTTCCGGACCGGGCCGGATGGCATAGGGCAGGTCGCGCCAATGGACGAGGTCCTCGCTGACGGCGTGCCCCCAATGCTGGCGGTCATCGCCGGCCGGCTGGGCCTGGTAGAACAGGTGCCACCGCCCGTGCCAGAAGCAGAGTCCATTCGGGTCGTTCAAGGTCCGTTCGGGGCTGACGAAGTGGTAGACCGGTCGGTAGCGATCGGCCGACAGGTTACGCCGCGACTCGGCAAAGCGTTGCAGTTCCGCCGCGTCACGGTTCGGGTTCTTGTCGCTTGCACGCGTTTCCTGGTTCATCGTGGCCTTTCGATTTCTAGCTTGCGGACTGGCAGGCGTCGTAGACCGCCCGCAGATTAGCCAGCGGGCAGGCGGGAGGCAGGTTGTTACCCTCCTGGAGGATGAAACGACCGCCCGCCGTTACGCCGGAGCGCAGGATGCGCAAAGCCTCGCCATGGCAGGCCGATGGTGTGCCACTGCGCAGCAGCCCCACGTGCGGGCCGCCGCTGATCTCGACGTCCGCGCCCAGCTCGCGTCGCAGGGCGCCGTGGTCTACAGGGAATCCGGTGTCGAATGAGGAGACGCCCAGGCGATCCCGGATCAGCCGGAAATGGCGGGTGGCGTCCCCGCACAGGTGGCAACTGCGCCGCTTGGCGGCCGCATGGCCGCCGTCGCAGCCGTCCAGAAAGCGGGCATGCACGGGCAGCACCAGCTCCTCGTACATGGCGGAGCTGATCAACTGCACCGAATCATCGGCAAACCAGGCCGTCGCCACGAGCTCGGGTTCGCCGGCCAGTCGCCGCAGGGCCCGGTTGCGGGCCAGCACATCGTCCGTGATCTTCTCCAGGACCCGCCGGGCCTTCTCCGGTTCCGAGCCCATCAGCAGGAAGAAATCGGCTCCGAAGATCGCGGCTCCCGCGGTCACCGGACCGTCGAAGCCGAACAGGACGGGGCCGATACGCGCGGTGCGGTCCAGGTGGCGGAAACTTCCGGCGGCCTCGACCAGGCGCTCGCGGAAGGCGAGTTGGCGCTGCACGAAGGGGTTGGACAGGGGATCGCTGGCGAAGTCCGTGGCCAGAAAACGGTCGACGTCGTCGAGTCCCAGAAAGGCCTCGACCGCGGGCACCTGGCCGGGCGGGGCGATGATCGTGCCGCCGAAGAAGGCCGCGTCGTACGTGTTCTGCACGTCGGCTGAGGCCCACCAGTGTTCCGGGAGGTCGTCCGTGCGGTCGGACACGCCGCTGAGGGTCGTGGCGCAATACTCCTGAAAACGCGCCTGGGCCGCCAGGGTCACGAGCGGGTCGTGCAGATACTGCTCGAACGTCCACCCCTCGGGGTTGAGGGCCGGATCGAGCAGCACGATCCGGACATTGACGTTCCATCGCAACGGTGTGCGGATGGGGCGGCGGTCGGTGTAGGCCTTCCAGATGGCGCGTTTGGTGGTGTTGTCGGGCATGGGCATCGCAGTTCCTCCGTCGGATGTGAGTGCGGCTGCTCGTCGGCGCTACAACTCGCCCAACGCCAACAGCCCGAAGGCGGTTTCGACGACCGGGTCCGCGGCCCAATCCGGGCACGCCGGACGTCCGGTCCAGAAACCCGTTCCGGCATGGAGCGGATCGACGCGCTGGGTGGCCACGACATCGTTGGCCAGGTCGCTGCGCCAGTCGATGCGAGCTGACGCTGTGGCGGAAGCGGTAGCCGGCGCGGCAAGAACGCCGGAGGCCGCCCGGTTGATGAAGCGGGCCAGCAGCCAGCGCTGGCGGTTGTCGCTCCAGCGCGCGTCGTGCGGCGGGCCGCTTTGCGCCCAGTGTGCGGCCAGGGCGTCGACCAAGGCGCCCCGCGCCTGGCGTGCCACCTCGGGCTCGCGGCGCGCGTTGTCGGGCGGCATGGCCCAGGCGCAGCGTTCCACCCAGTTTGTGGCGGCAGGGGGCGCGACGGCGGGCGATCGGACTGGGAAGGAGGCGGAGGGGGCTGCGGCGAGCGCCATCTGGAGCGTCGTCCAGACGATTGGGCTGCTATCGGTTGCCGGCCGGCGCTGTAGCTCCGTCGCGAGGCTCGTGGCCTCGGCGGCCAGACGGTCCGGCGTGTTGGCCGTCAGGGCGAGGGCCAGCAGGCGCCAGGCACGGGTTTCGATCGAGCAGGTCGCTAACTCCGCGGGCGCCCGCGCTGCCAGCCAGCTTGCGGCCCGCGCCACACTGGCCGCGGGAGGGGCATCCCCGCTGCAGAGCGCCACGAGCGCGATAGCTGTCGCGCCGCAACGGTTGGTGGCGTCCCAATCACCGGCCGGGTGTTGGGCGGCCACCAGCCAGTCGCGGGCGCGCTGCTGCGCGGCATCGACCTCATTCTGGATCGAGAGACCCAGCGGGCCTCCACGTTCGCGTCGGTTAGGTGCCGCCAACTGGGCGGATGCCGTGACGGCCATGAGAAGGATTCCGAGCAGATACCACCCGCGCACGCCGTCTCTGACCGCGGCGGCGTGTAAACCCATCGCGCTCCCCGTGCCCGTAGCGGGAAGCCGGCGCCGGTCCTTTGTGAGTGCTTTCATGCGAATGCCCGGTGGATGCCTTCGTCCTTACGAACGCTAGGATTCCGGCATGGGTTCATCATCGCCCGCGTCGCCGGCCAGCGCGGCCAAGGCCGCTTCCTGTTCGCGGAGCAGGCTCTCAAGCTCCAAAGCCGCCTGCTCCCACTCGTGGTTCACCCCTTCCAGGGTCTCCTGCACAATCTTGAACCGCCGGCAACTGCCGGCATAGTCGCGGGCGGCCGCTCCGGCGCCGATGTCCGTCTCCAACTTGGCCAGCTCGGCCTCGAGCTCGGCAATCTGCTTCTCAGCCCGGCTGACAGCCTGTCGCAGGGCCTGGGCCCGCGGCTGGCGGCGTGTCCGCTCCAGGGCACGGGCGCGTCGCAGATCGCGGCTGTTGCGCGCCCCGCCACGGACATCGACGGACGACTCTTCCGGTGCGTTGACCGCGGCGGGTTCGGCGGCGGTCTTCTCGCGATAGTAGTCGTAGCCACCCGGGAAGCGCCGCACGCCGGCCGGGCCGATCTCGATGATGCCACCAGCCACCGCGCGCACGAACTCCACGTCGTGGCTGACCAGGCAGACCGTGCCGTCAAAGGCATGCAGGGCCAGTTCGAGTGTGCGCCGTCCCTCGAGGTCGAGGTGGGTGGTGGGTTCGTCCAGCAGCAGGAAGTTGGGCGGCGCCAGGAAGAGCCGCAGAAAGGCCAGCCGGATCTTCTCGCCGCCGCTCAGTACGTGGCTGGGTTTGTTGACGTCGTCGGCGGTGAACCCGAAACTGCCCAACTGGGTGCGCAGTTCGCGTTCCGTCAGGGTGGGGGCGGCTCGATGGGCGCACCCCAGGACCGTCAGTTCGGGGGCAATTGTCTCGCCGAACTCCTGCGACTGGTACCCGATCAGCACGCGGTGTCCCAGCACCACGCGTCCACTGCTCGGCGTGCGGACCCCGGCCAGCAGCCGCAGCAACGTGGTCTTGCCCATGCCGTTGTAGCCCACGAGGGCCAGCTTCTCGCCGCGCGCGATGTTCAGATTCACAGCACGCAGCACGTCGCGCGAGCCGTCGTAGGAGAAGCCGACGTCTTCCAGCCGCACGATCTCGGCGCCGGAATGCGGCGCACGGGCAATCCGCACGCTGCCGGATGCGGTGCCGCGCTTGGGCAGGCGAATCTCCTCCATCTTCTCCAGCACGCGCACCCGGCTCTGGGCCTGTGCGGCCTTGGTGTTCTTGGCTTTGAAACGCTCGATGAAGCGCTCGAGTTGTTCGCGCTGGCGGTCCTGATTGCGCTTGGCGGCCACGAGGTTGGCCAGGCGCTGTTCGCGTTCACGCAGGTAGTAGTCCAGGTCGCCGCTGTAGCGGGTGACGGTGCCGGCGTCGACCTCCACGGTAATGCGGGTGAGCGAACGCAGCAGATAGCGGTCGTGCGAAATCAGCAGCAGCGTGCCATCAAATCCGCGCAGGAAACGTTGCAGCCACTCCACGGCCGGCAGGTCGAGGTAATTGGACGGCTCGTCCAGCAACAGCAGGTCGGGCTTCGCCGCCAGCACCCGCGCCAGTTCGGCGCGCATCTGCCAGCCTCCGCTGAAGGCCCGGAAGGTCCGTGTGAAGTCCTCGACGGTAAACCCCAGGCCGCCGAGTGCGATCTTGGCCTGGGCTTCCAGTCGGTAGCCGCCCAGATGCTCGAAGGCCGTCTGCAGCTCGCCCATCTGTCGCAGCAGCTGGCTGCGCACGGGCTCGTCCGTGATGGTCGCCACGCGAGCCTCAACGGCATGGATCTGTTGTTCCAGGTCGTGCACGTGGGGCATTCCGCGCAGGGTGTACTCGAGGAGCGTCTCCTCGTCGTGCGTCGGCGCCAACAGCTGCCGCACATGCCCGATGCGGGGTGAACCCTCGATCAGGACGTCGCCCGCGTCCGACGTGTGCTCTCCGAGCAGCAGCCGAAAGAGGGTGCTCTTGCCGGACCCGTTCGGGCCGACAATACCCACACGCTCGCCGGCGCTGACGCGCAGGTTGACGCCCGTCAGCACTTCCTGCGGGCCAAAGCGGACAGAAACATCTCGGAATTCAATCACGGGGCGACATGATCCGATAGCTGCGGCCCGCGAGCAAGCTTCAATATGGCACCCCGTTCTGTGGGAATTGGACGACTGGAAGACTGGAAGACTGGAAGAACGCAAGATGGCACAACCGCTTGGTTCATGGCCGAATTGCCGAGAACCCGTCGGAGTCCGTTGCCTTACGCCTCCCCTGAGGTCGATCCCACACCCAGTGGGTGTTGAAGGTGTTGCGTCTGGCACCTTCAGCGGTCCGCTACGTCCCGCTGTACTGCTGGTGCGCGTGCATGCGCACTTTCTTGGTGTTGACGGTGCCGCAACTCGCTAACATGACGGCGCTCGAAGAACTCCGCCGATCGATTTCGCGACGATGCCGGGAAACGCCGGGGAGCTATCTGCGAACGAGCTTTCTGGCGAGAACCCGACGTGCAAAACTATCTGCTCAGACGCGTGCTGGAACTGCTGCCCACGACGCTCGGCATCCTATTGCTGACCTTCGTCCTGTTCCACGTGATCGGGGGGTCGCCGGCCGACGTGGTACTGGGTAAGAGCGCAACCGCCGAATCGCTGGCGGCCTTCGATGCCCGCTATGGCTATGACCGCCCGCTGATCGTCGGGAACTGGGCGCGGTTGCGCGCTCTGCCGGACGGTCCGACGCGCGCCGTGGCTGCCGGGACTGGTACGGTGTGGCGCGCGCCCTTGGCCTATGCCCTGCCGGCCGGAACCTATCGGTTGGTCCTGCGATCCGAGGAGGTCGATGCCGTCGGTGGGCTGAGCCTCGGGTTACGGCCCGAAGGAGGCACCCACATCCGCGTGGAGTCGCTGGGTCTGGAGCCGCGTGGGCGGGGTCGTACCGTCACCTTTCGCGTGCCGGCAGGCTGCCGGGCCGCCACATTGGAGTGCGAGGGGGCGCCACCGACGCATTGGTCGTTGCGCCGCCGCACGCGCGACGGGTTCGATTCGCAATTTGGCCACTACCTCGGCGGACTCCTGCGCGGCGACCTGGGCGTTTCCACCGAGCACGGGCTGCCGGTTTGGCAGGTGCTGCGAGATGGTGTGGGTCCGTCGCTTGCTCTGACCGTACCGATTCTGGTTCTGGGCACGCTGCTGGCGCTGGGCCTCGGGCTGGTGGCCGCCCTGTGGCGTGAGGGCCGCGCCGACCGGTCGGTCCTGCTGCTCTCTACGGTGCTGATGAGCGTCAACTACGTCGTCTGGGTGGTTGCCGGCCAATACCTGCTGGCGTTTCGGCTGCGACTCTTCCCGATCTGGGGTTTCGAGAATCTGACTTTTGTGCTGTTGCCGGTGACCGTGGGCGTGGTCAGCGGGCTGGGTCGCGACATCCGCTTTTACCGTGCCGTCTTCCTCGACGAGCTGTACCGCCCTTACGTGCGCACCGCCATCGCCAAGGGGCTGTCGCCCGCGGCCGTGCTGCTGCGCCATGTGCTGCGTAACAGCCTGATACCCGTGCTCACCTACGTGAGTCTGTCGGTCCCGTTCCTGTTTACGGGCAGTGTGTTGCTGGAGAGCTTCTTCGGCATTCCCGGGCTTGGGTGCGTGAGCCTCAACGCCATCCATTCATCCGATATGGCCGTGGTGCGAGCGGTGGTGATTATCGGTGCCCTGTTGTATCAGGCCGTGAACCTGCTGACCGACCTGGGCTATGCCTGGCTGGACCCGCGCATCCGGCTGGGAACGCGGCGCGATTAGCCCCTTTTCGATAAGGATAGACGTTACTACGTGTTTCTTTGTCGCGAGCTGCGTCGACAAAGCTCGCGACAAAGCTTGGATCGCGGGTGAAGGCCCGCCTTGGATAGTCTGATGCGAAATAGATCGATAGCCGGTCAGCTCTGGGCACGGCGCGACACGCGCGCCTGCCTGGTGACGATCGCCCTTTATGCCGCGGCTGCCGCATGGGGGGAGGGAGTTTACCGCTGGGCCCGCGTGCGGGACCGGACCCCGCCCTACAATGCGGTGCACGAGGAGCAGCGCTACCAGCCGCCGGCGTTCGTGCGCGCATTTGCCCGCCACCCGGTGACGGTTCCAACTGCGGCCGCTGTACCGGAACTCGGACCGTGGCGCTACCCGCTGGGCAGCGACAACCTGGGCCGCGACGTGCTGCAGCGTCTGGTGCAGGGCACCCGCATTGCTTTCCACGTGGGGGTGATTACCTCCCTGATTGCGCTGCCGCTGGGGGTGGTTCTGGGGTGTCTGGGCGGGTACTTTGGCGGCCGGACCGACAGCCTGGTGGTATGGCTCTGCGCCACTGTGGCCTCGATGCCAGGGCTGTTGTTCGTGCTGGCAATTGCGATGGTGGTCGGCAAGGGACTGGCCGGGCTCTACCTGGCGATCGGTCTGACGACGTGGGTCAGCGTGTGCCGCAACGTGCGCGCCGAAGTCATCAAGCACCGCGACCGGGCCTACGTGCAGGCGGCGCGTGTGCTGGGCTACACGTCGGGCCGGATCCTGTTCCGGCACATCCTGCCGAATGTGGTTCACATCGTGCTGATCGCCTTCTCGATCCGGTTCCCGGCCGCGGTGGCCACGGAAGTCTTCGTGAGCTTTCTCGGTATCGGCGTGCAGAATGAACCCTCGTGGGGCATCATGCTCAACAATGCCCGGCTGCGCCTCTGGCAGGGCGTCTGGTGGGAGATGGGATTCGTGACGCTGGCGATTTTTGGCCTGGTCCTGAGCTTCAACGTCCTGGCCGACCGGCTGCGCGACTTGCTCGACCCCGCGCTGCGGACCGAGGGAGCGTGAACGCGTGCGATCCGGACGGGTCCGCCCGCGGGCGACTCGGTGTTTGACAACGCCGGACGGCTCTGAGATATTACGGACACTTTTTGCGACTTGAACCCGGTGGGGTACTCAAGTGGTCAACGAGGGCAGACTGTAAATCTGTCGCCAAACGGCTTCCAAGGTTCGAATCCTTGCCCCACCACCATCTTGGAAAACCGCGTCTTTTCTAACGAAAGACGCGGTTTTCTGTTATCTCGAGGCCACTTTACGCCTCGGCCGCGCCGTGGACAGCGGTTTGGGCCCAGTCCACCCGTTCGGCGCGGGTCTCCCGGCGTTCTTGCGCCGTCAGGGTGCAGACCGCGTCTCGAAAAGACTCTGGAGCGCGGTCACGGCCCGTTGCACGTCGCCCGGGTCGCTGGCGCCCAACACCAGCTGGGAGGCATGGGCCTTGCCGCCGCGCTTGCCGTCCGCCCGGGTCACGAAGGGCATCGACGTCATGATCAGCGCGCGCCCGGTGCCGGGGAAATCCTGATTCACCTCGAGCGGCAGCCAGCCGCACTCGCCATGCAGGGTGAGGAACCGCCACATCAGTCCGTTGTCCTGGCAGTTGCCTAGCAGAATCTCCGCGTGCAGCGGGTCGCCGCCGTAGCTGGGCCAGCCGAAGCTGTCCATGTAGTCGTTGCGACAACTGGCACGCGGACCCGCGAGCGTCACATCGGCCGCGATGGCTAGCGTGTTGGTGAGCCACAGGGCCAGGGCTTGGGCGGCCGGCTGGAATCGCCGGTCACCGCACCCGATATGCAGCGTGGTGCCGCGCCGGGCGTTGAGAAACGCCACCACCGCCGCCGGATTGTCGATCTCAATCGCGGCCGGCAGATCCCCCGCGGCGTGTGCCGCCACGCGCGCCGCCAGTTCCGCGGGTGCTTCGCCGGGGGGCGTGGCCGGTCCGAACAGGCGCACCGTGGCATTGGTGGAGAGCGCGAAGAGGGCCGCCTGGGCCGCCGGCACCCAGGTTTCGAAGCGCAGTCTGGGCGGCTCGGAAGCGGCCGCTCCGGCGGCCCGTTTCGGTGCCGTGCAGACCACGGGTACACCGAGCCGCACGTCCAGCACGGTGACCGTGGCCGGTACCGGCGCGCCCGGGATCGCGACGTCCACGGACACGAAGCCGCCGGCGAGCGTGCTGCGGAAGTAGCCCCGTTCCCACAGGTAGTTCGCTTCGGTGTGCACGAGGCCGATGTAGAGGCCATCGACGCCCTCGCGCACGCGCGGAAACGCCAGGACCGAACGCACGGGTTGTTCGCTCTCGAAGATATACTCCTGGTAGCCGGGCCCGTCGCGGTAGATGTGGTACCAGTCGGGGTCATCGCCGCGCTGGGTGCGCAGGAACCGGCCCTGGCTGAGGATCACAGCGGGAACCAGCCCCAGGCGCGTGAGTTCGGCCGCCACCCAGCGTTCGTAGCGCTTCTGCTCCATGTTGTAGTTCGTATGCCGGAAATGGGACATCCCGAAGGCCAGCTCGTAGGGCGCGGACTCCCAGTACTCGAAACCCAGCGGGAATCCGCACAGGAGTGCCTGGCCGGCGCCGAAGCGGTGTTCCACGATGGCCGGCTCCTCGGCGTCGCCGGCAAACCAGGCCCGGGGCGTGCCGTCGCGCGGCGCCAGCGCGGCCGTCAGGTCGCTGCGGAACTTGTAGTCGCGCGGGGGCAGGTTTCCGAACTGGAAGCTGCCTTCCGGATGGGTGGTTTCAAGACGGTCGGGGCGGATGGGGCCGGGAACGCGCAGGCGCGCGAGATCGGCGCCGAAGACATCGGCCAGGGGCAGCGCGGGGTTGCGCCGGCCCTGGTCGTCGTACAGTCCGGGCGCGCCGAACCCGAGTAGACTCCCGCCTTGCCGCACCCAGTCGCGGATCCAGACCGCGCTCTGTGGTGGCATCGCCTGCGTCTCGGGAAGGATTAGCACTCGGTAACGCGCCAGTCGGGTTCCGAGTCCGGCTTCGTCGAGGTAGTCATACGGAACGTGGATGCGCTGCAGCAGGTGGCCCCAGGCCAGGGCGCCCTTGAATGCGGCGGCATGCCGGTCGCGCCGCAGGCTGGTCTGGCTCCACAGCACGGCGACACGGGCCGGGGCCGGGCGCGTGTTCAGGAGGGTGGGGGCCATCTCCTGCATGCGGCGGGGCGTTAGCCAATGGTTGCCGATGCCGCTGTCGCCCAGGCGGCGGTCGGGGTAGCGGAACCAGACGTTGGGGAAATCGGCCCGCAGGCTGCGCTCGTAACCGCCGTGCACGATGTGAGCCGTGTCGTAGAAGGCGGCGTGGGCCACGGCGGCACTGCCGCAGGTGCCGCATCCGGAGTGCACCATGTGACTCCACAATGGACGGCCCTCGGACAGGCTGCGCAGCAGGGCAAAACTGGCCGGGCTGTCGGTGGCGGTGCTGGGGTTGTCGGCGAGGCGGCAGAGCGCGGCGAGGTCGCGTGAGGGCCCGGTGTGGGCATCGATCAGGCGGTGGAAGTCGTCCCCCTGGGTTGGCGTCTGCACCGCCAGGTCGCTCCAGCCGGCCTTGAGGGCGTCGCGAATCTGGCCGACGAACGCCAGCAGCCAGGCTTCGCGGCAGGCTTCGGCCCGCACCCGGGCGTTCTCGTCGCGGGGGGCGTCGGCGTCATCCAGTTGCTCGGGTGTCACCCACGGTGTGTCGGTGCCGCTCCAGGTGCGCCAGAACTGCTCCATCGCCGCCGAGGTGTCCGCAAGCGCCTCAATCTCCTTCTGGTTGTCGGCATAGACGGCCTTCACGTGCGGCTGGCGCGTCTTCAAATGCGCGGCATAGGCGGTCAGGAAACGGGTGAAGGCCTGTCCGGTCGGCGCATGGAACAGGTTGACACCCGTGACGTTGGTGGTGGTCGCGCCGGTGCGTGTGCGTTGGTGCGTGGTGAATCGGCAGGCCGTGCCGAACTCAGCCGTGAGCCAGGCCGGCGGCGTGCCGGTCAGGGTGCGCAGCCGTGGGGCGGTCTGGAACCCGTGACCTGCGAGCCGGTCGATGGCCGCATCAAGCGGACCGAAGTCGAAAACGCCCGGTTCGTGCTCGATCAGGGCCCAGTCGCAGGCCGGCGCCCAGTCCATGTCCGTAAAGCTCGCGCCCAGGCTGGCGGCCTGGCGCAGGAGTTCGTCCTGTTGGGCAGCCGGCTGTTCGAAGAAGCGCGCATCGAGCTGCCAGCCGAAGCGCAGACCATCCTGTCGCTGGGCTTCGCGCGCGGTGTCCAGGGGCCAAGGTTCGGGTTGCGAGACCACGCGCCACGTGCGTGTTCGGGAGGCTTGTGAGACGATCTGGACCGTGAGGTCGGCCGCCAGTTTGCCGGCGCGGGTGTGAAAGGCCGTGACCTCGTGTGCGGCCAGGCGCCGGGCGCGTTCAACCAGCGCCAGGGCGTCAGGCGTGAGGCGGTTGGTGCTCGACAGATCCTGTGCGGCCTGGAGCGCCAGGGCGCCGTGGTCAGGTCCGCGCACCAGCCCATAGAGGCCTTCCGCCTCGACCATCAGGCTCTCGACTTCTGCGTCGCGGTCGGGACCGCCCCAGCCCTTGAGATAGAGTGCCAGGGCTCGCGCGTCGTGCAGGGTCTGGACCGTCAGCCGGTGCAGTTTGCGCACGTCTTCAATGCGCGCCTGCTCGGCCTCCAGCGCCTCGGGGGCGAGACGTTCCGGATCGGCGTGACACGCGAGCGCCAGGCCTGTCAGGACGGCGGCAAGCCGGAACGCGCCGGACGGGGTTGCGCGCGCGCCGCGGACGCGCCACGACTGGGACATGTGCTTTGTTGGCATGATGCTTCCTCTGCAGAGCAAGATCATGGTGCCACGCTGCCCGGCGGTCAAACCTGAAACTGCCCCCCGTTCTGCGGAAACTGGAAAAATGGAAAGTTGGAAGACGGCCCAAACGCTTCATGGCCGTATTCCCATGGTGCGGTTGCCGCTTGACGCCCCTGCAGGGGCATGGTAACCACACGCACACATGCCGAGGGCGGGTGGCAAGACGGGAGTCACGATGCAGTCACGCTATATGCTGAAGCGACGGGAGCAGCCGGACTACCGGCGGTTCGAGGCGGTGCTGGAGCGGCGGGGCGATGCCGGCTACGTTCCATTCTTCGAGATGATCCCCAATTACTTCGCCGAGCTCAGCGGCATCGAACCGCCGGCGACGCTTGACTTCCGCAACACCTCGCCCCATTACCTGAGCAGCTTCAGCTTCTACTTCCAGGCCATGGCGCGCATGGGGTTCGACCTCGGGATCATCAACATCTGCGGTTTCAGGGGCTTCCCGGGCGCCCACCCGGCCGGCAAGGTGCAGGCGGCCGACGGCGCCATTCACGACTGGGAGAGCTTCGAACGCTATCCGTGGCCCGAAGTGGCGACGATCGATACCGATCTGATGGCGCGGACCGCGGCCTGCGCACCGGAGGGGTTGGGCGTCTGGACCGGCGGGCCGGCGCCTTTCCAGGTCGCGATGGACGAACTGCTGGGCTTTGACCGCCTGGCCCTGCTGCTCTATGACGATCCCTCGCTGGTCAAGGCCGTGGTCGACCGCGTGGGAGCCATCATGATCCAGGTCATCGACCTGTGCTGCTCGCTGCCGTTCATCCGGGGTTTCGAGTTTTGCGGCGACATGGGCCACCGGTCCGGCACGATGGTGTCGCCGGCCGCCCTGCGCGAGATCTTTCTGCCCTGGCATTGCCGGGCCTGCGAGACCGCGCACCGCCACAACAAGAAGATCATCCTGCACTCCTGCGGCAACCTCGCGGCCATCATGGACGACTTGGTCGACATGGGATACGACGGCAAGCACTCGTTCGAGGACACGATCGCGCCCGGCATCCTCGATCTGCACCGTCAGTATGGCAGCCGGATGGCGCTGCTCGGCGGCGTGGACGTGGACTTCATCTGCCGGTCGACGGAGAAGGATCTGCGCCAGCGGGTGCGCGACTACATTGCCGCCATGGCTCCTCACGGCGGCTATTGCCTCGGCAGCGGCAACTCGATCCCGAGCTACGTGCCGATCGAGAAGTACTGGATCCTGCTCGACGAGGGGCTGAAGGCCGGTCGGCCTTAGCGGGCGTTGCGGGGCAGCGCCGTACTGTGAGACGACTACCCTCGACTCCCACCGACTCCCGCCGAAGGTAGTCGCCCCCTGTCGATGGGCGTCGATGGTAGTCGCGCGCCAGCGGGCTATTGTCGTCCGGGTTGCCAATCGCGCTCAATTGCGCCATCATCTGTCCATGAACACCGCCCTGGCCAGACAATGCGTCGGCTTCACCTGGGACGACTACCGCACATGGCCGGACGACGAACGCTGGCAGATCGTCGACGGCATCGCCTACGCCATGAACGCGCCTTTGACGCGCCACCAACTGCTGCAGGCGCGTCTGACGTACCTGCTGTATGCGCACCTGGACGGCAAGCCCTGCACGGTCCTTCCCGCGCCGACAGACCTCAAGCTGTCAGAAGAGGATGTCGTGCAGCCCGACTTGCTGGTGGTGTGCGAGCCGGAGAAGATCAAGACGACGCACGTCGAAGGCGCACCGCGCCTGATCGTCGAGATCCTCTCGCCTTCAACCGAGCAACTCGACCGCGGGCCGAAGCTGGATCTCTACGCCGCCAGCGGCGTGCCGGAGGTCTGGCTGATCACGCCCTATCCGCCGCTGCTGGAGATCTTCCGGCTCGATGGCGACACGTACCGTCGCGTCAGCGCCTTCACGGAACGCGGGACCTTTCACAGCCCGGTCTTCCCCGATCTGACGCTCGACCTGCCGGCGCTCTTCGACCTGCCCATCGCTCCCGAAGAGCGGCTTGCGGTCCGCGAGCGCCAGCCGCCGTATCCTGCCGGCCGGACTGTGTGAGGCCCGGATCGGTGTCAGGACATGATCGTCCGCAGCATGGCCAGGCTGATGTCGGCCACGGAGGCGACCACCCGGTCGGCGGCGCCCACGCGGGCCGGGGTGCCGATGCCGATGCAACGCATGCCGCCCGCCAGCGCCGCGGTCACGCCCGCCTCGGCATCCTCCACCACGATGCAGTCCGACGGCGGCAGACCCATCTTGCGGGCTGCCAGCAGGAACAGGTCCGGGGCCGGCTTGGCGGCCGCGACCTCCGAACCGTCCACGACCGCGGCCAGCAGGTCGATGATCTGAAGCAGTTCCAGCACGCGCTGGGCGTTCCGGCTGGACGAGGCGACGGCCGCGGTGATTTTCGCCGCGCGCAGGGACTGCAGCAACTCGGCGGCCCCGGGGAGCAGGTCGGCCGGCGTGATTCGTTCGATCAGCGCCACGTAATCCGCGTTCTTTTCGGCACAGAACGCCTGCTTCTGCATCTCAGTGAACCGGGACGCATGCTGGTCCAGCAGCAGCCGGAGCGAATTCTGCCGGTCCACGCCGCGCAGGGCCTCGTTGCTGTGACGGTCGAACGGCACGCCGATCCGGTCCGCCAGCGCCTTCCAGGCCTGGTAGTGGAACTCAGCGGTGTCCACCAGCACACCGTCGAGATCGAAAATCACACCCGCAAGCTTCGGCATATCTCAGGAACTCCTCGTCTGCATCATCGGCGCCGGACTCTTGTCGAACGGCATCCAGCGGGTCCAGCGCGCGCCGACGGCCCGTGGCGCGCCGCCAACCACGACCTCGCTCTGCCCGTCGCGACAGCGCAGGCGCAGCGTGGTCGGGCGGATCTCGACTTCGACGGTGCGGCCGCGCCAAGCCAACTGGAAAGCCAGACTCTGCCACTTGGCGGGCAGATGCGGATGGATTTCGAGTTGGCCATTCCGCACCCACACGCCGCCAAAGCCGGTGATGGCGGCCAGCCAGGTCGAGCCCATGCAGGCGGCGTGGACACCGGACTCGCTCTCCATTTCGGCGCCGGCGCGGATGTCGTTCTCGGCCGTCTGGAGGAACTGGCGGTAGGCTTCCGCGACCTGTCCGGTCTGGGCAGCCACGGCCGCAAAGATGCCGCGGCTCAGGGACGAGGTGTGTGAACAGCGCGGTTCGTAGTAACGGTAGCCCGCGCGACGCACGTCGGCAGCGAAATGCTCGGCGAACATCCAGTACATCAGGACCGTGTCGGCCTGCTGGGCCACCTTGGTGGGCTTGAAGGAGTGCTGCACCGGCCCCGTGTACTGCATGCGGCTGAGCGAACGGTCGATGGCCTTCTCCTTCAGGTCCAGGTAGCCGTCGAACTGCTCGTGCAGGTTGAGTTTCGGGTTGAACCGCAGGTACATGTGCGCGCTGATTTCGCGCCAGGCCGCCACGTCTGCATCGGTCAGCCCCAGTCGTTCCGCCAGGGCCGGCCAGCGCCGGGCGCGCTGGAGATCGTCCACCAGATCGGCGGCGTGCTGGAGGTGCCACTTGACCAGGAAGTTGGTGTAGGTGTTGTTGTCGATGCCGCCATGGATTTCGTCCGGCCCCATCAGGCCGCGGATGACGTAGCCTTTGACGGGATCGCTCTCGACGCGGCTCTGCCAGTAGCGCGCGGTCTCCAGGATGATCTCAGCGCCGGGTCCACGGACAAAATCTTGATCGCCGGTGGCCTGCGCATACCAGTCGATGCCATAGGCGATGTCCGAGCCGACGTGCTCCTGCCAGCCCTTCCAGACGCGCTCGCGGCCGGTCAGCGAGCTATTCCAGGGATAGTAGGCGCCCTTGCGATCGAGCGCCTTGGCGTTGGCGCGGGCATCTTCCAGAAAGTGGTGACGGTACTGTAGCAGGGCGCGGGCCGCGGCCGGCTGGGTGTGGATGTAGAATGGCACCATGTAGATCTCGGTGTCCCAGAAGACCACGCCCGAGTAGCCGTTGCCGTGGAGCCCCTTGGCGGCCAGGGAGACACGGTCATCGTCCGGGTTGGCCAGAGACGACAGGTGAAAGATATTGAATCGCAAGGCTTTCTGGGCGCGTGGGTCACCCTCGATGCGGACGTCCGCCGCGGCCCACTGCCGGGCCCAGGCCGCGACATGGGTGCGGATGGGTTCATCCAGATCGTGGCGCGACAGGCGGTCGACGGCCGCGTGGGCGGCGGCGCAGGGGTCGTCGACGTCGCGCGAGGTGAACACGGCGACGTGTTTAGCGAAGGTCATCGGGAGGCCCTGCTCGACCCGTACGGTGGCGGACTCCGCAATGCGGTCATCGCCCGCCCGCGCGCGCCGGTCGGTCAGGCCCGGGGCCATCAGCCGCGAGGCAATGGCCACGCGCAGGCCGGTGGCGCGTGTTGAAATCGCCAGCCCGATGCCGTGCTCGCCACGATCCAGCGGCAGCGGATCCTTCAGTCGGGCGCCTCCGGAGGGCGAGGCATACTTCACGGCCCAGGCGTCGATCGGGCTCTCGATGCGGACGTTGGCGGAGTAGTCGAGCGGGGTGAGTGTGCCCCATTGCAGGGCCGTGTGCTTGTCGGCCAGGTGCACGAGACGGCCGGTCTCCAGCCGGGTGGTGTGGTTGCCGGCATCGCGCCAGACGAGGCGCGTGAAGAGAATGCCCTGCCGCAGGTCGAGGGTGCGGCGGTACTCGAGCATGGTGCCCTTGCGCAGGTCCATGTCGAAGCCGTCGACGTTAAGCCGCAGCCCCATCCAACAGGGCAGGTTCACGATCTCGTGGGTGAACTCATGCACCTGGTCGAAGATGCCGGCCACGTAGAACCCCGGATCGGCCATCGTCGGGTTGGTTTCGAGCGAGGCGCGCACACCCATGTACCCGTTGGCCAGGGCGAAGACGGACTCAAAGTGCGCCAGATGCGCGGGGCGGAAATGAGCTTCGTTCAGGCACCACTCGAGGGCGCTGGGCGACGGGAACTGGGCCATGGATCGATCCTTTCACAGGCGGGCAGCCGTTTGAAGTGGGATATTCTTGCGGAATCAGCGGACCGACGCAAGGGCAAGTGCGAACCGAGAATTGTTTCACAACCCGAGAGCCGATGCTAAGATGCTGCGTGCTCACGGGTTTCGACGCCGGCGTGGGTGGGGCGCCCGCGGGTGTGCGGTGCCACGACAGGACCTGGAATACGCACGATAGGCTCACGTCGGCACACGAGGCCGTTCACACGATGCCAGAGCAGATCACAGGCTCACGACTTCGCGTGGTCAACAAGCCGGTTGGCGGAAAGCTGCTGCGTACCCCGGGCACAGGGGTCATTGCCGAGCGCCTCCCGTCCTGTGCGTGCCCGCAGTGCGGCCTGCAGATCGATCCGGCGAGCGTTCCGCCGCTGTCAACGTTGGGTTGCCAGAGTTGCGGCACGGTCTATCTCGTTCCAGGCCGGATTGGGTCCTTCGTGCTGCAGGAGCGGATCGGCGAAGGTGAGATGGGCGAGATCTACCGCGCGGTCGACGAGACGCTCCACCGCGACGTGGCGATCAAGATGGTGTGTGCCCAGCATGCGTCCGACCAGGGGCTGTGCGAGCGACTGCGCGCCGAGGCGCAAGCGGCCGCCAAGCTCAGCCACCCCGGGATTGCGCAGGTCTTCGCGCTGGGCTTTCTCAACGGTCTGCCGTACCTAGTGATGGAACTGGTGCGCGGCGAGGACCTGGCCGCCAAGTTGCGGCGGGAGCACCGGATTGACGAGCGCACGGCTCTGCGAGCGGCACTGGACGTCACCGAGGGTTTGATCGCCCTGCACCGCGAGGGGCTCACCCATGGCGACATCAAGCCCGGCAACATCGTTCTCGGCCGCGACGGTCGTGCCAAACTGGTGGACTTCGGGCTTTCGGGACTGCCGCGCAGCGACGGAACCGGCATGATCCTGGGCACGCCGCACTACATTGCGCCGGAACTGATCCGCGGCGGACATGACAGTGTGCAGAGCGATATTTACAGCCTGGGCGCCACCTTGTACCACATTCTGGCCGGCCAACCGCCTTTCGACGGTCCGACTCCCGCGGACGTGGTCAGGGCTCGGCTTGAGAGCGATGTGGTTCCGCTGGGCCAGCGAGCCCCATTGCTTTCCATGCCCACCCAACAGCTTGTCGCGCGCATGCTCAAGGTCGATCCCGCCCGGCGCTATGCGGGCTGCGAGCAGGTCGCGGTCGCATTGCAGGCCGCGCTCAGCGCACGCGGCCTGGCAGTCGCGGTGACGCCACCATTCGAGCCCGTGGCCCTCGCGCCGTCCGCTCACACAACCAAACCGCGTCATCGGACGCTGGTCGCGGCCCTAGGCCTGGTGGCCTTGGTGGAACTCGTGGTGGCCGTCGGGGCGCTGCTGTCAGATCGTGCGCCCCGTCCGACGCCCTTGGTTGAGGGCCGTCAACCGGAGACGCCCGAGACCGCGGCCGAACCGGAGGCACAACCCGAATCCGAGTCGCCGCCTGCAGCGACTGGCGACCCGCGGGCGGTGGAGGCCGGGGACGAGGCGGCAGAACGGGATGCCTCGCCGTCGGCTGTGTCCCCGGACGTTGGTCCGGACGAAGCGCAACAGCCGGTTCTGCGGCGTCTGGTCACGCCGCTCTGGGAGAGCATCGATCTGGGCGGCATCCGCACGCGCGGCAGCACAATCTGGCGCGAGGGCACGCTGGTGGTGCAAGGCGAAGGTCAGGATCTATGGAATGGCCATGATGCCTGCCGGTATGTTTCCGTCGCGATCGACGGATCCTATGAACTGACGCTGCGCGTCGTGGCGGTCGCAACCACGCATCCCTTCGCCAAGAGCGGCATCTTCGCGCGCTCCGGCTTCGCCGACGGTGCGGCCAGCGTGTTCTTCGGTTTCCAGGGCGACGGCATCCTGTTTCTGCAGGCGCGGCGTGCGGGGCGTCGCGACGAGCGCCTCATGGTCTCCGAAACTCCCTACTCTTTGCCTTGCCACCTGCGATTGCAGCGGCGCGGGGATCTCTTCCGGGCGTTGGTCTCCGACGATGGCGCCCACTGGGAGCTGTTCGCCGAGCACACGGTTGAGTTTCCACGACGCAGCCGCATCGGCGTAGCCACGGCCTCGCGTCGCGAGGGTGTGCTGGCCACCGCCGAGTTCGCCGAGGTGCAACTGCTGACGCCCGACGGTTCCGCGGGTGAGCCCGAATCCACCCGGTGAGCCCACCCTGTAGGCATTGGGCGCCGGGCGGTCTTCCATATCCGCACGCCGCACCAGAGGCTCACGCTACCGTCAGGCGGTCCATGCGGACCTGGACTGCCGGAGCGTCTGGGTGCAGGACCGCAACACGGCGGCTGACACGGTAGCCGGGGATCCACGCCAGGTCGCCGCCGCAGAACAGCAGGGGAATCCGGTCGCGCTCCTTGGCCGGCACGCCGGCATCGACGAAGACATCCTGCAGTTTGCGCGTGCCGGTGAAGCCGAGCGGCGCAATGCGGTCGCCGGGCTGCCGGGTCCGGACCGTCAACTGCCCGGCGGCCACGGCCGCCGGGTCCAGCGAACAGGCCGCCGGCAGGCCGCCGACCGCTCCGGGGCCTTTCACGATGCCCGCGCCGAACGCGGCGGTGATGCGGACACCCGCCAGCGTGCAGGCGCCGGGAACTGGTAACTGCACACTGATTGGTGTCGTCTGCGGCGCGGCCGGAACCGGCGGTACGAGCAGCAGCCAGTCGCCCTGCAGTTGCGCCCGGGAGCCGCCGGTCAGGGTGATGCGTCCAGCCTGTTGGCGGCCTTCCAGGAGCGCGCGCACCCGCTCCACGGACGCAAAGCCTGTCGCCTGCATCGAGCCGTACGCCATCAGCCAGAGACGCACGACACGACGCTGCAACGCCAGGGGCAGGCCGGCCAGTCGTGCCGCGTGCAGGATGGCCGGTTGGGCCGTGACGGGGTCTGCACCGGCCGGCCCGGGCGGTGCCAGGGTCGCCCAGGCTGCGCGGGCCTGGGTATCGAGATAGTCATCGTCCGCGCGCAGAATGGCGGCCGATCGCGCCAGTTGCCGCCGCAGATCGGGTGTCCAGAGGCGTTCGAGCATGGGGATTACCGTGTGCCGTACCCGATTGCGCGGGATGGTCTGGTCGCAGTTGCTGGCGTCCTCGCGCCAGGCAAGGCCGCGAGCCACCAACCAGGCCTGCAGTTCGGCCCGCGTGCAGGCCAGCAGTGGCCGCAACAACAGCAGGCGGCTGAACCGATCGCCGGTGCGACTGAACCGCAGGGCCCGCCGCGGTTGCAGGCCGGCCAGGCCGGCGGCACCGGCGCCCCGTGCCAGGCGCAGCAACAGGGTCTCGGCAACGTCGTCGGCGGTGTGTCCGGTCAGAACGGCGTCGGCACCGACCGCGGCGACTACGTCGGCGAAAACCGCCAGCCGCGCCCGACGCGCGGCTTGTTCGGGCGAACCGCGTGGCGGGGTCAGTTGTGCGCGACGCTGGTGACACGTCACGCCGAGGCGCTCAGACTCGGACTGGACGAAGTCGGCGTCGGCGTCCGACGCTGCGCCCCGCAGACCATGGTTGAGGTGCACCACGGCCAGAACGATGCCGTGCCCGCGGCACCAGGGGGCCAGCAGGTGCAGCAGCGCCATGGAGTCCGAACCACCGGAGACCGCGGCCACGACGCTGCGTACGCCGTTGAACAGCCGGTCGCGTTCCAGTGCGATCGCGAGCGCGGATGGCAAGTCGGTTTGGATTGGTGACGGCGCGGGCATAGGGGAGGAGTATAGCGCCACTGACGTGAGATGAGAACCTCGCCATCCGCCTTGCGGGAGGTTGCAACGTACAGTTGACCGACTGCGCTAGTTACGTTAACCTAGGACCATTGCAGGCAGGGTGGTGTCGGCGATGGCCTCTAAGCACGCGACAATTGTGGAAGAGATCAAGCGGCAGATCATCGACAGTGTCTTTGTGCCCGGTGCGCGTCTGCCGTCTCAACTCGCCCTGTCCGAGAAGTTCGGCGTGGCGGGGGTGACGGTCCAGATGGCCCTCAAGCAACTGGAGCGCGAAGGATTCATCGAAACGCGCAGCCGCACCGGCACGTTTGTCGTTGAGACCCCGCCGCACATCAACCAGTATGCACTCGTATTTACCTTCGATCCCCGCGCGCAGTTCGTGGAGGAGCGTTGGTCGCGGTACTACCAGGCCTGGACCCAGGCGGCCGTAGGTTTCCAGCACCGGACCGGCCTGCGGATGCTGATGCTCCATGGGATCGACGAGCACGCGGAGTCGGCCGATCGCCAGCGACTCATGGCGGAGATCGCCCGCCAGCGGCTGGCGGGCCTGATCTTCACCAACCAGCCCTTTCGCGTCACAGGCACACCGATCCTCGACCAACCCGGCCTCCCACGTGTGGCAGTTTCCACCGCGCAACAGTACCCCCATGTGCCAGTTGTCACCTTTGACGGCGCGCTGTGGATCGACAAAGCGCTCGACCATCTGGCCACACTGGGCCGCCGTCGGGTGGCCATGCTCGACTTCGGCATGGAGGCGGAGTTCGTGGCGCGACTGAAGGCTGGCCTGGCCGCCCGCGGCATGATTTCGCATCCCTGTTGGACGCAGTACGTCAACTTGCGCCGTCCCGAGGGCGCGCGGCATGCCGTTGAGCTGCTGATGCGCGACCGCGAGCGGCCCGACGCGCTGTTGGTGGAGGACGACAATTTCGTGGAGCATGCGCTGGCTGGAATCTCGGCGTCCGGTGTGCGAGCGCCCGAAGATGTCGCCATCGTGGGCCATGCGAACTTCCCCGCCCCCCCGGCCAAGTTGCTGCCGGTGCGGCTGCTGGGGTACGACGTCAATGCGGTCCTGCAGACTTGCGTCGATCTGATTGACCGCCAGCGTCGGGGTGAACGGGTGCCGGGCCTGACGGTCCTGCCCGCGCTGTGGGAGGAAGAGGTCCGCGGACAGCGGTCCATATCCGATTGTGCTGTGGGCACGGAACAGGCGGCGCCGGGCGGCGGCCGCACGGGGTCCGGCACGGGCCGGGCGTAACGGAGAGGGTGGAGGCAGACTGGACAGGAAGGAGCAGGCCATGAGAGGTCGTAAGCTGGCATGGGGAATGGTGGGGCTGGTGGTTCTGGCGGCGGCGCGGGGCGAGGCGGCGGTGGTGACGGATAACAACCTGAGCGCGACGACGCTAGGGGGGCTGACCAACGCTCCCAACCAGGTCTCCGTGGGCTTTACCGCGCCGCGCACGACGCGCATCGCGGTCGGGGCGGATGTGACCATGACCAAGTCCGGATACAATGTGGCACCTTATTGCGTGGATGCCATCAGCTCAAACTCCACGGCAGTCAACACGGGCGTTCTGGCGGGCACATTTGTCAACTGGAACCCCCCGCCGGCCAGCTACAGCATCCACCACACCCTAGTGGCAAGCAGCGGTACGGCCCAGCCGGCCTCCCGTTTTTACTATAATCTCGGAGTGGGCCGCAGCGACGTGGGCATCGGCGCCTACAAGTTCGTGGCGACAAATATCACGCTCTACGTGCCGGCCGGCAAGGATGCCGGACTGATTGCTGTCTCGCGAGGAACCTGCGGTCCGAATCTCGTACCGAACGCCAGCTTCGAGAACACGACGGTTTCGTTCTGGAACGGCGCGACCTTCGTCTCGGATGCCGGAAAACACGGCTCGCAAGTCGGCGCCATGGCCGGCACCGGACTGGGGAACTCCCTGGCTATCCCCGTCGAGCCCGGGCGCACCTATCGCTACTCGTTCTGGCACAAGGCGGGGGGATCGTGGGCCAGAATCGAGTGGGGGCTGACCGATCCTGCGCTAGGTGGTTTCTGGGGGCAAGCATCCGGCAACACCTCGGTCGGTTGTGGCGCGTCCTGGACCGAAGCCACGGGTTCCTTCACGCCGGCCAGTGGCCAGACTACCTTCTACATCAACGGCCGGGGCAATCCCGGGCCTGCCTGGGTCGACTCGGTCTACGTCGCGGTCGTGATTCCGCCGCCCAGCGGGACCGCGCTGGCAGTCAAGTAGGGCGCGGCGTGGCAGACGGTCGTGGAAAGCAGCAGCTATGAAGTACGGCTTGCTTGGTCTCAGTCTGCTCCTTCCCGGGCTGGCCGCAGTCGGGCTGGCTGGCCCGACGGCCTTCACAACGCCGCTCGAACCGGCATTGCTGGACCAGGCGGTCACGGCGGAGTGGGTGTCCGGCCAGGAGCGTCCGCGTCAGGACTACCTGGATGCCGCCACCAAGCCCCACTTCCCCAACCCGCTCACGTGGGTCGTGGTGATGCCCGGCTCACGCCTCGGGTGGGGAGGAATCCGGTTTGGCGAGGCGGCGACACCGGGTCCGCGGCACTTGCGCGTGGGGCTGCGGCAACCCGTGGGTGTGGGTACCGTCCTCACGCGCGGCACGCTGAGCGGGCTCAGCGTGCTGAAACCGACGGCGCCGTATCCTGGCGATCTGGGCGATGACCGCCAGTGGACGCCGGCCGCGCGCATGCAGGACGGGGATCTGAGCGTCTGGGTTCTGCCACCCGGCACCACCAATCGGGCCTTTCGCCTAACCTGCGACAGTCCGGTCGGCGCGCGCCCACAGGCTGGCGCCTTGCTCGGTATGTACGTTCTTTCTGAGCGTTACCAGAACCTGGCGCCGGAGGCCTTCGCGTTCGCAAGCCGGAACAGCGCGGGAGCGGCGAAACTGGCTGATGGCTCCAGCGCCGGTTGGGATAATGGCGACCAGCCGCGCCGTCCGCCGATCGCGCCGGACCAGCCCGAATGGGTGGCCTGCGTCTGGCCACGGCCGGTGACCGTGCGCGGACTCTGCGCGGTGCGGGCTGTGTTCGGACAAGCGGAGGTCCAGAGCTACGTCGGACCGGCGGACCGCCATCCCCGCGAGGCGGCCGAATCGGACTGGCAGACGGTCGCCACCGCCACGTGCGCGCATCGGTCGCCGGAGTCGTTCAACCTGAACTGGTTTGACTTCGGCCGCACCGTTACTACGCGCGCGATTCGGCTGCGCATCCTTTCCCCCGCTGAAGAGGGCCACTACCTGAAGGGGCAGACGCGCGGAGGGCGGCGTTGCCTGCTGGACGAGGTGCTCCTCATGGGGCCGCTCGGTGCCAGTCCGCTGCCGCCGCGAACGCGTAGGAGCGCCGCGGACACGTCGCAACCTCCCATACCGGTGAGTTTCTCCATGCCGGCCGCCGGTCACGCCACCCTGGTGATCGAGGACGCGCAGGGCACGCGGGTCCGGAACCTCGTGTCCGACACCTTCTTTGACGCAGGCAACCATACTATGTACTGGGATGGGTTGGATGAGAGCGGACGGATCGACGGACCGTACGCGGGCATCTACCGGATGGTGGGGCAGCCGGTGGCGCCGGGAACCTACACGGTGCGCGGGCTCATGCACCAGCCGTTCGACCTGCGGTATGAGTTCTCAGTCTACTCGCCCGGTTCAACGCCCTGGCTCACCGGTTCGCACTGGGGTGGGGGGACTGGTGGCTGGCTGGCCGATCACAGTGCGCCGGCGGCTGTGCTGGCCCTGCCTGGTGCGGAGCCCGGCGTTTTGCTGACCAGCCCGGTCGCCGAGTCCAGCCACGGGATCATCTGGACCGACCTGGCGGGACGCAAGCGCGACGGCAAGCTGTGGGTTGGCGGCAACTGGACCGGCGCCAGCCACCTCGCGCGCGACGCAGGACCGCAGGCCTTGCCCGGCGTGTATGCCTACTCGGGCATTGTGTGGGAGGGGGGACTGCGACTGGTGGCGTTCCGCGCCAACGATTACCGTCTGGTCGCGCCGTACACCTTTGCAGTCAAGGAACACGCGGCGCTGGGCGGGCTGGCGGTGCACAACGGCTTGCTGGTGGCCAGTCTGCCCAAGACCAACGTCGTGCTGCTGGTCGATGCCGCGGCCGGCAAGGTGCTCGGAACTGCGCCCTTGCCGGATGGGCGCGGACTGACCTTCGACGCCCAGGGGCGGCTGCTGGCGCTGTCCGGGCAGCAGGTGCTGCGCTTTCCGGCGCTCGCGCTGGAGCGTCTGCGCGCCGCGGCCGGCGCTAACGCCAATGCCCGACTGACACTGCCGGAACCCGCGATATTGGTCGCACAGGGGCTGCTCGATCCCCACGGGCTGACGCTCGATGCGCAGGGACGCTGCTACGTCAGCGACTGGGGCGCAAGCCACCAGGTGAAGGTGTTTGGGCCGGACGGTGCGGCGGTGGGTACCATTGGTATGCCAGGCGGCGCGCAGGCGGGTCCGTATGACCCGCGACGCATGGATCACCCCCAGGGCCTCGCGATCACGGCGGACGGCAACCTCTGGGTGGCCGAGGCATCCTTCGCGCCCAAACGGGTCAGCATCTGGACGCCGCAGGGCGAACTGGCGGGTGCCTTCTACGGGCCGCCGCAGTATGGCGGCGGTGGTACGATTGACCCCGAAGACCCCGGCCGCTTCTACTATGGCGAGCAAGGACGGAACACGGGATTGGAGTTCGCGCTCGACTGGACCGCCGGCACCGCGCAACTGAAGTCGATCTACTATCTGCCCGGTCCGGAGGCGCTGGCATTGCCGCACGCCACCGCGCCTCAGACGGCAATCCATTTTGGCGGGCGTCAGTACATGACCGACGTGAATAACTCGCGCCCCATCGGAGGCCCCCGCAGCGCCAGCATCTGGCAGATGGTCCAGGGGCTGGCCCGACCTGTTGCATCGCTGGGAGATGCACGCGACTGGCCACTGGTGAACGAGGAACGCTTCCGTGGCCGCTGGCCAAACGGCCGCGAGCCTGGAAAGCCTGGCTGGGATCAAGTGACCTATGCCTGGTCCGATCTGAATGGCGACGCCCAGGTCTCATCCAACGAACTCGGATTTGCCGACGGTCGCGTCGGCAGCCTGACGGTCAATGAGCGGCTGGAGTTCTGCACCGCGGGCGCCGAGGTCTTCGCGCCGGAGCGCTTCACGGGGCAGGGGGCGCCGGTCTATGACGTGACCAAGGGTCGTCGACAAATCGCGGACTTCTTCATGCGCGAGGTCAGCAGCGGCAGCGGGCAGGTGGTCGCCCTGCGCGACGGCTGGACCGTTGGTTCGGGCGGACCGGTCAGGGGCATCCACGACAGCCGGATCGTCTGGACCTATCCGAACGAGTGGCCCGGGCAGCAGGCGGGCGTCTTCTCGACGCCGCCGACGCGTCCCGGCGAGCTGATGGCCACGACCCGGTTCATGGGCACGATCACACCGCGCAACTCGGATGCCGGCGAGCTGGTGGCGATCGACGGCGATAAGGGCAACGTGTTCCTAATAACGGCCGATGGGCTGCTTGCCGGGACGCTCTTTCACGACGTGCGGCTGAGTGCCGACGCCTGGACGATGCCGGAAGCGCGGCGCGGCATGTCGCTCCGCGACATCACGCTCTACGACGAGGAGTTCTGGACCACGGCGACGCAGACTCGCGACGGCAAGGTGTACCTGGTGGCAGGCAAGAGCCATGCGAGCATCGTGCGGGTCGACGGACTGGAGAGCATCACACGGCTGAAGGCGCGCACCGTTGAAGTCACGCCGGCATTGCTGGAGGCGGCTGCGCAGTACCGTCTGCAGGTTGAGCAGACGCGGCTCCACCGCGTTGGACGCGACCGTCTCACCATTCGGATTGCCTCGCAGGCGCCCGCCGTCGACGGCGTATTGGACGAATGGACGCGCGACGAGTGGGTCACCATCGATGAGCAGGCCAATGCGCGCCTGCGGGCCGAGGCCGGTGGCCTGGTTGAGGCTTCCCTGCGCGTGGCGGGTGAGCGCCTCTACGTCGCCTATCGCACCCGCGAGCCAGCCTTGCTGTCCAATGGCGGCGACGCCTGGCAGTTACTGTTCAAGACCGGCGGCGCGTTGGACCTGATGGTGGGCGCCAGTCCGGCTGCTGCGCCGGGGCGCACAAAGGCTGAAGCCGGAGACTTTCGCCTGCTGGTCACGCGCACGAACCGGCAGACCGTCGCGGTGCTCTACCAACCGGTTGCGGCGGCGGCCCGCGCTCCGGCCGCCTTCAGCTCGCCCTGGCGGACCGTAAACTTTGAGCGCGTGGTGGACCTCAGCAGCCAGGTGGCGTTTGCCATGCGGGCGGGCGACTACGAGTTCTCGGTGCCGCTGGCCGCGCTCGGACTCACGCCTCAGGACGGCCTTGACCTGCGCGGCGACGTGGGTATCCTGCGCGGAAACGGTTTTCAGACCTTGCAGCGCATCTACTGGCAGAACAAGGCCACCAGCACGGTCGCCGATGTCCCAACCGAGGCGACCCTAACGCCGCACCTGTGGGGCATCTGGCAGTTCCAGACCGATTCGGATGCTACGGTCCAAGCACGGAAAGAGGGCACTCCATGATTTGTCGGGTTGCGAAGGTCGGGCTGCTGGTTGGGGTGCTCGGCGTGGCCGCCGCCACCCGCATGTCGACGGCCGCTGCCGCGGCGGACGGTTTTCTGGTCCGCGACGGCGACCGGGTGGTGTTCTACGGCGATAGCATCACCGACAGCGAGTGGTATCCGATGACACTCACGCGGCCCATCGAGTTGCAGCCGCACCTGGCAATCGCGCGCTCAGGCGCCGCGCCGCAGTTGGCGGGCAAGCTGTCGGAGTGGCAGGATGCCACGACGGTAGCTTTGGACCGCCTTGACTTTGTCGATCCGGCAGTGCCCGGCAAGAAGTTGCTCTGGGGCGGACCTGCCGACCTGAGCGCCCAGGTCTTCCTGACGTGGGACGATGCGGCGCTCTACGTCGCGGCGCTGGTTCGCGATGATGAGCACGTCCAGAACGCCACCGAGATGATGACGTGGTCCGATGCCGACTCACAGCCCGGCAAGGGGTTCAACTACCTGGCCTGGACACATGGGATTAACTATGGCAAGAACCCAGCCGATTTTGCTCTTCTGACGCTCGGCGAAGGTCGCTGAGGGTCACACCGGAGAACCCCGAGTTGACATGAGAACACCCTTGTCCGACAGCTATCTGCTCGTCCCCGATGTGCAGGCGCTACGCGCCAAGATCGCGCGCGCCGACGGTACGGTCGCCTACCTGTGGAAGAGCCTGCAGGCCTTGCCGCAGGCCGAAGGCAACGGGCGCTACTATCCCGCCTTCCTCCATCTGGTCACCGGCCGTGACGACTACGCGCTCACGGCTCTGGCCGAGATCAAGGCGGCCATGGAAGTCTACCGTGCCGGCGACCTGTCGATCGACGTGCATTTCCACACCTGGTGCAATTCCGCGCCGCTGGCCCGTCTGGCGGTGATGCTCGACTGGATCGCGGATTCCCCGGTGGTCACGGCTGCGGACTTCGCAGAGATCAAGGAAGCGCTGCTCGATTACACGCTCAAGCACCCCTACAACATCGCCAAGTCGCGCACGCTGGCTTTCGACAACCAGATCTCGGCGATGAGCTTCTGCTGCGCCCTGGTCGGTTACCTATTCGGCGTCAAGCGCGGCAGCGACCTCCGCGCGCAGCGCCTGATGGAGGCCGGAATCATGCGCTTCCCGGACATTTTCGCCCTCTCGCCCCCAGGCGGCTATTCCGGTGAGGGTTCGACCTACTTCTGCCAGATCGTAGCTCCGGTCGTGAGCTGGTACTGCGCCCTGATGGAACAGATCACCGGCGAGGAGCTTTTCAGCCGGCCGTTTCCGCCGTCGCGGCTGACACCCGAGGAGGTGCTCCGCACCTACCAGAAGATCCTCGGGCCGGCGGGGCTGATGCCCCCCTGGGACCACTACGGCTGGATGCGCTGCGCCTCGCTGATGGGGCTGGCGTACCTCGCGCGCAAGACCGGCGACCCGGCGCCGCTGGCGGCCATCGAGCGGCTCGGGCTGGGCGCCGAACCCGGCCACATTGCGTGGGGCAGCGATGACAAGCTCTGGACCCTGATCTGGTGGCCGGAGCAGGCGGACACGGCCGGCGTGGCGGAGCCCTTCCCGAGTTGGGCTATTGCCAACGTCGGCGGCGCGCTGACCGAGCCCCGCCAAGCCTGGCGGCTGTTCCAGGCCTGGGACGCCTGCGCCCCCAGCGTCTACTGCGGTCGGGCCCAGGTGAACCCCAACATGATCGCGCTCGAGTGCTGGGGCTCGCCGATCTTCACCGACGGGACGCCGACGAAGCAAGGCTGCCCGCTCTTCGACTACCCACTGGAGGCCTTCCGGTCCGTCATGGCCGAGGGCGAGCTCGATTCGATCACCAGCTACTACCGCACGTTTGTGCCTAACTGGGATCCGAAGGACTGGGTCAAGGGCTTTGGATACGGGCTGATCGGCGGATCGAACTCGATCGTTGTCAACAACGAGGGGCAGTACTCGCCGGCATCCCCGCGTGAGGGGCGCCTGCACGCCTTCGCCGATCTACCCGGTCTCAAGCTGCTGGCCGGCGAGGTGGCCGATTACTACCGGCCGCACTATCCCATCGCCTCGATGGTGCGGACGTCGGTGCTGGTGGGCGACGGGTACTACCTGGTGCGCGACACCATTCGCACCGACGGTCCGAGCCTGCGCTTCGATTGGCAGGTCTTTGCCCGCGGCGAGGTCACGGCCGAGGGCAACCGGGTACGGATCGTCACAACCGAGGGTGTGCAGGTCGACGTTTTGCCGCTCAAACCGGAAGCGCGGCTGAGTCTCACCCCGGCGCCAGGATACCCGATGGGGCTCGAGGGCGCCTCGACCCGCATCCGCTATCGTGTGGACGGGGCGGCGGTCGATCTGCCGTTTCTGTTGGTGCCGCGCCGCCCCTTCACGGCGGTGGCGGACTTGCGCGATGGCTGGTCGGCCGTGCGCCAGAGCGAAGTCGAGGGCATCGCAGCCGGCCTGCCCCACGGCGTCGACGCGGCACAGCGGGTGCCGGCCAATGAGATCGGGCTGATTCCGGGCGACGGGCACGATGGTTGGATCTGGGCCAGTCGTCCGTTCACTGTCCCGGCGGCGAACAAGGGGCAGCGCATCTCTCTCCACGTGGCTTCGCGGGTACATGCGCTGCGAGTGTGGGTCAACGGCCGCGAGGCGTTGCTGCCTGACCGCGCGTTGCACACTGAGACGCCCGGTGGCTGGTACGTGCCAGCGGTCGTGGAGCTCACCGGTTTGCTGCAGTCGGGTGCGAACACGCTGACCCTGGCCGGGCCCACCTCGCAGGGCAAGCTGGTCAATGGGGCGGTTGAGCTGCTGGCGGCCAAGGCGCTGCCGCCCCTGCCGGAGGTGACGGTGCAAGCGCCCGGTCACTACCTGATCCGCGGTCTGCGCGGACAGGATGAACTGATCCTGTCAGACCGCGATGGACGTATCGTCACGCCCACGCTCACGGCTGAGGCGCAAGCCGTGTTGCTGCATGCGGATGGCCGTTTTGCGGCGCTGCAGTGCACCCGTCTCGCGTGGGGAGCGGTGCAGTGCTGGAGCGACCGGCCGGTCGACCTCGCCTGGGAGGCGGGCGAACTGGCGCTGAGCGACCTTTCCGGTCCTGAAACGGTCGAGGTCGCACATCCGGACTTCCATCTCTCGCTGCAGAGCCGGGGGGCGCTCGCAGTTGACTTGTCGGGTTGTGCCCGGCCCCGGCTGACGGCCCGGCTGGACGCGGCCAAGCCGGTTTTCGTGAACGGCCAGCGAGTAGAGGTCGCGCGCGATCCCTACACGGGACGACTGGCGATTGCGCCTCCCGCAGCCGACGCCCCGCCGTCCGATCCGGCCATGCCGGCGTACGTGCAGCGCCTCGAGGCGCTCATGCGGGCCGCGGCCAGCGGGGAGCCGACCGCGCTGCCGCTGCTGCTGGCGGGGCTCGCCGACTGCGACTGGAAAGTGCAGCAGGTGGCCGCCGAACTACTGGGATGTCTGGGCGACTCTGCGGCGGTCGCGCCGCTGCTGGCCCTGCTGGAGCGTGAGTCGGCTGACGTGATCTACCGCGATGAGCTGCTCTGGTGGGCGGATGCCCGCCAGCAGTGTGCAGCCGACGACGCGCCCTGGCGCGCCGGGGCCGGGAGTTCGGCGGATGCGGTCAAGCGGCACCGCCTCAAGGCGGTGGTCATCGAGGCGCTCGGGCGGCTGCGCGCGCGGGACGCGGTGACGGCGTTGTGCCGGATCGTCGAGGATCAGCGTGAGTTCTATCCGGTCCACAGCCTCGCGTGTCAGGCACTCGGTCGCATCGGCGATCCGGCGGCGCTGCCGAGTTTGGAGAAGGCCAGCCATTACGCCGAGGTGAACACGAAGCTCCGCGCGCGCGACGCCGTGGCGCGGATTGCCGGCGGTCACCCCGTCCATCCTGAGTACCCGGATCGGTCATAAGGGGAAGACAGGCGCAGAGTGAGGGCATCGTCATGTTGATTGCTGCGGCTCGAAAAGCGGCGTCGCGCTTCGCTTGCCACCGCACTCCAGATTGCCTGCGCCCCGGCGGCAGCGTCTGGAGTGCGGCGGCAAGCGGTATCCCGCGCGACGCCGCT
>CAZZCT010000044.1:0-31970 GCA_964652365.1 uncultured Lentisphaerales bacterium
GTGGACGGCAGAACGGCGTGCGGGTAAGCCGCCAGATCGATGTCGTCGAAGGTGATGTATTATCGCGCCGCTGCTGGGAAGATGTCGCGCCAATGTGACAATTTAAGGCGCATACACGTAGCCCGTCGTTTGAACCAACCTGTACCTGCTCGTGTTGGAAGAAGGCACCAACCCCCCCATTATAATCACCGGCTGAAGGTAAAAATTTACCCCGACACGCTGCACCACGTAGTACTCGCGGGGCGAAATGGTCTGGCTGTTCGTCTGGTCGCCGTAGTAGGGCGCGATCAGGTGAGGCCAGAGCCCGATCGTATGCGTCCGATCTGAGTAGACTGTCCTCACCATCAGACTTTGCAGCTCTCCTATGCCACCATCGGCAGCGTCGTTTCGTGCGGGCTGCTCCGGCACGGTCGCAGTCGGACCCGTTTCGGATGCGTCCGCACGGGCCAAGCACGACGTAGAGAAACGGCGCGCGCGGGCAGCCTTGAACAAAGCCACATGATCGTCGGCGCCTAGCCGCTTGCAAGGCCCTAAAATCAGCTTTGCAGTGCCCGTATCGACGTGAACCACCATGTCCTGTACCAGCGCCTGCATCGACGCCCAGGATGCATCGCCACCGGACAGGCTGATGCAGCTCCAAGGACCTACAGACAAGGATGGCTCCACGGCTACCAGCGACACGCGTCCATCGAAGTGCAGGCGGGAAGCTGCATTGTAGATGGACAAGGCCACCCCGGACGGAACGAGCTCGGATTGCCGGTAAACCACTGACCTGCGATAGACGCCCGTCTGCGCATCGGTCGACAGAACCTTGGCCGAGATCGGCTTGTGCCTCCAGTAGCATTTGCCGCCCACCACTAACGACGGGACCGCCACCATGTCGGCATATATACACTTCGCACTGACCGTCTCCTCCTCGCATTGCACATCCATCCAGGGCTGAATTGCCCCCTTGACCAAATACCGAGGAAGGCCCAGCGTGCCACTGCGGGACACGTCCGCATCGGATGATCCGTCTACCACAGAGTTTCCACTGGAATCTTCGAGCCTGAAATAGGCGTCCGATGCGTTCGTATTGTCAACGCCCAGGTACGGCAGCCGCGCGTACCACCACGCGCGCGTCTTGATTGCATCGGTAGAGACAGATCCATCGACGGTCGTGTGCTCGGCCGTCTCGACGGCCTGCTCCAGCGTGCCAATTTGGGATCCTACAAGGTCGAACATGAAGGTCAGGGCGTCCGGATTGTTGGCATCGCCAGCCACATCCACGACCGTGGTCGGGTAGCTCTTGCCGTCCTTTTCGTGGGTCAGCTCGTAGACCACACGGACGCCGGGCAGTTGCAGATCGTAGCGCGGGGTGAGCTCCAGAGACTCCATGTCCACGGCCTGCACGGGCACGGCCACGGCCGTCAGGTTGGCTGCGGATCGAGCGTTAAAGGCCGGCGTGTACTCGCCGGTGTCGGGGTCGACGTGGTTATAGTCCCACCAGGCCGACCAGTCTGGATGCCAGCGCAGGCAGGCGGCCACGGCATCGGCACACTTGAGGTTCTCGCGCTCGTCGTAGGGCATCACCATGCCATCGTCCACGGTGCCCAGGGCAACCAGCTTGCCGCGGATGCGGGCAAACTCCACGATCGCGCGGATCTGCGCGCCGGTGGCCAGGCGCGTGCCATCATCGGCCTGGCCCAGCACCACACGCGGCTTGGCGATCGTGACCAGCTCGCCGTCTGAGGCGCGCATGATCTGCCACTGCTGCTCATAGGTGAGCTTCTCCAGTGCGTAGCCAGCGCCCACGGCCAGGTACTGCATGCTCTCGCCCTCGGGCGAAGCAATGCGCGGCAGTGTCACCAGCGTGCCCACAAACAGGCACTCGGGCGTGCCAGCGTCCACCGTGCGCCGCAAGCGCACGGTCGCGTTGTAGGCGGCCAGGGATGCAGCCAGGCAATCGCCCACGACCTCGAACGCCAGCGCATCCGTGCCGGCATTGCGCAGCGTCAGCTCCACGTTCTCAATGCCCAGGGCGGCAGCCGTCTGCCAGGCGCCCGTGCCAAACCGGATCTCGTAGACAGTTGCCATCGCTATTGCCTCTTCATCTGCTCAACCAGCGCCTCTTCGCGTTGGCGAGACTGCGTGAGGAATCGGGTGAGATACTCATCGTACTTTTCGCGAGCAGCCTCTCTAGCGTTCAGCTCTTCAATCTGCTGCTCCAAAGCAGCCTTGGCCGCGTCGTGCCCAATGCGACCGCGGGGCCGGCCGGCAAGGGTACGCTCGGCCGCGGCCACGTCGGTACGCTCGCGGTCGACCGCGGCATCAAACTCACCCATGCGGCCCTGGGCGTCCTCACGCTCAGCAATGATCCGCTTGCGCTCCGCCTCGGCCTTTTCCCGCGCGGCCGCAGCATCGGCGGACTTGCGGGCGGCGGTCTGGTCGAAGTTCAGCTTGCCGGCGGCCTGCTGCTGGATCGAGCGCTCGCGCGCCGCGTCCAGGGGAATCGCGTTTTCCTCCATGCGGGCCGCGTCCATGTTGAGTTCCAGCACGGCCAGGCGCTGCTCGGTTTCTTTGATGGTCTCGTTAGCCGCCTTCATCTGCGCAGCGAGATCGGCCTGGCGCGCCAGGGAATCCTTGATCGAAGGCTCGAACTCTTGGCCGGCGTTGCTCTTTGCTTTCTTCTTCATTCCAGACGCGACGGTGCCGAGAAACGTTCCCGGGAGCAGGGTCGGAATGTGTTTGCCCGCGGCATCAACCTTGGCGCTCTGCTGGGCGGTCAGATCCTGAAAACGGCCCAGCTCATCACGGATCGACGCCTCGGTAGATCCGCGCATGTCGAACGCCTCTTGCTGGCGCGTGCGTTCATACTCCTGCTCGGCCCGTATGCCCTCGCGCTTGCGCTGCACACTGCCGGCCCGCATGCCGGCTTCCACGCCCGAGATCTGCGCGCCGTACTGTTGATCAATCTGCCGGCGTCCCATCTCATCGTCGGGCGCCAGGCGGGCCTTGGCAGCCTCACGCTCGGATTCCAGCTTGGCCTTGGCAAAACCAGCTTCCGCGCGGGCGGCTTCCTCCTCGGCTTGGCTGAGGGCCTTACGCGCGGCCGCGGCCGCGTCCATTTCCTTGACCAAACGCGAGTAAGCATTCGCGCGGCGGCCGACAGCGTTGGTCAGTTGCTCATCTTCGGAAGCCCGCAACGCTTCGCGCATCTTACGCGCAGCGGCCTCAAGCTCATCAATCACCCGCTTCCACGCCGCGAAGGCCGCGCCGGCGGCGCCGGCGTAGACCGTGGCCTGCTGCAAACCAGGCAGCGCGCGAGACAGTCCGCCCAGTGCGCTGGAGACGCCGCCGATGCTGCCCGAGGCGGCCGCGGCGGTCTGGCCAAGGGTCTGCATGCCCACGGCGCCGGCCTTGCCGGCATCGGCCGTTTTGGCGCCGCTCTCCTGGGCTTTCCTGGCCACGCCATCTAAGGCGCGTTCGGCCTGCTGGGCGCCGGCCAGGTTGGCCTCAGTCTCGAAGCGGATGCGGGAGACGCTAACGGGATCATCGCTCACGGCTGGGCCTCCTGGGTGCGCTGGCCACGCTGCCGCATGGCCGTGAGGCGCGAGAGCATCACGCCGTGGTAGATGCGCGCGGCAGGCAGCACAGAGAAGTCCGGCTTGATCCGCACCGAGCGCAGCAGCCAGAACATGGGCAGGCCGCTCTCCGTGGCCAGTGCGGCCTTCTTGCTCTTCTTGTAGACGACCACGTGCAGCTTGCCGGCAAAGTCACTGGGCAGGCGGCCATAGGCTTCCGCGCGGGCTGGCAGTGCCAGCGCCTTTCCGCGCACCGGGCGCACCACGCCACCGCGCAGATGCAGGCGCAGACCAATCTTGGCCACGCGCACCTCGACGCCGGCGGGATCCACGGCCCAGCTCGTGGCGGTGGCGGCCTGGCGCCAGTAGTGCGAGCGGCGCCCGCCGGCCGGGTAGGTGTGGGCCTTGGCCGCATCGCGGTCCCGGAACCAGCGGCGGGTGAAGTTCGCGGCCTCCACAGCCATGCCCTTGCGCTCGGCCGTGGAAAGCACGCCGGCCGCGCGCACGCGCGAAATGATCTGATCCTGGCCGGCCAGTTGGATCTGGATGTTCATAGGCCGACTAACACCCCCGCCTCGATCCGCGCGCCCGGCATGCTCGCCAGAATAGCCGCCTGCAGAGCCTCAGAGGTTTCCGGCAGCGGGGCCTGCAAGTCGGCATCAAAGGGCTTGCTGGCGCCTTGCAGCCGCGCGCCGGCGGCGACCAGCCCGAGGGATTCGGCTTCGTCGCGGTCCACATCCTCCACCTCGCGGGTGCTGCCGTAATCGAACGGCGGATAGGGCAGGCCGAAGCGCGACAAGCGCGCCCAGCCGGGATCGCTCTTGAGGGCCACGAGCTTGCCCTGGGGCAGCGGCAGGCCGGCTTCACGCCAGCGGGCGCGCCAATAGCCATCCGGCCGCGGTTGCGACGCCACGGAGGGCAGCAGGCGCCAGGCCGGGAACTCGTTTAGGACGTCGTCATCCTGCCCTTGCTTCCATTGGCCGTAGCCAAAGGCCAGGCCGGTGGAGGTCTGCAACTGCACGCGGATGCGCACCTCTGAGGAGAGATCCTTAAGCGTGCCAGCCTCGGCTGGATCGGGCTGGTAGCCTTCCTCGGCCAGCACCTGGCGCAGCAGCTCACGCGCACGGGCTTCGTTCATGTACTGCCCCGGACCGCGCGGCGTGCCGTCTGGCAGTTCATCCGGCGAGACGATGCGCTTGATCAGGCTGTCCAACTCTGAGACGTGGCGGGCATTAGCGGCCCGCGCGGAGAACACCGCGCGCTGGCGGATCTGCACGGGCAAGCGCGCGAGATCATCCGAGCTTAGGGCATTGAGCAACACGCGGCGGCCCGCGCGGTCTGCAATCGCCTCGATGAAACGGGTTGGAACATCAACGGGCATTTGAGAGAAGGGGCTAGGGGCTAGGGGCTAGGGGTTAGGGGCTAGGGGTTGGGGGTTAGGGCTTAGCCACAGAGGACACAGAGGTGAGCTACTTGAATCTCGGGTGCTGGGACTTTACCCAGCGGTAGCCGGAATCAATCATGGCGTGGTCCAGGCGCAGCATGCCGCCAGCGCCGTCGAACTCGGGTCGAATGACCCAGCTATTGGGCCAAGCGCGCACGCGCAGCTCGGCGGCCTCGGTCTGGCCGGCCAGAAGGCGAGAGAACTGCGCGAGGGCGCCAGAGAGCACCGAGCGCGGCGCCGTGTAGGTGCGCCGGCGGCCGGAAAGGATCACGGCGATCACGCGGTCATAGCTCGACGGTCCGCCCGGCAGCGGGAGATTCATGGCCACGCCGCCGTCCTGGTAGGCAATGCCGTCGCGCAGCACAACCGGCGGGAACACACACGGGATGGCCATGCTGGCCGCGCACGCGGCGGCGGGCGCGTCGCCATAATCCGCCAAATCCACGGGCCGGGCCGAGTGCATCGGCACGGCGATCGGGTGCCAGGGATGGCGCAGTTCCACACTCGCCGGCATCAGGCGGTCCAGTTGAGTGCGCAGCTTTTTGCCTTCCCAGATGTTATCGATCCAGGCCAGGCGCGCGCGCCACATGGGCCGCGGGTCGCGGATGTCGCTATCCGTGAGCGCGCGGAAGATGCGCTCCAGTCCGCCAGGTCCGGCGATCGGGCGGCCGGCTGCCACCCAGCAGGCCAAAGCACTGCCGGCGGATGTGCCGTAGCAGTCAAGCTTGCCGAGGAGGTCGCCGGACTCCTCCAGTGCTTTCAAGACGCCGACGCCCAGACAGAACCCGTCCAGTCCGCCGCCGGAGATGCAAAGTGCTGTACGTGCCATCGTGCGAGTACTCCTTGGAAATGCTCAGAAAATCAGCGAACCGGTCCGATGCGCGGACGCAGCGCCGCTTCCTCGGCCGCGGGAGCAGCCTGTTCGTTGATCACGGTGGTCTCATTGTCCGACACCTCGCCGATGGCATAGGCCGCGGCGGCGTATCCCAGGACTCGGCCCACAACGTCCAGCGCGTGCGCGGCCGTGCTGGGCTCCATCTGCGGGGTGGCCGGCGGGGCCTTGAACCCGCGGAAAGCGATGCGGGTGGCGCCGGTAATCTTGAACTCCACATTGGTGCCCTCGATCAGCACCAGGTCATCTGCCTGGTGCGTGTAGGCTCCGTAGTAGCCGAGAGCCTCGGGGCTGTTGGAGATCCAGCGGGCGGTCTTGCCGTCGACCAGTTTGCCGCCCAGGTCGGTGACATCTTTGGATGCGGTCCGGCAGCCGGCCGCCAGCGCGGCCGCGAGCAGACAGATGGCGAGGCTCAAGGTGCGGATCATGGGGCAGCTCCTTTCGAGGTTGCGGGGGTTGAATCTGGAACTCAGGAGAGACACGCGGCGGACGTGACAAGCACGTCCCTCCAAAAAGACACGCGGCGGACGAGACAAGCACGTCCCTCCAAGAGATTGCACCACGAGGATCATGCTACGGTCTCCCGTGTGAGCCTGGTGAGAGCGGCACGGGCCAGGGCGGCACCGGCAGCCAGGCCAGCGACGGAGCCGGCAGCGCCCGAGGCGGCGGCCTTGCCGGAAGATGAGTCCTTGGGGATCGGGCTGGGATCGTCTTTGTCCGAGGCCGCACGCTCCCTGGCCATCCAGTCGGGCATCGGCCGCGGTGCGTACGCCTCAGGCCGCGCCGCGCGCCGCTCGCTGGTCTGCTGCGCGTCCCACCTGGCCATGGCATCGGCCTGCTTGGCGGCTAGATCGGCTTGGTCGCGGTCCCAGTCGCGCAACTGCGGCAGCCGGAAGCGTTCGCGCGCGCCAGAAACGACATCGAAGCGCGTGCCCCACCCGGTGTAGAGATTCGCGCTCACCTGCACCCAGGCCGCGCCATCGTGCGACGAGATGCGCGTGGCGTTGCCGCTGCCGTCCATGACCCACAGCTCACCGGCCACGGCGTAGATCTGCCCATGAGTCGCAATCGCCGCCGGGTTGCCCGCGATCGAGTCAATCACGATCACGCCCGGCGTGGTGGCCACGGCCACGGAGTTGCTTTCCGAGATCATCATGGATGGCGCCCTGAGCGGCACCATGCTGCGCAGCGCGGCCAGATTGCCCGAGGCGCGCATCACCCGGAAGTACAGGCTGGTGGCCGCCGGTTCCGGGTTCGGGAACGTGATCCGGAATGTCGCCGTGTTGGTGGGCAGGCTCACCACCTGCGACGGCACCCGGAACCACAGGCCCGCCGTGATCGACGGCGCGTACTCGGCCCAGGCACTGGCCGACGTGCGCACCGCGGGCAGGCCGTTGGTGGCGACCGTCAGGTACATGGATGTGGGCGATGTCTTCTTCCCGCTCCACGCCGTGATCGCCATGCCCTCCGTGTCGAACCGCGCGATCAGGATATTCTGCGCGGCAAGCTGCACCGCGAACTGCGTGCTGTCGCCGACGACGCCCAAGCCCACGCTTCCGTCAAAGCTCAACGCGCCCCAGCCGTCTCCCTCCTGGAGGATGCTCCAGTCGCCCCCCAGATGCAGCCGATACCCGCCCATGTGCGCGTCACCCTGGGCCCGCTGCTCCCACCAGCGCAGCGCCTGCGCACCCGTGGCGTCGGAGGCATCCGCGCGCAGATCCACATAGGCTTTATTGGCGGCGTCCAGCACGTCCTCCGGGTCGTCGACGCGGACGCTGACGCCGTGGATCGGGAACACCTCGCCGACGCGGGAGAGATCGCGCCACGTGTCGCACGAGATCCGGGTGACGGCGCTGGTGCCCGACGTGCCCGGCGGTGTAGCCGGAAACGAGAGGCCGAGATAGAGCGGACCGGCGCGCTCCGCCTTGGTGAGCCCGTTGGGCGTTACCCACTCGCGGCCGTTTACGCTGGCAACCATAATCGCGTTGCGGATCGTCGACAGATCCGACATCTGCGCGCTGGCCAGGCCGGTGACCACTGGTGCGGTGGTGCCGGCGAACTCTGCATTGAGGCCCAACGCCACAAGCGCGCCGGCCGGCTTGATCACGATGCCGGCGGTTCCGGTCCAACTCAGCCAACCGGAAGCGCCGCCGAAGGCCACCGCGGCCACGTCAACCGGGTTGGATGCCAGCACCGTGGGGCGGCTTAGCAGATCATAGTAGAGCCCCGTATGCGCCACGCGGGCCAGCGCGTTGGTTGCAGCGGCCAGATCCTCGGGTGACAAGCCCGCTGAGGTTCCAGACAGGTCCGCCAGTGTTGCCAGGGCGTGGACATTGGTTGTGACGGTGCGCCGCCAATCCAGCGACCCTGCACCGAACCCCTCGACGATCTCTAGTGCGGCCGGCAGGTCCACGCCGTCTGCGCCGGTCTGCCACCATCCAGCCCACTCCATATCAGGACCTCGGACCTGCCACCTCTGCGATGATTCTCCACCCCATGTCACCCCGCCGCCTTGGAGGTTCCACGCGGATGGCACATTAGTGGCGCTCCAGTTAGCTGGCTCGCTGCCCCACACCCCATACAGCGTGTGAGCGCCCACCGGCACGCTGACCGTGCCCTCGCCCGCAAGAGTCTCCGTGACCGTCAAAACCACGGCGTTGGTGTCAATCGTCTGCGATAGCCGGTACAGCGTGGCGGTGCCATTTGCCACCGCCACCCAGTTCGTGCCGCCAGGCTGGATCGTGCGCAGGGCGTCACCCAGGGAGAGAGCCGCGGCCGCGGCGCGGGTCGCGGCATTGCTGGCGACGCTCTGGGACGCGGTCCATGCGCCAACTTGCGCCGCGGTCACGCTGTGCGGGTTATCGGCTCGGGCGGCGTGGACGGCCGTGGCGGCGCGGGCGGCGGTGTTGCTCGTGATCAGCGCGGTGTCGGCCGCGGCGCGGGTGCCAGCCTCAGCCGTGAGCGCGGCCTGCAGGTTGGTGCGGGCAACGAGATCCCCGGCGGCGCGCGCGGAGATCTCCGCGGACAGCTCGCCGGATGTAGCCCAGGGCGCATTGGTCCAGGTAAGGCGCGAAAAGTCGATCGGCGCCAGGGCAAGGGCCGAAGCATTGGGCACGTGGCCAGGCGTGGAGAGCATGCGCAAAAGCAGCTCGCAGCGGTACAGCGGATTGGTGCCCGAGAGCACGCGCACCCAGCCGACGTAAGCGCTGGCGCCGGGATCCAGCTCCGGACCGAAGGGCACGTAGACCGTGGCGCCGCTCACACTGGCCGGGGCGGTCCACCAGGATGCCATGCCGTTGGTGCGGTAGAGATAGTCCGCAGTGCAGCCCGTGAGATCGAGCGGCCGGGCATTGCGCAGGAATCGCGCGGCGATCAACACGCGCTCGCCCTGGGGAACCGCCGCGCGCAACGCCACCGGGCCGGGCAGCACCACGTCATAGGAGTTGGTTACAACCACTGCGGCGCGACTGGTGAAAGATGCAGCCAGCAGCAGCGCGCCGGCCAGAGCGGTGCAAGAGCGAGACATAGAGCCTCCGTATGGTTTTGCTACAAGATGCGGGCGGTGAGCACCACCTGCACCGACAGGCTGCTCGCGGAGAGCACGCCGAAATCTTGATCCAGCACGAGCTGGCCATAGAGCCGGCCGGAGGCGTCCAGCACCGCCACGCGCGCGCCAGCGGCCGCCGCGGACTCGGCCAGCGCAAAGGCGGCCGTGTGGACCGATGGCGCGGCCGGGAGCGACAGCAGCGTGAGCGCCTGCAGGCCGGTGGCGGCCGGGGCCTGGCCATCGGCTGCGGCCGTGAAGCTGGCATTGGCCAGCAGCAGCCGGACGTTGAGCGGGTTCGCCGCGGCGCCCGTGACGGCCACGCGCAGCCCCACCAGGGCCACGGTGCGGCTGGCATAGGTGCTGGTAAAGTCCAGCGTCATCAAGGCCGGGGTGGCGGCCGCGAGACAGGTGCCAGCCGGCCAGGCCAGCAGCGTGCCGGAGGGGGTGAGGCTGGCCGTGGCCTGTGCCAGCAGCTCGCCCAGGCGGCCGGCAAAGGCCGTGCCGGCGCCCAGGATCACGGTGCCCGACACCGTGGCCGTGCCAGTGAGCTCGGCCGAGACCGGCACGCGGTTCGCCGCCGAATGGACCGTGCCCAGGGAATCATGCAGGGTGACTGCAAAGGCGCTGCTCATGGCTTACAAGCTCCATTCGCGGGTGGCCACGATCACCGCGCCGGTGGAAGCGCGCGGCGGGGTAAACTCGATCCAATCGCCGGGCATGATCCAATCCCAGTCCGGCAGGTTGGTGCAGACGCCAGCGACAAACACCAGCGCGGCGGTGTTGGTGGCGCGGTAGTCCGCCACGGCCGAGACGTGGCGCAGCGTGAGCGTGCCCGACGTTGGGCGCACGCGGTAGAAGTTCCAGCCGGTGAGTTGCACCGGCCGCGCGGGCCGCAGCACAGCCGAGACGATCGCCACGTTGGTGGCTGCCACCTGCGACCAGGCCAGCGCGGTACGCGCGGGAACACTGCCGGCCTGCGCCTGCGATGCCCCCAACAGCAGCCCGGCCAGCAGACCGGTGCGAAGCAGACGAATCATGAGCCGCCATCCTTTCCGCAAGGCGCCCTTGTTACGGCGCCGCATCATCCACGTAGGTGGTCGCCCCGCCCGTAAAGCGGAAGTCGACATCGGCCTCCACACCCAGCAGCCGGATCGCCAGGCCGGTGAGCGCGCTATTGGCGATGTCCACGTGCTTGCCCGTGCCCACCACGAAGCTCAGCGTGCCCGAGGTGAGCAGACCGGCCGGCAGCGTGTAACAGGCATACTCGTACGCCGCCTCCTCGGTGGCGAACAGCCGGTAGACGCTGAAACCGAAGCTCAGCAGCCGCTGGCCACGCTGGATCGGCACGGCCGAGGTAGCCCGCAGCGGCTTCTTCATCTGGAGATCCCAGGCCCAATCCAGCCCGAATGCTTCCACGGGACCCAGCAGATAGCCGGTCTCGCCGCGATGGGCGAGGCCGTCGCAGAGCGTCTGCACCGTGGCGCCAGATGTGAGCGTGATGGTCATCAGGCAGCAGCCGTCAAAGCGATCGTGAAGAGGGCGCCGTAGCCGGCGGACAGATCACGGTACGCGCGCCAAACGAGTTCGCCCGCGCGGGGTTCATCCTCGCCAAAGGCCATGGGCGCGGTGACCAGCCGGGCGTTCTTGAGCACCACCGTGAGGCCGGGGTTATCCTCTGCCAGCGTCAGATCGGCGCCGGTGCGGCCGATGCCGATGCGGGCCGAGGTGCCGACCATGTAAGCCGTGGCCCAGATGGCATCATCAATCACCAGGGGCCGACAGCGGGCCTCCACCACCAGGCCGGTGAGGCGGTAGTCGAACGTGCCCACGTTGGGATCGCGCCGCGGCGAGAGCTGCAAGGTCCAGGAGACGGTCCAGCCATCTTGTGTGGCCAGGTTGTAGCTGCCCCAGGTGGCTTGCACGGGCAGGCGCGCAAAGTCCGCCGCCGCCGGTACGGCCGTGAACGCCTGCGCGGTGGTGCGCACGTACAGCGCGCCGGTGCCGGTGCGGGCGGTGTTCTTCTTGAGGATGCCCACGGCCTTGGCCCGGCCGTCCCAGCGCGGCAGGGCGCTGCCCATGCGCAGGTTGGGGATCGTGTGCAGCTTGGCGTTCGCCAGGGCGATCTTGGTGCCGTCGATGCCATGCACCGTCATGGGGGTGTCGGTGGCGCCGTAGTAAGAACAGGGGATGCGGTTCGATCCCAGCACGCCCAGTGCCCCAAAGAAATCGGTCAGAGCCAAGGCCGGGAAGTTGCCAGAAGGGCCGAACTCCACCTCCACCATGCCATCGGTGCGCAGGCTTTCCACGACCTCGCCCACGCCCGGAGCGCGGATGTCGCGAAAGGAGTCCACCAGGTTGCAGTTCACCGGGCCATCGCACCACAGGTACGTGGTGCCATTGGAGAGGATGATGTGCCCTGGGCCTTCCAGCAGCACGGTGCGATCGACAGCGGGTTCATAGGCGGCCATGGGGAACTCTCCTTTGCTAACTCACGGGATCGACGATCAAAAGCGCCGACTCCAGGGTGATGACATACTGCTGGGCATCGTCGTTATCGCCCTCGCCGACGATCGGCCCATCCACATCCATGATCGAGATCTGCCCCTGCGCGAGCGGCATGCCCTCCAGGGCCTTGCAAACCTCGCCGGCCACCACGCCCGCCGGCAGGCCGGTGCCCGAGCTGGCGCGGTTGAGTTTGGGGCGCTCCAGAATCGAAATCGTAAAGCGCGCCGGCCGCAGCAGCACCGCGTTCTTCATGGCCGAGTTGCGCTTGCCGCCGTTGAAGATGGCCATGCAGCTCATGCCCAGGGTGCGCATGGCGAGGTCAATATCCGTGGCGACGGTGCCCTTATCCGCCCAGGTGATGCAGTGAGCCTTCGCGGCCAGCGCCGCCAGGCCCGTCCAGTCCGCAAGATATTCCGCCAGCTTCTTCTGCGCGGCGCCGGGCGCGCCGTGCGCGGTGATGTCCGCCTGCAGGAGCGTGCCAGAGGGAGCTGTACCGCCGACCCAGGCCATGACTAGAGGCCCTCCTGCGAGACGCGATCGAGCGTGGGCGTGCGCGGCGCCACAGAGGGACCGACAGCCGAGTCGGTGGCGGCGTCTTCATCATCCGGCCCGGCAAACAGCAGCTTGCCGGCGGCGATCTCCTTGCGAAAGTCTTCGGAGTCGCGATAGAGCTGCTGCCGGGAATCGGAGATCTTGCCGCCCAGGCGCGAGAGGAAGCGGTACGCCGCGCGGTCCATGGCCGCGCCGATGCACTCCTCGGGCAGCGTGGCGGCCACGCCCAGGGGATTCTTGGCGCCGGTACGGATAGAGGCGCGAAACATGCGCACGGCCTCATCAAGGGCCGCCTGCACGGCATCCTGGCCGGCCGTGACGGATGCGGCCTGGAAGCCGTCCACCTCATCGGCCATCAGGCAGACGTGGAGATCCGATGCTGTTGGTGCCCGCCACATGTGTCCATCATCCTCGGGTTGCAAAGCCCTCCGGCGCGTGGGCCGCCGGAGGGCGCGCGTTGCGGTGTACTATCGTCAGGGGTAGGCGATTGAGCGCACGATCATGACCTGGCCCGTGTTTCCGGCCGCCATGGTGAAGCGCAGCTTATCGCCTGGCGTAAGGTACGCCCCCGTAGGCGAGAGCGTGCCGGTGCTTAACGCACTCACGATCGTGCCGAGCGAGTTGGTGAGGCTGCGCGTGGCCGTGACCGCCTGCACGTGGTAGACGGTGCAGGTGGCGGCCGTGACCCGCGTGGAGTCGTACAGCCGTACCGTGAGGAGCTGGCCATTGCCCAGCTCCGGCACGGTGTAGGAGGGCGTGGTGGCCACGCCCGCGGCCGTGGTGATGGCCGCGCCCACGGTGTTGCGCGTGGGCACGTCGCCGGCCGTGGCCGTGCTGGCCACGAGGAAGGCGCCGCACATGACGGCATAGAGCAGCGTCTGACTGAGGGAGATGTAGCGCTTCATGGTTGTCTGAGATCCTTTCGTTTCGGTTTGTGCGAGTGTGCTGCCCGTCCAGAGCGCACGAATCACGGCCAGGCTCAGGCCGAGTAGACGATCCGCCGGCACAGGCTGGTGGACTGGATCACCGGCTTGGTGGCCCACTTGGTGCGCAGGAAGCGCACGGTGCCGTCGTCGCTCATGTACTCGTAGACCCCGGAAAGCAGGTCACGCGAGAGCGACAGCAGCGCCGCGAAGCTCGGATTGAGCCCCGTCGCCAGCGGATTGCTGTAGAACAGCCAGGCCGCCGTGCCAACCAGCGGCACGTAGGTGGCCGCGGCGTTGCCGAATCCGCCGCCCGAGAGGCCCGCGCCGGTGGCGATCGTGAGCGTGCAGGGGAAGGAAAGCTCGCCCGCGATCTGATCCAGCGACAGGTTGCTCGGCTTGCCCGGGAAGCGCTTGAGCGCCAGCGGGCTCTTGCGCAGCTTGGCCAGCATCTGCGGAGAGATCATGCCGATGTTCGGGTAGAGCCCGGTGGCGGCAAAGATCTCGAAGCCGGCCTGCTCCAGCTCGTCGATGGGATCGACCGCGGAGTCGCCCCACTTGCCGAAGGTGGCATGGGCCGTGACGCCCGCACCCAGGACCGTGTAGATGTTGCCAGCCAGGGCGTTGATGCCCTGGGCCAGCAGCGTCTCGGTCTTGGCCTGCTCCACGACGGCGATGTTATCGCCAGCCAGCGGGACCTCGATCTCCTGATCGATCGGGATCTTGAGGGCGTTCGCGTCCAGGACGAAATCCGTCATGGAGGCGTTGAACTTGGCCTCGGCCGTGGCGCCGCCGATGGCGCGGCGCGCATCCGGGGCCACAAAGCCGGCCTGGGCGTTGAACTGGGCGTAGCGGCCGGCCATCGTGCCGGTGGGCACGACGGGCGCGAAGGCCAGCGCCTCGGCGAGCACCTTGCGGTAGTCCGGCAGGACCCCGAAGGCGAAGTCCGTGAGATCCTTGCGAAACTGGAGATGCGGATTGGCCATGTGTGGCTAGCTCCTCTTGATGTGCGAACGATGCGCCTCGATGCGCGCCAGCGGCCACCCGGCCGCCGGCACCCACCGAAGACTCAGAACTCAGACGGCGAAAGCACCAGGGCGTTCACCAGATCGCCGCTCACGCCGGCCTCCAAAGCCTGCGCGAAGACGATCGCCGCCGAGCCGTAGGTGGCCGGCGTGCCGGTGGCCGCGGCGGCCACCTCGATGTGACCGAAGCGCTTGACGGTGCCATTCACCAGCACGGGCGTGACGGCGCCCGGCAAGGCGACCGAAACCGCGGCGGCGCTGGCGGCGCCAGCCCGCAGCACGCCGATCGGCGCGTCCGTGGCTGCGGTGCAGATCACGATGTTGCCAGAGCCGTCCAGCTTCACGGCCTTGCCCTCATCGCCGGTCAGGTCCTCGCCTGCCACGGCGGAGAAGTAATTGTCGCTCATGGTTCCCTTTCTGTATCTCAGGCCGGGCAGCCGGCCGTGGTGTGCGTGCAAAGCAGCCGGCCACTCAGCCGGCGGCAAACAACTCCGGATGCTGCTGGCGGCAGCGCGCCATGGCGTCGCGGTGCGAGATGCCCTCATCGCGCACCAGAGCCGAGACCAGGACATTGCGGCGCGCCACGACCTGCGCGGCGGCGTCGGTCTGCGCCTCGCGATCGCCCGGCGTGCGGGCACTCTCGCGAGCGATCACGCGGGCCGGGGCCTCGGCGCCGGGCGCGGCGCGGAAGGCGCCCACGATCACGCGCGTGGTGGCCGGATCCTTGCGGAAGGCGGCGCGCACAGCGGGAGCGTCCGTGATGCGATCCTTGAACTCGGCCACGAACGCCTCGGCCTGGCGGTCCAGATCGGCAGACTCCAGGGCATGCACCCGGGCACGGGCCTGGGCCAGAGCTTCGGTTTCTTCCGTGGCGGTGGCGAGGCGCTTTTCGACCTCGGCATAGCACTCGTCTTCGGTGGCCGCATCCGGCAGCGCCAGCAAGGCGCGCAGTCTCTCAAACAGCGTCATGGTCTGTTCCTCCTCGTTGGCGCCCGCCGCACGCGCGGCCAGCGCCGCGGGCGAGAGGCAATCAAACTGCGGCATGTTCGTCATGGCGGCAGAGGCCAGCCGCGTCGGCCGCCACCGCGCATCGCCAGCCGGTTCCAGATCCAGCACGGGCGAGCGATAGAGATAGAGCTTGTCCTGGTGGGCCTGCGCGCCCATGGGCGTGAGGTCGCAGCGGGCATAGAGCGAGCCGTCCGGCTCCACGCGCAGAGCCTTGATCCAGCCCAAGGCCGTGCTGTCGCCATTGGGCTGCAGGCTCAGGTGCTCGCGGTCCAGGAGCAGGCCAGGGGCAGACTCGTCCGGCACGTCTGCGGCAAAGGCCGCCTGCAAGCGGGCGATCACCTGGGCATCCACCAGCAGCGTCTGGGCGCGCCGCAGCTTGCCGCCCACGACCACGTCCAGGGTGTACTCGCCCGGCGCAGGAACCATCTGGAACCAGAGCGAGGTGCCGCCATCGGCAACATCAACAGCGGCAGCGCGGCAGAGCGCCAGGCCGTGAATCGTGCGGGCGGTTTTCTCTTGCGAGGGCGTCATGCTGCGTCTCCCTGGGCGGCGGCGGCCGCCTCGATGCCATTGGCCAGGGCTGCGCCCATGGCCGCCTCCAACGCCTCGGCCGCGGCCGGATCCTTCAAGAGCGACTTGGCCAGCGCCGGCAGATCCGCGCGCAGCTGTTCCAGCAGCTGACGCATGGCAGCTTCGTCCGGGGCTTCGAGAGCCGCCAGCAAGCGCTGTGCAAGGGGCTTGTAACCGCGGCGCAGCGCATCCTCGTAAAGCCCCGCCGCAGCCGCTTGCAGACGTTCCTGGGCAGCACGGGCATCGGCAGGCTCCGGATCGCCCGAGCGCCGCGCGGCGGCCGTGGCGGCCGGCAGCGGTCCCAAGGCGCCGGGCTGGGCCGGAGCCGGCCGCAGCGTGAGCGTGTAGCCCGTCTCCTGGGATGCCTGCTCCGGATCCACCTGGAAGCCAGCCGAGGCCAGCTTGGCGAATGTATCGGCGATGGCGGCGACGTTGCGCTCCTGGCGCGCCTCCAGGGAGAAATAGGCCAGCACCGGCCGGCCCGGGAAAACGCGCGCCAGGGCCGGCTGGTCAAGTTGGGATTGCAGCGCCTCGGAGATCGCGCGGGCCAGGCTGCGGCCCAGCTGGCGGAACGCCTGCTCATGCACCGACCCGGCCAGCGTGCCCGAGCCAGATTCAGCCAGGACCGTCAGGAGCCCGCCGGTACCGGCCAGCACGAGCTGCTTCTGGAGCCACTCCAGCCGCGGCTGGAAGGGCTGCGAGCCGCGCGCGGTCTCACCAGGGACCTTGACATCCGAGCCCGCGGGCAAAGCGCCACTGCCGCCCTGGGCGGCATCCTCGGCCGCGTCACGGTATTCCCCCTCACGGCCGGCCGGGATCTGCTGGGGCATGATGATGAAGACGCCGGGCAAGCCAAACGTCTCGACGTAGCTGTCCCAGTCTTTTTCGGCCGTGGTGGCGCGCACGTACTTGATCAGGCCGATGCGGTTGACCGCCCGGCGGCTCACCAGGGCGATATAGTCGCGCGGATCCAGGCGGCTGGACGCTGGCAAACTGGCGGCCGGCATCTGGCGGGCCTCGGGGTTCCAGTGCCAGGCGCCATTGTAGCCGGCGCGCACCAGGTTCCACTGATCCAGCGGGGCCAGCTCGCGCAGATTACCGGCCGGAGTGAACACCGGGTTTACGTGGGCAAAGCCGCGATAGCGGTACGTGGCCAGGTGGCCCAGGGCGGCGTACAGATTGCGGCATCCCTCGTACTGGCCGCGCAAGAACGCCTCCTGATCATCTGCCAGGGAAGCGTCGAAGCCGGCGGTTTCGTCGGAGACCTGCTGCACCTGCCACTCGCAATCGCGCAAGGCGGCCAGCGAGCGCTCGATGATGCAGAAGAGATCCGGGTCCGTGGCTTCGATGCCGGTCTCGCAGCCGTAGAGCCACTGGAGATCGGCCATGATGCCCTGCTGCGCCTCTTCCATCAGCGAGACGGCGCGCGGCATGTTGAGCTGCCGCAGGGGCGAATAGCTCTCACGCCAGCGGGCCGCGGCCGCGACAGCGTGGTCGGGACTGAGGGCGCGGTAGATCATGCGGCAGCCTCCTCACGCAATCGGGCATGCGCGGCGCGGCGCGCGCGGATCGCGGCCGAGCGGCGGGTGCGAAAGCCCTGCGGCAGAAAGACGCTGCCGGCCATGGAGTCGGCAGCGCGCACGGCCAGGGCGGCGGCGGTGCAGCGATCCGAGTGGCCGGCGGCGGTACGCGCGGCCGAGTAGGAGAACTGGCCGTTGGAAAACACCTGCTGCATGGCGTGAAGGTCCTCACGCACGTCCACATCGATCGGCACACGCAGGGTGGTGGGCGCCTCGAAGGCCCGGCGCAGACGCGGGAACATGATGCGCTTGTTGCTGGCCGTGAACGTGAGCTGCTCCAGCTTGCCAAACAGATGCTGATCCGGCGCATACGTGCCGTGGGTGCGGCCCAGGTAATCACCCAGGCCAATGCCAGGGCCGGTGTAGTCCAGGCAGGTAAGGCGCGCGGCGGCCACGCGGCTGGTGAGGATCTGCTCCTGCTGGTCGGTGGGCATGTCGCGCAGCACCAGCACCTCGCGGGTGATCAAGAGCGGACCGACGCGCTCAAGCGTCCAGCACACCGTGGGATCAGACGTGCGCCCGAAGTCGATACCGCAGTAAAGTTCAGAGGCCGGAAGTCCGAGATCAGAGGTCCGAGCAAACAGCGCCGGATCGCAGGCGACGGTGGCATCCGGCGATTCTGCCAGGGCGATCAGGTCATACGGCAGCAGCACGGCCGAGCTGTCCAGAAACTCACACATGCACTCCTGGGCAAACGCCTCGGGAGAGTCCAGCGCCTCGCGCAGCTGCTCCACGTCCACGGGCAGCCCATCGCGCACGGCATCCTCGATCGTAACGCGATGCACACGCCAGACCTGCTTGCGGCCGGCCTTGGGGTTGAGCAGATTCTCGTCCACGATCTTGAAGAAGCGCGCGCCCTGGCCAACCTTGCCGTTGGGGGTGGAGATGATCCGGACTTTCTTCTCACCGCCGCGCAGGGGATTGATGATGCTCGGCAGCACCGCGCGCCAGGTGGCATCGGCGTCATCAAAGAAGGCAAACTCGGTGAGGCACAGATTCGCCGACATGCCGCGGACCGTGTCCGGCCGGCCGGGCACCGCGATGATGCGCGAGCCATTGCCAAAGCTGATCGAGCCGGACTTGAGCAGCGTGCCCGGACCGTCGCGATCCTCCTGGATGCCGGCGATCGCCACGTCCCACGCCTCTGCCCACTCGCGACACTTGCCCAGGGACTCCATGCTCTGGCGCTCAGACGGCGCAGCAATCATCCAGGTGGTGGCGTCGGCCTTGCGCCGCGGCTTCAAGTCCGCGACCATCTCGGCCGCGGTGCTGAAATCCTTGCCAGTCTGGCGGCTCCAGATGCCGCACTTGAAACGCGCGGCATCATCGAACCAGCGGCGCTGGTACGGCAGCAGCAGATCAAGCGGCGTTGTGACGAGCTTACTCATCGCAGGCCGAAGACCTCCTTGATGCGCGCGGAGCGTTCTTCCGGCGTGAGCTGTTGCACACCCGCAAGCGCGCCCAGCTTGGATTCCAGCTCTGCCACCTGAGCCTTGAGCGCGTCGCGCTCCGAGGTGACCCGCTCCAGCTCGCTCTTGCGCAACTGCCCCAGGCCCTTCACCAAGCTGGCCAGCGTGGGCAGATCCTTGGCGGCGGCGGCATCCAAGGCCAGGGCCGCGACGCCCTCTTGCAGCGTGGTATCGATGTCGCCAGTGGCGCGGATGATCGCCTGGGTCTCATCCGCAAAGCGGTGCGCATCGCGCAGGGTGTGTTCCAGCTCATTGGACCGGCACCAATCCAGCCAGCAGTAGTAGGCGCTCTTGGAGACCTTGAGCTGATGCGTCTCCTGAATCCACGCCACGGCCCGCTGCCAGGGACGCATGCGCTTGCAGGCGTCATAGGCTGCCCACATCTCGCTATCGGCGAGACCGGCATACCAGGCATCCGAGCGTTTGACTCCAGGCTTCATGCTGCTACAGATCCCTCAGTGCGTTGCGGCCGGCTGGCAAGATGCGCCAGCGAGTTTCGCCCAGGGCGCCCGCAAAGCTCTCGGCCCAACCGCGGCGCTTGGCATCCGCGAGGTGCTCGCGGATATGCGATGCCTCCACGTGGGTGGACGCTTCCAGGGCGATCTCGTCTAAGAGCACGTTCTCGCGAATGCCGGTGATGTCCACCAGTTCCAGGGCGCGCAGCGTGCGCTGCATCAGGCTGCGGTCAATCAATGGACACCTCCAGTTTGCCGGCGATGCGATAGAGCACGGGGATGATCTTCTCCAGGCGCTCATGGATCCGGCGCGCGCGCTCCTCGTTAAGTTGCTCCAGCTCGCGCGTGTGTTTCTCGGCGGCTTCCTGGCGGGCTTCGATGCGGGTGCGCTCAGCCTCGTGGCGGCGGTCGCACTGCTCGCGGCAGGCTTTGATGGCGCGCTCCACGTCCAGCTCGATCGGCGGCGAGCGACGCGGGAACCACCGCTGCACCAGGAGCGTGATGCCGGCGGCAATGCCGACCAGCCAGGCGAAGATGGCCAGCCACTCCGAGGCGCCAGGCGGCGGCGTGCTTTCGCCGGCCGAGGCTACGCTGGGCACGAGCAGCAGCAGAAAGACAAGGGGGCTTCCGACGAATAGCCGGACTCCCGCGGCGCACCTGGATGGCGACAGGTTCCCCGACCGCACAAGGCGGCCTCCGCGTTGTATGCGCGCTGTTGGACGGGCAGCGTCGGACATGCGGGCAGATTGCCCTAGTCCGTTAGATCACGCACGCGCACGCGGGGAATCTGGGGCAAAATCGTTGCCGGCGGACCGTCAGACCGCGACGGTCAAATATGCAGCATCTTCCAGTTTGCGGTAGCTCTTCACATTTGCAGAACAAAAGTGAAGCATGGCAGCAAACTGGAAGATGCTGCACTTTTGGCGGGAGCCCGAAAGCGGCGTGCAAGGCGCCTGCACGGGCGATTTCAACGACTTCGCGCTCTGTGCTCTCTGTGGTCTCTGTGGCAAATTCAAGCCACCGAGGACACAGAGGGCGGCGGGCGCCCAGCCGCTATCAGGCCAGGAATCGCACGGCCAGATAAAAGGCCAGGCCGAACACAACCACCACGCCGATCGTGCCGCCGATCACATGCACCGGATCGCGCCACGAGAATACGCCCGGCTGCGGCTTGTTTTCATGCTGCATGGCTCGTCTCCACTATTGCCTCTCAGCGCGCAAGCGCACGTGTGCGGATGGGGACGGCGCGCGGTTCGTGATGGACAACGCAACCAGGTCGTTTAGCCGGTCCAGTTCGGCGGCATATAATCTCTGCACGTCCAATGCCTTGCGGTCGACGATAGCGTCGGCCTCTATGTGCCCCGTGACGCCTGCAACCAGGCTGGGCCACGATCCAGCCATCGGCGCGAGCTGACGGTCCAGATCCTCGATGACTCCCGCAAGCCGATCGATCCGCGCAGACAGGTGCTGCTCGCGCTCAAGCGCATACCGCATTTCGTCTTCGATCCGCGCCCGCGCGTTCAGCATGGCGAACGCCATCCAAACGATGGCAACGAATGCCGCAGAAAACCCGATCGCGCACTTCACGGATTCACCCTGCTTTCTGATTTGGTTCCGCACCGTCAATAGCGCTCCTGAGCGGCCGACCAAGCAAACCGATCAGCGTCTCCATCTGGGCAGACATCCGCGCCAGATCCGCCTCGATTGTATCCAGCCGGGCCGGCAGATCGCAACTGGCGGGGATGCGGCATGCAGTTTCGGCGTTGGCCAGGCGCCCCGCGTATTCGGGCTGCGGCTCGCCGACCGCGCGCACGTCGGGCGCATCCGCGCCCAGCAGCCATCCCATTGAGACGCCGTACTGGCCGGCAATGCCCATCAATATCTCCGGCTCGGGTATCCGGCCATCCTCGTAGCGTTGATACCGCTGGGCGGAAAACCCCAGTTCGCGGGCCGCGGCCGCCTTAGAAAGCCCAGCCTTTTGGCGCAGTTCGCGCAGCCGCCTGGCGAACGTTGCCGCTGCGGAGATTTTTTCTGTTGACGACATAACCGCCTCGGTTATACCCTCGCGCCATGATTCACAACCGACAACCCCAACGGTACGCCCCCGGCGCGCAGGATAGCAACAAGAATCGCGGCGGTCTGGCGGCTGCAAGTTGCCGAGGCATCACGCGCTGTCCGGGCATCAGCCTGGCGGCGCGCGAGCTGGGCATCAGCCGACAGATGCTGTGGTACTCGATCACGGGGCGCAAGAGCGGCCCGGCGGCCGAGCGCTACGCGCGGCAGTATCAGGAGTGGCGGATCGCGATGGGGCTGTAAAGAAGGGACACGGGCGATGGGCACGACGATGGCGATGACGATGAACCAGCATCCGTACTTTGGCCGCTACGTGAGCGTGGCGGACCTGTACGGGCGCAAGAGCCTGCGGCCGCGGCCGCAGGCGGAGGTAGCGAACCCGCTGCCGCCGATCCCGCTGCGGCAGCGCACCCCGATCGAGGCGGCGATGGACCGCGCGCTCTCGATGCGCGGGCTCAAGCTCCACACCTGGGCCAAGCAGCACGGCATACGCGGCAGCTACGTGCGGCAGTTGGTGACGGGCAAGACTTCCTGCGGACCGCGCGGCCGGAAAGTGCTGGAGCTGGTGCGCGACGAGCTGCAGGTGGAGGTGAGCCGATGATCGATCAGGAGCGCATCAACCACTGGCGCGGCGAGCTGCGCGCCACACGCCTCGGGCAGAGCGCCTGCGGCAAGTTCTGCCGCCGCTGCCTGGACACGGCCGCACACTCAGACGGGCTGATTGCCGAGCTCTATATGGATGCGGCGATCCACACGATCGGCTGGCTGGACGGCGCCGCGGCCGATACCGAGACCCGGCCGCTGGCCGAGAAGATCCCGGCGCGCGCGGCCAAGATGTGCCGCGAGGCGACGATCCGGCAAACCGCAGAGGAGACGATAAACGCATGAAGCCGAACAAGCTAGATGGCGACGAGAAGCTGGCCCGCGAGCTGGCGCAGTTGGGCATGGACACCGCCATGCGCTACGCAACCACGATCGAAGACCCGGCCGCGATCCAGGCGGCGATGAAGGCCGAGCGCGGCCTGCAATGCCGCAGCGCGGTGCTGCTGGCGCTGAGCCGCCAGTTGACGCGGGTGCGCGTGGCCAGGGCGTAGGAGAGCGGTTGGACGGTCGGACGGTTAAACGGTTGGACGGTTGGACAGAGAATTACGAGGAGACGACGATGGCGGATCGAATCGAGATGATGGTGAACGTGCGCGGCACAGGGCCATACCAGGCACGCTGCAACGGCTGCATGGCGAGCTCCACCTGCCGCGAGGAGGATGCGGCCACCGCGGCCGCGGCCAAGGCGCTGGGGCTGTGCGCGGCCCGCAAGCCGGCCAACATGCCGATGGGCGAATACTACCGCGTCGTGGACGTGGCCGCGCAGCGGGTGGCGCTCAAGGCTGTGACGCGCCAGACGTTCATCGCCTGGGCGAAAGGGGGCGCGGCGTGATCAAGAGCATGTGCCGATGCCGGATGTGCGGGGCCTTGATGACCCGCCACGATGCCGAGGACGATGTGTGCTCCGATGCCTGCCAGATCGCCGTGGACAAGCTGGGGCTGAGCCGCTGGCGCCAGCAGCACGGCCGCCAGAAGGTGCTGCACTACCTGCGCCGGCGGCGCCGCGCGGCCAAGCAGATCCATCTCAACCGCGCCATGCACGGGCTTGCGCACGCGGAAGGCGGTGCGCTGTGAGCGGACTCGTGAAAGCACAGGGCAACATGTACGGCTGGGTGACGCACATGCACACCCACCTGCGCGGGGCTTGCCTGCACGGCTGCCGCTACTGCTACGCCAGCCGGCCCATGCGCGGGCATCCCAGCAAGCACCTGGGCGCGCTGCGCCTGGATGCGAGCGAGCTGGAGGTGCGCTATGGCACGGACCGCACGATCTTCGTGGAGCACCAGCACGACCTGTTCGCGGCCAACGTGCCGCAGTCATGGATTGATCAGATCCTTGACCACTGCCACGTATGGCCAGGCAACACGTATGTGCTCCAGACCAAGAACCCGGCGCTGATGCTGAGGAACCTCTACGGGTTGCCCAGGCAGGCGACGCTCGGCACCACGCTGGAGACCAACCGCGTGATGAGCTGCTTGATCTCCCATGCGCCGCCACCGCGCGAGCGGGTGGCTGCGTTCCGGCAGATCCCCAGGCAATCGGCCTTCTCGCGCTTCGTGACGATCGAGCCGGTGATGGACTTCGATGAGGACGTGCTGGCTTCGATGGTGCGCGAGTGCCGGCCGGACTGGGTGAACATTGGCGCCGACTCCAAGGGCTGCCGTCTGCCCGAGCCCAGCGCGGTCCAGATCCGTGAACTGGTGCGCATGCTGCGCGTGTGCGGCATTGCCGACATCCGCCTCAAGGCCAACCTGGGGCGCATCCTCGGGCCGGTGTGGTGCCGCACGTGCGCGGTGACGCCGGCCGAGTGCTCGGACTGGGCCGCAGACGGCCAGCACTGCGCAGACTGCGCGCGGCGCGGCCAGGAAGGCGGTGCGCTGTGAGCGGCCAGCAAGTCATCGGCATCCTCTGCCTGCTGCCCGGCCTGGTGCTGATCGTGGCCGGCCAGCAGATCTTCTGGACCGTGAGCCTGCGCGTGTTGCGCACGCTGCGCGGCCGCCGCTGGGTGCGCCGCCACGCGGGACACCAGTACCGCCGCCGTCAGGAGGCGCGCCATGCCCGCATATAACTTCCAAGCGCGCTTTGCCCCGCTGGTAGAGGACGGCCGCAAGCAGCAGACGATCCGCGCGGATCGCAAGGACGGCCGCGTGCCGCAGGTGGACGATTACGCGCACTGCTACACCGGCATGCGCACCGCTCAGTGCCGCAAGTTGGGCATGTGGCTGACGGTCCGCGTCTCCCGCATTGTGATCCAGCGCGAGGGCATCCTGCTGGACGGCGCCGCGATCCACTGCACCGACCTGGACGCCTTTGCGCAGAGCGACGGCTTTGCCGACTGGGAAGGCATGCTGGACTGGTTCGACAGCCAACACGGCCTGCCGTTTGCCGGCGATCTGGTGCAGTGGCTCTGGTCGCCCGATGGCAAGGCGGTGCCGGCATGATTACGCCCGACATGACCCCCGAGCGGCTGCGCGCCGCGCGCGCCGAAATCCAGCGCCAGCGCGAACAGATGGCGGCCCACTATCCCGCGATGGTCACCGCCGGCAAGCTCGACGCCGAGACGGCCGCGGCGCGGATCCAGGCGGTGGCAGACGCGGCCTCCGTGCTGGTGATGGTGGACGATGCGATCTCACGCCAGCGTGCGGCCCAGCCAAAGACACCCGCCGGCGATCCGCCGGCGGCCACGGGCGCGGCGGCGATCATCGGCCGCAAGCTGCCGTATGACGCCGGGATCTCCTGCGACGAGCCGGAGCCCACGGGCATGTGCCGATTCTGCGGCGCGCGCCTGGAGCGGGCGATCCAGCGCACAACCGGCGCGACCTCGTACCGGTGCAGCATGCCCGGCTGCGTGGGCAGCCACGCCTGGACGCACCTGGAGAAGATTGCGCGCAAGTCATGACCACCTTTCAGCAAACCAACCTGTTTGGCCCGCCCGAGCCGGTGGACAGCTACCCGGACCGCAACCGCGGCCGCGGTGACGACCTGCCGGTGACCTGCGAGCGCGAACTGCTTTGGCCGGCCTGGCTGGTGGAGCAGCTCGCCGCCGAGATCCCGGCCGATGCCGCGGTTGGTCTGCTGGAGCGCATGTATGGCGACATCCCACGGCGCACACGGCTGACGGTGCAGGAGATCTGCCGGCGGCTGCGGTGCGATTCCAACATGGTGTACCGACACATCGACAGCGGCGAGTTGCCGGCGATCGATGTCTCTACCGGCACGGGCGCGCGCCCGGAGTGGCGCATCTACCGGGCCGGGCTGGTGGGCTTCCTGGTGAAACGCGAGTTCGGCCCGGCCTGCAGCCGGACGGATCTGGCGCCCCTGGAAACCGAACAGATTGCGCGCGCGGTTGGCCGCGCGCGGCATGCAAGAAAGGACCACTGAACACATGGGCAAGATGGCAACGACCAAGACGGCAGCGACATCCACCACCGCACTCGTGACGGCCGCCCCCCAGACCAAGGGCGGCAAGGCTGTGGTGAAGTTCAACACCCCCAAGAACCTGACGCCCGAGGTGCGGATCGACCTGATCCGCCAGGGGCTGGACAAGATGGAGGCGGTACAGCTCACGTTCGCAAGCGGCGCGGTCTTCATCGGCATGGAACTGATCGCGCTCCGGGAGCAGGTGCCGCACGGCCAGTTCCAGCGGATCTTCCAGGAACGCATCGAGCGGCCGCGATTCGGATACCGCACCGCCATGCAGTACGTGCGCGCGGCCGAGCGCGTACGCACCAAGATCCTCAAGAGCGGCGAGCTGGACCTCTCCGACCTCTGGAACGTGGCCCCGAGCGACCTGCCGCTGGCGAGGCGCCGCGAGCTCCAGGAGGCGGTCGGCGAACTGGTCAACGGCCGCAGCCTGTCGCAGTTGCTGCTGGATCTGGAGCGGCCCGTCCACAAAGCCCTGGCCGCGGGAACCCCCACCACCGGCGCCGAGGCCGAGATGCAGGCGCGCCGCGAGCTGTGGCGCGACATCCTTGCCCGCCTCCAGAAGGAAGCCGTCACGCGCAAGAGCTGGAAGCTGCTGCCGGAAGATGACATCGACGCGATCCGCCAGGTGTGCGCCGACGTGGTCGCCAGCCTGCCGCCCAAGATCTGAACCTGACACCCACGACACCCACATCGAAAGGACTCTTTCCCCATGAGCGAACCCAAACCCACTTACGAGACCCAGCCGGTTCCAGACGGCTACATGGCCGATGCCCAGGGCCGGCTGGTGCCCACCACCATGGTGCGCCCGGTGGACGTGCAGCGCGACGCCCTGGTGCGCGAGCTCTACGGCCGCTTCCTGGGTCTCCAGGCCGCCTGCCGCGACTTCCGCGGACAGGCGGATCAGGAGATCGACGCACACCTGGCCCTCGCACAGGAGCGCTACGGCGTGAAGCGTGGCGGGCAGTCCGGCAATCTGGTGCTCTCCAGCTACGATGGTGCGCTGCGCGTGGTGCGCGCGGTGGATAAGCAGGTGGCCTTTACCGACGAGATCCACGCCGCCAAGGCCTTGATCTTTGAGTGCGTCCACGAGTGGACCGAAGGCGCCCGGCCGGAGCTGGCCAAGATCGCCGATGAGGCGTTTCGGACCGACAAGCAGGGGCACCTCTCCGCGGATCGCATTCTGAGCCTGCTGCGCTGGGAGATCGAGGATGCCCGATGGCAGCGCGCCATGCAGGCGATCCGCGACAGCATCCAGGTGCAGAGCTCGCGCACCTACCTGCGCTTCTACCAGCGCCAATCGGACGGCTCCTATGCCCACGTGCCCGCGGGAGTTTGAGCAATGCCGCACCTAGTCCAGCCCGAGTTGATCCCGAGCGCATACGCGGCGTCGCACGGCGCCGGAGCGGCGGCCGAGCCGCAGCCGCGTGCGCTGCACCTGCACACGCTGCAGGTACACACCGAGCTGGTCGAGTCTGGCACCATCTCGCGCCGCGCGCGGATGGTGCTGGACTGGCTGCGGCAGAACGGCCCGTCGACCGACCGCCAGGTGCGCGATGGTCTTTTCGGGCCGATGGCAGACATGAACATGGTCCGGCCGCGGATCAGCGACTTGATTACCGAGGGCCTGGTCCACGAGGTGGGCGAGACCCGCGACCAGGTGACCGACCGCCCGGTGCGCATCGTGCGCGCCCGGGAACCAGGAGAACTTACGTGAGCGAACCAACCCCTTGCCAGTGCCTTGCAGACGCCCTGCATGCCGCCTGCGTGGCCCTGAACGAAGCCCGCGCCGAACGCTCGGACGCGGGCCACGAGCCGGCCGCGCCGCCGGATTGGATGGAGCGCTGCGGCAAACACGTGGCGCTCGCGCTGGCGGCCGTCCCCGATAGCGTGCTGCGCGCCTGGCTGATGCAGGAGCGCACGATCGGCGGCGCTGAGATCTACCAGACCATCCGCGCCGGCGTGTCCGCGCGTTCGGAAGGATCTCAACATGCATAGGAAATGCGGAGTCATCTTCTGCGAGAACGAACACGGCACTGGGGACATCACGTTTCCAGACCTGAAACAAATGGATGTCTTCACCCTCCAGCAACGGTTCATCGATCCTCCATCTGAGGCCCGAACCAGGCGGGACGCGAAGTCGGCCGGGTGGGGTCGGGTGAATAAGTCAGACTACTGCCCCCTGTGCATGGAGAGCATGTGATCCCGAACAGTTGAATGTGCCTCAAGCCAGCATAGGAGCCTATCCATGAAAACCCCTGACATCTCGATCCCTGACAGCGACGCGGCCGAGTTCTCCCGGCTGCCGCAGCAGAGCAAGGCCGAATATCTGGCCTGGAAGCAGGAGATGCAGACCGTTGCGGAAGGGTCGGGGCGCCTGGGCGATCGCATTGCCCAGGCGGCCCAGCGCATGGGCGTGAGCACGAGCACGGCGCGGCGCAAGTGGGACTGCGCCGGCCGGTGCGGCTGGCGCGGCGTGGTGGATCAGCGCCGGCCCGTGCGGATCTCCGAGAGCGCGGTGCCCGACGAAACGAAAGAGTTCTTCCGCGCGCTCTGCGAAAAGCACGCCCGCAGCTCGCGCGATGCCTGGAAGAAGCTGGTCGCCCTGTGGCACGCCGGCCAGCCCATCCCCGGCTACAGCGAGCCGCCCCACCCGGACGTGTCCGGACTGCCGCGCGGCTGGAGCTACGCGCAGTTCATGCGCTCGGCGCCAACAAAATACGAACTCAAGAGCGTGCGGATCGGCAGCATGGCGGCCGATGCCCACCGGCCTTTGGTGCTCACCACCCGCGAGGGCTTGGAGCCTGGGCAGATCTACATGTTTGACGATCTATGGCACGATCACCTGGTCAACTTCGTGGGCGTCTCTCGCACGGCCCTGCGGCCGTTGGAGCTGGCCGCCCTGGACGTGGCCAGCGCCAGCAAGGTGGCCTATGGCCTGCGGCCGCGGGTGAAGACCGAAGACGGCCACACCGGGCTGCTGGAGCGCGACATGCGCTTCCTGGTCGTGGCCGTGCTGGCCAACTGCGGCTATCGCGCGGCCGGCACGCTGCTCACCGTGGAGCACGGCACCGCGGCGATCCGGAAAGACTTCGAAGTCTCAATCGACGCCATGACCGGCGGCGCCGTGCGCGTAGTGCGCGGCGGGATCCGCGACGCGGCCCTGGTGCTCGGCGGCTGGTCGGGATCCAAGCGCGGCGACTTCAAGCTCAAGGCCGCTCTGGAATCGTCACACAACATCACGCACAACGCCCTGGGCCTGCTGCCTGGCAACACCGGCAGCAACTCGCGTGAGAACAAGCCCGAGCACCTGGGGGCGATCGAGGCGTACAACAACAAGGTGCTGCGCGAGGTGGAGAAGCTGCCGGCCGATCGCGCCTCCGAGATCATTGGCCAGCTCGAACTGCCGCTGATGCACTGGGCGGACTACACCCGCGCGGTCTCCGACGTTTACCGCTGGATCGACCGGCGCACGCTGCACAAACTGGAAGGCTGGGAACGCTGCGGCTGGACCGCCACGGAGTTTCGGCTATCCACGGACGATGAGCGCTGGATGCCGGCCCAGAATCTGCGACTGCTGCCGGATGATCGCCGCGAGGCGGCCCTGGCTGTGGCCAGTCGGCCAGGGTGCATGCGCGTGCGGATGCTCTCGCCGGCCGAGGTGTGGGCCTCGGGCGCCAAGCGCCTGGAGCGCCTGCGGCCCGAGCACATCCCCACGCTGCTGGGTCCGGATCTGGCTGAGGTCAAGCGACCGGACCGCCACCACTGCTTTTCTATCGAGTCGCAGGAATACGGCGGCGAGGTCGTCCGCTTCCCGGCCAGCCGCGTGCGCAACGCCCTGGGCCAGGACGTGGTTCTCGATCCCCGCCAGGAGTACCTGGTGTTCCTCAACCCCTTTGACATGGCGGCGCTGTTTATCTGCGACCGCGATATGCGCTACATCGGCCAGGCCCGCCGCCAGGTGGGCGTGAGCCGCGCGGATCTGGACGCGATCCACCACGCCATCGGTCAAGCATCGCACGACCGCGCCATGCTGGACGCCCCGATCCGGGCGCGCCACGCGGCCGAGGCCGACGAGCGGAAGGCGATGATGGATCACAATGACGAGCTGCTGGCAAACGCCAGGGCGGCGGAGGGCACCGCCGAGACGGACACACACGGCCGCGCGGACGACGTGGCCATGGACTACCTGACAGCCTCCGCCGCCCGCGCGGCGGTACTGTCGGAATAACGGAGACCTCAGATGGCACTGCTCACAGCACCGATCAAAGACCGCCTGGTCGCCTACCGCGATGCGGGCGAGGACGGCACCGGCGCCAAGCCCTGGACCCTGCGCGAGATCGCACGCCAGGTCGGCGTGAATGACGGCATGATTTCCAAGTATCTCAACTCCGACGACGGCTATGAGGGCGACGTGGCGGCACTGGAGGCCCGGATCGAGGACGTGCTGCGCTCGGCAATCAAGCGCCGCGCGGCCGGCGATGCGGACTTGGTCGACACGGTCGTGTCCAAGCAGATCGAAGGCGTGTGTGAGTCGATCCGCCGCAGCGGCGATGTCGGCTTGATCCACAGCCCGGCCGGACTCGGAAAGTCTTGCGCCTGCCGCCTCTACAGCGCCCGCAACCCCAGCAGCATCTTGGTCACGGTTAGCCGCTGGAGCGGCAGCGCCGGCGGATTCCTGTCGGCGTTGTGGGACACGTTCGACACCCGCCGATGGAAGGGCAATGTCTCGCGCGCGGCGTTCATTGCCGAGCGCCTGAGTGGATCACGCCGGCTGCTGATCGTCGACAACGCGCACCGCCTGAGCGTAGGGGCTTTGCAATACCTGTTCGACCTGTACGACGCCACCGGCATCTCGATCGCCCTGGTTGGCAATCCCGAGGTGCTGGAGGTCATCAAGCGGTCTGACCAGATGTTTAGCCGCGTCGGCCTGGTGCGCGCCGTGAGCCTGGGCGACGCCAAGACGGCCGCCCGCAACGCGCGCCAGCTAGTCGACCGCATGCTGGAAGCCTACTGCGGAGACTGCGCCGCCAGCGTCTCGGACCTGGCCGGCCGGATCGCCCTGGAGCAGGGCCACTTCCGCGCCCTTGGCAAGCACCTGGCGCTGGCAGACGACATGCGCCGGGCCTTGAACCTGGACTGGCGCACGGCAATCTGCGAGGCGAACAAGAGCCTGGCTGTGGGGTACCGCCTATGAAAGCTACCTGCACCGCCACCTGCCCACGCGACGCGGCCCGCGATCGCGCATTCCAAGCCGAGTTTCGGCCCCTGGTGGATGCGGCCTGGCGCAACCATGCCGGCCTCATGGGGTTGAGCTGCCAGGATCGCGTGGAGCGAGATTCATGGTATCGGGACAACCTGGCCGCGGCCGCGCGCGTCAAGAGCACCAAGGGCATTTCAGATCACGCCCGCCGCTCGATCCTGGTCTGGTTCCGAAAGCTCACCAACGTGCAACCGCGACGCGCCACGGCTCAATCGCTGCCGGTAGCCGTCTGGTCGTCCGCGCAGCGCCAGGCGTTCACGCTCCTGGCGCAGGCCGCCCACGCCGACGCCGTGGCGCGCGGCGAGTCCACCCCGGAGCAACTACTCGAGTGGTTGGAGGCGCGCATGGCCGAGACGTTCGACGGCCGCATTTCTACCATCGTGCGCGACGGCGTCTTTCGCCTGGGATCTCGCACCGAGGGGTTTGATGCGGCCATGGGATGCCTGGCAGTCATTGCCGGCGATCGCCGCTGGATGGAGCGCACGGCCGCCGGCGTGGAGACCCGCCTGCGCTGGCAACTGGCGAGATTTCTGGTCGACCTGGCATGGCTGGAGGGCAAGCCCGTGGCGTGGTCCTACGTGGTCGGGATCCACGCCCAGGCGCACGCCTCGCTGCCGGCCGATGATCGCGACTGCACGGCCCCCCAGCTGTGGGCGATCTTGCAGATGCTTGACACCCAGGCCAGGCGCCTGTGCGCCCGGTTCGGCATCCGCCCGTGCATGTGCCCGACCAGGGAGCCAGTTGACCTTGCGCTGCGCATCGAGTGGCGCCACTTGCACGGGTCGACTCCTGGCCGCTTCCGATCACCATCGGGCGCCTTGCTCACCCCTGCATCGCCCTAGCAGCCCGCCGGCAGCACAGCTTAAATCTTCTCAGTTAGGCGCGACACTTCGGTGATCGCGCCTGTTTTTTGTCAACTGGCTGACTGAATGCGGTTGGCGTGCGAATCCAGCACATGTGTGGGCTTTTCTGGCGTTTTCCCTGATGTTCCCGGTTTCTCAACTGCGCTGCGCTCTGTCTATAGCACGGAATACCAAAAAAGCCAAAATGTATTTTTATGTCAAATGACCGACTT
>CAZZCT010000045.1:0-1546 GCA_964652365.1 uncultured Lentisphaerales bacterium
CGGGCATGCGCACGTCGGAGAGGCAGGTTCGGCGGCAACTCTCGCAGTTTGAGGACGGCAACGCATCCGACACGCTGCTAGAACCCGTACCGTACGCTGGCGAAGACGTTGTTGTTCGCTTCAAACTGTCCGAAGAAGGTGTGATCCTCCTCGCCGGCGAAGACGTTGCCGCCACCCTCGACGATCCAGCGGTCATTGAGCTTGTAGTTCAGGTTGGGCCGCAGGTAAGCGTCACGATCGGTGGGCGACCAGTAGACGAACAGTCCGGCCCGCAGGTTCTGCCGCAGGAGCAGCCGGGTTAGCCGGACCGTCACCACCTGACGGTATTCGTCCGCCGCGTCCAGACCTTCCGGCAGGGTGCGGCGGTAGGCGTCGTAGTCGGCCATGCCCTCGACGTAGTACTGCACACCGCCGGTCAGGTTCTGCAGCAGCTCCTGCTCGTAGCCCGCGAGCGCGCGGGTCTCACCGTTGCGGACGTACGGGTCGTCGCCCGCCAGGTCGTCCGCCGAGCGGTACCAGCCCGCCTCCAGGCTCAGGATACCCTGGTGGAGCGGACCGCGCAGGCTGGCCCCGAAGACCTGCAGGCGCGGGAAGATGGCCTCGCCGGTCAGGGGGTCCACACCGCCCGGGCTCTTCCAGAAGCCGTCGTAGCCATAGGCCGCGGCCTCGTAGGCGCCAAGGTTTCGGTAGAGCCGCGCGGCCCATTCGTCGTCGCGGAAGGTGTCGTCCGGCAGATCCGTCACCGCCACGGCATCGCGTCCGGCGCGGCGGTCCAGGCCGCTGTTCCAGTAGGAGAGGCGCCGCCCGTCGATGAAGCGGTCGCTGTCGAAGCGCGGCGTGTAGACGAGGTCGAAATTGCCCACGTCGCCGAAAAATGTAGCCCGGGCTGCGTCGGACGGCGCCTTGAGGTACTCGTCGTCGCGTCCGATGAAGAACGAGTTCCAGTCCTTGGGAAAAAGGTCGTTGATGAACAGCAGGTCGCCAGCGCCCCAGGTGTTGATCTGGCGGCCCAGCTTGAGGTCGGCAAATGAGGCGGGGCGCAACAACAGATTGGCCTGGCGCAAATCCAGCCAGCCGTCGCCGGTTTCGAGATCGACGGCATGGTCGTCGAGCACCGGATCGTAGAGGAAGTCCGCCACCACCTTGACCGCCGCGCGATCGGCGGCCTTGTCATACTGAAGCTGCAGCCGCGTCTCGCCGATCGAGGCGTCCTTCTCGTGCGGGTCGTCCTGCGTCCGCACTCCGCCGCGCGCCTCCCAGAAGCCGCTCAGTTCCAGCGGCAGCATCCGCGCGGCCGGCTGGCCCAGCGCGGCAGGTTCGGGTTGCGCGGTACCCAGGCCCGTCGGCAAGGCCGGCTCGGCTGGCGCCTTTGGGGAGGGCGCGCCCAGTCCGGCTGGTAAGGCCGGTTCGGGCCGGGCTTTCGGGGCCGCCGTGTCCAGACCGGCCGGTAGCGCAGGTTCCTGGGCCAGCGCGCCGCACGTAGCGACTGCCAGGGTCGCCAGCATCAGTCTCGTTCGCATGTCTGCTCCTCGCATACCCTCATTTC
>CAZZCT010000045.1:1556-30157 GCA_964652365.1 uncultured Lentisphaerales bacterium
CAGAGGCACAGAGCTCACAGAGATTCTCACTACCCTCCGGCCGTTCCATCCCGTAACCTCTTCTCAGCGTTAGAAGGTGTTTGGATCAGGAACTCAGGAATCACGGATCTTCCCGATTTCCTGAGCTCCTGATTCGCATTGGTTGCGGCTACGCCGCGCTGGGCGCTCTGTGCCTCTGTGAGAGATCGAGATGAATCGCCGCCTTGAATTTTCTGGAAAGGGAAACCTAGCGCAGAAATGCCTTGGGGGGATTGCGCAGGTAGCGCTCGGTGAAGATCTCCTCGGTCAGGTCGATGTTGTACTCGACCTTGGTGTAGTTGATCGTCGTCGTGCTGCCGGTGCGCAGGTCCTTCATGACGGACTTCACGACCGTCGGAAACTCCTGGATCGTCTGGACCTCGACGGCCTGACCTTCGCGGAACTTCTGGCCCGCGGCGTCGTAGTACTCGACCTTGACGGGCACGAAGCTCGTTTTGTGGACCCACATCTTGTAGGTGGCGAACTCGACCGATTTCGGATCCTTGGGCGTGTGCTTCAGCACGTAGTAGGTCTCAGTCGTTTCGACGAGTTCGTGCACGTCGGCGTCCGTGCCGCGGCCAGACACGTCCTCGTAGAAGAAGTCCGACCCCACGAAGCTGGTGCGTTTGTCCGAGGCGGCGATGCGCTTGACCAGGTTGAGGCCGGGCATGAAGAGCCAGCGATCGTCGTCCTTGCCGACGTGCTTGTGGACCAGGTAGGCCATCTTGTTCACGTCGGCCGGACGCTCGAAATAGACGTAGAAGTCCTGGTCGCCCGTGAAGGTGTCGGTGGCGTCGCCCGCTGGCTCCAGGTCCAGCCGCAGGATGGTGAACTCGCGCGTCCGCTCGCGCCCCTGCGAGTCCTGGATCGACATCGACACCTTGGCGCGGCCGCTCTTGCCCTGGTAGTAGGCGGCGCGGTTGGCCTTGGCCACGATCTCGTCGACCGTCGGCGCCGCCTGCTGCGCTTGCGCCGCGGCCGCCATCAGCAATCCGAACCACAGCATGCTGTTCTTCATTGTTCTCTCCTCCTTGCGTCGTGTGCGACAGGACAGGCGCGTCAGCCGCGCCCGACCAGCCCATGGCCATAACTACTCGCGCCGGCAGCCCTTGCGCCGGCCATTCAGGAAACACACCAGCGCCGCGGCGGCGATGCAGGCGAGGCTCAGATACGAGAGCGTGGTCCAGGTGACATTCCAGAAGAGCTGCACGTTGAGCACCACGGTCAGCACGCCTGAGACGGCCGCAAAGAAGCAGGTGCCGCAACGGCACATGAACTTCGGCGATTCTTTGGGGAAGAGCCACCGCTCCAGCAGGGTGATCAGCGCGGGCAGCAGGAAGAGCGTGGCCACGCCGGCCGCCAGCAGGATCGCGGCAATGAAGACGCCGACCGTCTGGTACGGCACCAGCGGTGCGGCCAGCAGTGGCAGGAAGCCCACGCCGATCACGATCACGTTGCGCGTGATGGCCACGGCCGGTTCGCCGAACATGATGCCGGCCGTCGCCTTCCATGAACCGTACTTGGGGTACAGCTCGCGCGCCCGGGAGATGAAGTGGATCGCATAGTCGACCGCCATGCCGAGGCTGAGCGCGGAGAGCACCGCCACCGGCATGTCGTAGTCTCTGCCGATGATGCCGATCACACCGTAGATCAGCCCGATGGTCACGGTCAGGGGAATCATCGAGAGGAAGCCCCAGAGCGCCGACCGGAAGAGAATGATCATCATGAACCATACGGCCGCGAAACTCCCGAGGAATGAGATCATCATTCCGTTAACCATCTTCTCCTGCCAGATCACGTTGATGTAGGTGAGGCCGAACCACCGGGCCTTGATCGCGGCGGGCGGCGGGTTGGCTGCCACATAGGCTGCCACCGAGGCGACGATCACCTTCATGTCGCGGTTATCGCCGCTCTTCTGCTGGATCCAGATGCTCGTCCGGCGCCAGGTGTCGGTGCGGACAAAGTGCGCCAGGTCCTGCGGGCGGTGCGAGCTTTCGTACTGCAGGACCGTCTGTGCGACGCCCTCGCGCGTTTCTGGTATGCGATAGTAGGCCGCCTGGCCCTCCATCAGTTCGCGGTAGACGGTGCGCACGAGGTCGGCCAACGAGTTGCTCTTGCCCACCAGCGGGCGGCCCTCGGCGCTGCGGATCGTCAGCAGGTGGTCCTGGAGCCCCACCATCCAGTTCAGCACGGCCGGATCCTTGAAGACCTGGCCGCTTTGGGACTGTTCGCTCACGAAGAGCCCGGCCGCGTCCCAGGCGTCGCGCTGCGCCTCTGGGGCCGCGTCGGTCTGGGCGCTGGCGAAGGCCTGCAGTTGGCTGAAGAAGGCCTCGCGGTCCGGTGCGGTCCGGTCAAGCGTGGCGGCCTGGGCGCGCAGCTTATCGAAGACCTCGGCCGCGCCGTCCACCTTTTCGGCCGCCAGCGCCGCGACGCGCTGCTTCAGAGGCACCTCCAGCGTGGCGGTCAGTTGCGGCGGCGCGGGCAGTTCCGTGCCGGGCTCCAGAGCCAGGTAGCCCATGTAGGTGCCGCCGAAATGGGAGTTGAGCACCCGGTCGGCCACCCGGATGGCGTGTTTGGACTCGAACCACTTCACGGGGTTGTCGTTGATGACGATCTGGCCGATGCCCCAGATCGCCACCGCCGTCAGGACCGCGGCAACGCCCAGGATCGGCTTGGCATACCGGAACGTGCCCTGCCCGAGCGCACGCAGCATCCGGGCCATGGGCGAGTGCGACTCGCCCTCGGCGGTCTGTGCCGAGGCGCCGAAGTTCTCCAGCGACTGGGCCTTGATGAACATCACCGAGGCGGGGATGAAGGTCACCGTCAGGACCCATGCCAGCATCACGCCGATGGCGATGAAGACGCCAAACACCTGCACGGGCGGGATGGGTGTGAGCGCCAGGGAAAGGAAGCCGACGGCCGTGGTCAGGCTGGTGTAGAGCATCGCGGTGAAGAGCGTCTTCATCACCTGCCGGATGGCTGCGGCCCGGTCTCTGGTCTCCTGGTACCGCTCGAAGAACTCGGAGAGGATATGGATCGAGTCGAGCACGGCAATGGGCATGATGAAGATGGGGATCATGCTGCTCATGATGTGGATGGTGTTGCCCGTGGCGATCAGCAGGGCCATGGTGGCGATACAGCTCACGATCGCCACGATCAGGGGCGAGATGATCAGCACCAGCTTCTTGAAGAAGGCCAGCAGCAGCAGGAAGATAATGAGCATGGCCAGCGGCGCGGAGACCGCCATCTGGACGAACATCTCGACGCCAAACGTGTCTTCCGCGATCGGCAGGCCGGTGATGTGATACTGGTCGCCCGACGCGAAGGTCGCGATCCTGGCCTTCAGCTTGTTGGCGACCGCGTAGGAAAGATGCTTGTCCGAGAGCGGGATGTAGAGCGCCAGCGCGTGGCCATCCTCGGAGACCAGCGTGCCCTTCATAAAGGGCAGCCGCATGGCCTGGTCGCGCACGTTGCGCGCAGCCTCCGCGGTCGTGGGCGGTTCGGGCATCAGCCACTCGAAGGTCACCGTGCCCAGGCCGCCCTGACGGACGTTGTCGACCGTCGACGGCGCAATCACGTCCACACCGATGACCCCGGCCGTGGGATCGCCCGGCTTGCCGATGGCCTCGCCGTGCAGGGTCTGCGCGTAGGCGGCGAGTGCATGGACGTCACGCAACGTCTCCGGATTGAAGACGAAGTCCGGCGCCCGCTCGTTGACCACGCCCACCACCAGCATATCGTAGAGCGCGAACTCGGCCTTCATGTCGCGGTGGAAGGCGCGCACGGGTTCGTCGGCGGCGAGCATGTTCTCCGGATCGGTGTCGATTTTTGCCGCGTGGAGGAACGGAAACACACCCGGCGCAACCGACGGCAGCGCCGCCACCAGAGCCAGCGCGGCCGTCGCGACCACCATCGCCCACGTCGTCGCGCGGGGGTGTTGCACGCACCAGTCCATCAGTTTTCGCATCATAGGTACTCCTTGTGACCCGTTGACACCTTACACCTTGCGGGTCTTTCTCACAAGCGGCGGTCCGGCCGGCCGCGGGCCGGGGGCACACCCGGGTCGCGGTTCGACCGGGGGGCGTCAGACAACCTGCGTGATGGCCGCAACCAGCACGTCCTTACGCTGCACGCCCACGTACTGCTTTACCACCTGGCCGTCCTTGAAGAGGATCAAGGTCGGGATGCCGCGCACGCCGTACTTGGTCGCGGATGCCTGATTGTCGTCGACGTTGATCTTCGCTACCCCGGCCTTGCCCGCGACGGCGGTTGCCACCTCATCGAGGATCGGCGTCTGCATGCGGCAGGGACCGCACCAGGGCGCCCAGAAGTCGACCAGCACGACGCCCGTGCCGATCGTCTGGTCGAACTCGGAATCCTGAATCGCTTGCACGTTCTCACTCATGACTGTGTTGCTCCTCTGGTTTACTGGTTTACTTTTCAGGGGTTTCAGCAGAAGGCCACCACCGGCCCCTTGCACTGGCTCCTCAGCCAGACATCCTGGGCTTCTTGGTGCGAGACTACTTACCACGAAGCGTGCCAGGTGGCCAATATCTGCATAAACTGATGATGACTAAATGGTTACGATTTGTGGTGTGATGCCCTGCATCTATTGCCGATGCAACGCGCGTCTTGCGCGGATTGCAGTTGCAAGACTCGGCCGCGGTGCGTCGCGTGCGTTGCCGCTCGGGGATTCAGGTGCTATACTTCGATTCACTGGAAGACCCCGGTGCCGCGCGACCTCGTTGGGTTTGCGCACCGTCGGGCGGTGCGCAGTTGGAAGGCGTGCTTATGCTGGCCGAGTCCCTGCAAGCCACAATCGGGGCGTTCATCGCTCGCCGCGGCGGCGGCGAGTCCGCTCTGACGGTGTATGCACCGGACTGCTGGCAGGTTGAAGCGCGCTTTCGGCTGCCTGATGGCGCCTATCGATTGCGCAGCCTGGGTGCAGGGGACGAATCCGCCCTCGCCCTGTTTGGACGGCAACTCAGCGACCACGCGCGCGACATGTTCTGCCCTTACCCATGGTCGGATGCGGGGCGTTGTGCGCAGGCGTTCGCCGCAGCTGTCGCGCAGTCGGTGCAGCGGGTTGATGCCGCCTACCTGCTGGAGCACGAGGATCGGCCGGTCGCCCATTGCTTTCTCTGGAAGGCCGGCGGCAACCCCGTCTCGCAACGCGCGGGCCTGGAAGTCCCCGAACTGGGCGTGGCGGTGGCGGATGCCTATCAGGGGCGAGGCTTTGGAAGTCTGGCGGTGCGGGTGCTGCAGCACGTGGCTGCGGTCGTGGCGGCGGATGCCATCGAACTGACCACCGCCGTGACCAACGACCGCGGTTGGCAGGCCTATCAACGCACCGGCTTTGAGTATGTTGGTATGCTTCGGATCCCCCTGGATGTCGATGTGACTGCCGCCGAACTGGGCCAGGTCGCCGCCACGCGTTTCCGGGTGGAACGTCAAATGGCATACTTCACGAACCCGGCTGCGCGCGACGCCGTCACGCGGTTCCTGGCCACCAAACGCGGCGAGACTCAAAACAGATGACGGCCAAGGAGCGACACCATGCGGTTGCCAACGGTTGATTTCTGCGGACTCAAGCTGACCCGGCTGATTCTGGGCGCCAACCCGTTCGGTGGCTTCAGTCACCAAAACGAGCAGCGCGACCGGGCGATGCTCGCGTACTACGACGTCGACCGCATCAAGGAGACCTGGCGGCGGGCCGAAGCGGCGGGCATCAACACCATGGTCACCAACAACGAGAGCGCCCACGTCGTGCAGGCGGTGCAGGAGTATCTCCGCGAGGGCGGCACGCTCCAGTGGATCGCCCAGGTCAACCGGCGCATCAAGCCCGAGATGACCGCAGCCATCGACGAAGTGGTGGCCATCGGCTGCAAGGCGCTCTACTTCCACGGCGCGCAGGTCGACGACGCCTACAGTCGCCGGGACAGCGCGTCGGTCCGGGCATGGTGCGACTACGCCCGGTCGCGGGGCGTTCTGGCCGGCGTGGCCGGGCATGCGCCAGAAGCACACCTATGGGTTGACAGTCTGAATGCGGCCGACTTCCACGCCGTCTGCCTCTTCAACTGCGGCAGCCTGCATCGTGGCTCAGGCCACGCGTTCAGCCTGTCCGACATGGCCCCGGCCGTCGACTGCATCCGGCGCATCCGCAAGCCCTGTATCGCCTACAAAATCATGGGGGCCGGCCGCATTGATCCGCGCATGGCCTTCGAGTATGCCTTCGAGCAGATCAAGCCCACGGACGTTGTGAATGTCGGCATGCACCGCGGCGACAACGACAACATGGTCGAGGAGAACGCTGCGACCGTGCGTGCGATTCTGGGCTCCTAGAAGCGTGTCGGACTGGATTTCGCGGTCCGAGACAGTTCTAATGTCTTTTGGTCGCATTTCGTCGCGACAGTCGGTCGAACGCAAGAAGTCACCGGCGCTCAAGGGGCGCCGGGCAGGTTCTCCGCCTTCCGTGCCTCCGGGCCGACTCTGGCCCGGAGGCGGTCGCGGCGACGCGCCATTCAAGCAGGCTGCAGCCTCAGGGCGCGCGTCACTCGCCGGGGCTCACCGCCGTCCACTTGGCCGTGTTCTCCGGATGGACATTCTGGATCAATGCGTCCAGGAAGCACATGACGCGGAGCCCATCGGCCACGCCGGGATAGTCGGGCTCCCCGGCCGTCGACTGCCCCTGGCGGAGCTGGTGCAGATCGCGCGCAAAGGCCTGGTAGACATGGGCAAAGGACTCCAGCAGCCCGCCGCCATCCGCCGGCAGGTGCCAGTTGGTCCGGGCCGCATCTCGGACCAGGCTCGGGCCCCCGGCCTGCCGGACTTCCGTATGCCCGTTCAACGCATGCACGTGCAGAAGTCCCGGCCGCTCCTGTTCCCACATCAGGCCGCCCCGTTCGCCGTAGACGCGCAGGCGCAGCCCGTGCTGCTCTCCCACGCACACCTGGCTGGCCCACAGCACACCGTGGGCGCCGTTGTCAAACCGCAACAGGACGGTGCCATCGTCGTCGAGCTGCCGGCCGGCGACGAACGCGCGCAGGTCGGCCGACACGGCCGCCACGCGCAGGCCGGTCACATACTCGGCCAGGTGGATGCAGTGCGATCCCAGGTCGGCCATGCAGCCGGTGGGGCCCGCGCGGCGCGGGTCGGTCCGCCAGCCGGCCTGGCGGTTGCCGGCGGTTTCGAGCCGCGTGGCCAGCCAACCTTGCGGGTGTTCCACGACCACGCGCCGGATTGCGCCCAGACGGCCTTGGCGGACCAGGTCGCGGGCCTCCCGCACGAGCGGGTACCCGGCGTGGTTGAAGGCCACGCAGCAGCGCAGGCCGGCGGCCTGCTGCTTGCGCACCAGGTTGCGGGCTTCGTCGAGGTTGGTCGTCATGGGCTTGTCGCACAGCACGTGGAATCCGGCATCGAACGCGGCCATGGCCACCGGGTAGTGCAGGTTGTTCGGTGCTGCGATGGCCACGAAATCAATCCGCTCGTCGGCCGGCCGCCGCGCTTCCTTCTTGAGCAGCTCACGATAGCTGCCGTAGACGCGGTCAGTCGGCAGGTCCAGGGCTTCGCCGCTCTCGAACGACCGCTGGCGGTCGCTGCTGAAAGCGCCGCAGGCCAGCTCGATGCAGCCGGTCATCCGGGCCGCCAGACGGTGTGTCTCGCCGGTTTGAGCGCCAAGCCCCCCTCCCACCATGCCCATACGCAGTGCGCGTTTCATCGGAACCCTCGGTCTTGCAGCCGCCAGCGTGGCAACGCGCGGCCCGGCCAGACGCCGCGCGTTGCATACCAAGACAATGTTGATGCAAGCGTACCTTTTGTCAGGCTGCAATGCCAGTCCGAAAGCGCAGCGCGCCGAAAAAAGGTGGTTGATCCGGCCGCGGGGACGTGGGATGATCACCCAGGCGGTGCCGCACGGCGCCGTGACGGAGGTAATCTGTGGAGCTTCTGGAGACGATCACCCGGCTTTCGCATGCATTCGGCGGCGCCGACTACGTCAAGGCGGGCGGAGGCAATACCTCGTGCAAGAACGGGGCAACGCTTTGGATCAAGCCGTCCGGCACGACCCTGTCCGGGTTGGCACCGGCCCGGTTTGTCGCCCTGGACCGCGGGGCCCTGGGCCGGCTCTACACAGACGCGCCGCCCGCGGAGGCCGCCGAGCGCGAACGGTGGGTGCAGGCGGTCATGGCGGCCGCGGTGCATCCGGCCACGCCCGGCCGGGCCTCGGTCGAGGCCCCCCTGCACGATTCGTTCGCCGCCACCTTTGTGGTGCATACCCATCCGGCACTGGTCAACGGCTTGACCTGCGCGCTGGGCGGGGCCGCGGCGGCGGCCTCGCTGTTTCCGGACGCGCTCTGGGTGCCCTACACCGATCCTGGCTACACCCTGTGCCTGCGCGTCCGGGACGCGCTGGCGGCGCGGCGGCAGCGCGACGGCCGTGAGCCGCGGGTCCTGCTGCTCGAGAATCACGGGATCTTTGTTGCCGGCGACTCCGCCGATGAGATCGTCCGCGTCTCAGGCGACGTGATGCGCGCGCTCGACCAGGTCTACGCCGCGGCCGCGGTGCCGACTGCGCTGCGGCCCGGCCCGTCGCCGACCGCGGATGCGCGTGAACACGTGCGGGCCATTGCCTGCGCGGCGCTGGGCGCAGACGGTGCGGCTGTGGCTGCCGCCGGCGCGGTCCAGCCGGCCTTCGGGCCGGTCTCGCCCGACCACATCGTGTATGCCAAGTCGTTCGTATATGAGGGCGTGCTCGGAGAGGCGGCCTTGCAGGCGTTCGTACGACGCCGCGGCTATGCCCCGCGACTGCTGGCGACGGACGAGGGTCTGTATGGGATCGGCGCGAGCCAGAAAGCGGCCGATCTGGCGCTGGAGCTCGGACTCGACGGGGCCTTGGTGCGCCAGTTGGCGCGGGCTTTTGGCGGAATTCAGTATCTGTCGGATGCAGCCCGGGGCTTCATCGAAAACTGGGAGGTCGAGTCGTACCGCGCACGGCAGGTGTGAGGGGGTTGCGCGGTTCGGCGGACCGATGCCGAATCCGCGGGAAACCGCGACGAAAGACAAGTTGTTCGCCCTCTCCCGCTGGGAGAGGGGCAGGGCGAGGGTGGCGGCACGCTCTGTTAGGGTTGAGGGCGGAGCCGCCGCCGTGGGAGTGACGGATCATGATACGCAAAGCCTTTGTGATGTCGGTGAATGCCGGCTGTGAGGCCGAGTACGAGCGGCGCCATACGCCGATCTGGCCGGAGTTGGAGGCCATTCTCAAGGCGCATGGGGCGCACAACTACTCGATCTTTCTCCATCCCGGGACGCGCCAACTCTTCGGGTATGTCGAGATTGAGGATCAGGCCCGCTGGGACGCGATCGCACGGACCGCGGCCTGCCGCAAGTGGTGGGCCTACATGGGCGACGTCATGCCCTCCAATCCGGACAACAGCCCGGTGTCGTGCGAGCTGCGGCCGGTCTTCCATCTCGACTAGATTTCTCGTGCCGGGAAAGCTCAAGCGGGCCTTTGCCCGCGACCACTTGATCAAGTCTCGTTTTGTTTTCCAGTTTCAAGTTGCGGACGAGCCCGCCGCGCGGCTGCGCCGCGAACAAACGAAGGGGGTAACTTTGTCGGCAGATTGCGCAGATGACCGCCGATAGAGCCAGAAGCGCAATTCGGTCTCACCACGAAGGCCACGAAGAGCACGAAGCAGAGGCGTCGTATGGGGATCGGTGCCTGGCCTGCGTGCACGCTGCACGAGGTGCGTGCATCCATGTTGACTGTCTGCCTGCAACTCGTTGCAGCTTCGGCTGTTGCTTCGAGCCCTTCGTGTCCTTCGTGGTGTAACTCCCGTTTCCGGGATGAACCAAGGTCTACGAAATCTGCGGACAACAACTTCAAGTTAGAGGCAAACCCGCCGCGCGGCTGCGCCGCGAATGTTCGAGGAGGGTAACTATTAATGGCCCTAGAACCGGAAGTCCAAGCCAGTAGAGTAGGGATGCCCGCGCAAGCGGGCATCCCTACTCTACTGGCGGCACTCCCGTTTTCAGGTTGAATCAGGAAAGCGGGAAGGCGTCTTACGCTCCCTTTCCTGATTTCATGAGTTCCAGACTCCTCCCGTCCGTCGGGGCAAGTTAAAGGCAAGCCGGTGCTACACCCGGATCTCGGTCATCCGCGGGATGGCCAGGCGGCGGCGGCCGGTCTCGCCCGGCAGCGGGTGCTGAAAGCGGTCGGGTTGCGCATCGCGCGCGGCGACCGGTTTGCGGGCCAGATCAAGCGCGGAGCCGCAGATCACACTGCCGCCGCCAAAGCGTCGGTTGATCGCATCCATGCTGCTGGCCAACCGGCGATGAGCGGCGGACTGGTCGCTGTCGTGAAAGAGATCGAGTTGCTCGATGACATCCGCCTCTAACCCGTCAAACAGCGCCAGCGTGGCCCGGTAACGCGTACCGGTCTCGAAAAGACGGTCGAAGAGCATGCGCAACAGCGGCAGGACCGCCGGGTCCAGGGCCGTGGGTGGATCGAGCGGGGCGTCCAGGGCCACATGCTGGAAGTCGTGCCGCCGTAACCCAATCCCCAAACGGCTGGCGCGCAGGTGAAGCCGACGCAGCTTGGCCAGGGCCGCCGCGACGTTGCGCACCAACTCGGCATAGACCATCTCGCGGTCGTCCGAAGGGGGCGAGAAGGTGTGCGACTTCATCACGCTGCCGTAGTCCTGCTTGGGTGTTGCATTTACGGCATGCACGACGTGCCCCTGCAGTTCGAACCAGGTGTCCCGCCCAGGCTTCTTGAGGAGCCGTGCCACCCACTCCTCCGGGCGGCGGACAAACGCATAGGCGGTCGTCACGTCGAACTTGCGCAGCATGGCCGAGCTGTTGGGGCCGATGCCCCAGACTTTGTCGATGGGGGTGCGCTGCAACAGCAGGTGGATGTGATGGCCGCGCACCGCCGTCAAGCCGTGCGGCTTGCGGAATTTGGAGCAGATTTTGGCCAGCACGCGCGTCAGGCTGATCCCGACCGAGACGCTGAGCCCGAGTTCGGTCTGGATCGTCTCCTGGATCTGCCGGCCAATGGCCTCATATGAACAGCGGTACAGCGCCCGCAAACCGGTGAGGTCGGCAAAGGCTTCGTCGATCGAATACTCCTCCACCGTGGGTGTGAATCGACGCATGATCTCGAAGATCCGCTTCGAATAGAGGCTATAGGTCTCGTAATCGTCAGGCAGGATCACCAGTTGCGGGCAGATCCGGCGGGCTTCGTGCAAGGGCAGTCCGCGGGCAATGCCAAGCGCCTTGGCTTCGTAACTGGCGCAGGCGATGATGCCACGCTCGACCCCCGTGACCACCGGCCGGCCGCGCAAGGCCGGATTGAGCGCCTGCTCCACTGAGGTGAAGAACGCATCGGCATCCAAGTGCAAAATGGCCTGCGGAAATCCATGCAGGTTGAGTGGTTGCGGCGGCGTGTCCAGCGTTGCGTCCATGCCAAGATTATATCTGAACCGAAGTTCACTTAGCAAGGATCCGCCAACCGCGCGCGTCGTTCTCGCCAAAGGTGGGCTGGGGTTCAGGGCCGCAGCGCCCGGAATGTGAACCTAGATAGCTTCCTTCCGTGCGGCAGCGGAGGTGCCAGGCGGACGGCGCGCTCCAGCCGCCATACTCACACTTTATAAAGTGTGAGTATGGCGGCTGGCCACCGAAGCGTGCGACGCCGCGTTTTCCGCTTGTGCCGGCCGGTGTATCCGTTAACCTTGGTCGCCGTGACAGCCTGGGGCCACCGTAATCGTCGCCACCCGCGTACCGCCGCGGAGCGCCTGTGCGTGCGGATGGCCCTGGCCAGCGCGCTGCTGTCCCTGGGAACCGCTCGTATGGAAGCCTCACCCGATCCGCGTCAGGTAACCGAGGCCGACGTGGCACAACGCTTCGCCGTCGCCCCGTTGACCCGTCCTCGCGTCATCATCGACGCCCAACAGGTTGCCCGGCTGCGGCAGCGGATCGCCACCGAGCCGGCCGTCGCTGCGCTGGTCGACGCCCTGGTGGCGCGCGCCCGCCTCGTGCTGACGCAACCCCAGCTGGAGCGCCACCCGACCGGCCGCCGGTTGCTCCATGTTTCGCGCGCCGAACTCGAGCGCCAGCTTCTGCTCGGACTGGCATGGATTCACACCGGCGAGGCCGTGTTCGCCGAACGGGCCGCGCGCGAACTGGCTACCGTCTGCGCCTTCACGGACTGGAACCCGTCCCACTTTCTCGACGTGGCCGAAATGAGCCTGGCCGTGGCCATTGGCTACGATTGGTTCCATGCCGAGTTGCCGGACGACATCCGACAACAAGTCCGCGCGGCCCTGCTGGAAAAGGGACTTCGGCCCTCGTTCGTGACCGAGCCGCCACAATGGTGGGTGCGTGGCAGCAACAACTGGGGACAGGTCTGCCATGCCGGCATGGTGGCCGCGGCCCTGGCGATCGCCGACGACGAGCCCGAGCTCGCCCGCCGAGTGGTCCTCCGGGCCGTGACCGGCGTGCCCTGCGCCATGGCCGCCTATGCGCCGGACGGGATCTACCCGGAGGGTCCAATCTACTGGGAGTACGGGTCCAGCTTCAACGTGATCCTGATCGAGTGCCTGGAGCGGGTGCTGGGAACGGACTTCGGCCTGACCCGTCAGCCCGGCTTCCTGAAGTCGATCGACTTCATGCTACAGGCCACCGGCCCCACCGGACGCACGTTCAACTTCGCAGACTGCGGCGCGGCGGCGCGTCGCATGGGCACGCTGCACTGGTTTGCCGCCCGCCAGGGTCTCCAGTTGCCGTCCGATACCGCGGAGGCTGGTTGGCTGCACGGCAAGCTCGAAGCGCTGCCGCGCGACCGTCTGGCCGGTCTGCTCCCGTTTTGGCTGCCGCCAGCGAACGCCCCCGCGGTGCCCCGGACGCTTGACTGGTGCGGCCGCGGCAACGTGCCCGTGGCGGTTCATCGCAGCAGCTGGAGCTCCGATGCCTGGTACCTGGCCTGTAAGGCCGGCACGCCCTCTGCGAACCATGGCCATATGGACGTCGGCGCCTTTGTCCTCGACGCGGCCGGCGAACGCTGGGCGCTCGACTTGGGCGCCGAAGACTATGAGCGCATCGAGTCGCGCGGCTTGAACCTGTGGAGCATGCGTCCGGATAGCGACCGCTGGCGCGTTTTTCGCATCGGATCCAGCAGCCACAACATCCTCACGATCGCCGGGCAGGACCAGCAGGTCGCCGGCCACGCCGGGATTCTGGTCTCCGTCGCTAAGGACCCCACGCCATTCACCGCAATCGACCTGACCCCGATCTACGCCGGGCAGGCACGCAAGGTGATGCGGACCTTCGGGCTGTTGGATCGGGCCGTCGCCGTAGTGTCCGATGAGATCGAGGGTCTGGTGCCCGGCACCCGTGTGCGGTGGCGCATGCTGACCGCCGCGATACCCGAGGCCCAGGGCAACCAGACCGCCTGGTTGCGGCAGCATGGCAAAACCCTGAAAGTTGAACGGATTGGCTCAGTCGCCGAGGCCTTCGTGGCTGTGCCGGTGGCGGGCCTGCTGGCCGAGTACGACTCGCCGGCCCCGGGGCTCAGCCTGCTGCAATTCGAGGCAATCGCTCCGGCCGATGGCCGCCTGGCCTGGCAGGTGCGTTTTTCACTGGAGCCGTCGTCCTGAGGGGCTCCATCCGCAGGGACCATGAACATGACAGAATTGATCGTGGCACTGGATGTCTCTTCGGCCGTCGAGGTCGAACGGGTGGTGCGGACGCTGGGGCCCGCAGTCGGGATCTATAAGATCGGGCTGGAGCTGTTCAGCGCCGAAGGCCCGGAGGTTGTCCGCCTGGTGCGCCGGATGGGCAAGCGGGTTTTCCTGGACCTGAAGCTGCACGACATTCCGCGTACGGTCGAACGCGCCGTGGGTACGTGCGCGAGCCTCGGCGTGGACCTGCTGACGGTGCATGCGTCCGGCGGCCGTGCCATGCTGGGTGCCGCCGCGGCCGCCGCCGCTGCGGCTGGTGCCGCCGCGCCGCGGATCGTGGCGGTGACGGTGCTGACCAGTCTCGACGCCCACGACCTCGCCGATCTGGGCATCGCCCGCGAGCCTGCCGCACAGGTCGACGCCCTGGGTCAGCTGGCGCTCGCCGCAGGCGTCCACGGGATCGTCTGCTCGCCCCAGGAAGTGGGACGCATGCGCCTGCGCCTGGGTCCGGCGGCGCTGTTGGTGACACCCGGCATCCGGCCCGCCGGCGCCGCCATGGGTGACCAGAAACGCACCGCCACGCCAGGCCAGGCCGTGGCCGACGGCGCCACGCACCTGGTCGTCGGCCGACCCATCCTCGACGCCCCCGACCCGGCCGCCGCGGCGGCCGGAATCCTGCGCGAGATGCAGGGCGGCTGAGCGGGCGTGTGCCGGCCCTTGTCGCTTCGCTATGCTGCGCCCTCGCTATCACAGGGAACCCTGCATGACAAGCGACGACATTCCTGACGTGTACCGCGGTCTGAGGCAGGCTTTCGGGATGGTCCGCGCGCCGGTGATCGATCTCGTGGCCGCCCAGACACGCGACCCGTTCTGTGTGCTGGTCGGGACAATCCTGAGCGCCCGCACCAAGGACCGGACCACGGCGGCGGCCTGTGAACGCCTGTTTGCGCGTGTGCGCACACCCGCCGACTTGAGGACGATCCCGCTGGCTGAACTCGAACGCCTGATTTTTCCGGTCGGTTTCTACCACACCAAGGCCCTGCACCTGAAGGCGCTGCCGGATGTCCTCGATGCCCGCTTCGGCGGCCGTGTGCCCTCGACGGTCGAGGAGTTGTGTGAACTGCCGGGCGTCGGTCGCAAGACCGCGAACCTGGTGGTCGTGCTCGGCTTCGACGGCTTTGGCATCTGCGTGGACGTACATGTCCACCGCATCTGCAACCGCCTGGGGCTGCTGCACACGCGGACCCCGCTGGAGACTGAGCAGACCCTACGCCAGATTCTGCCGCGCCGCTACTGGAAGGGGTGGAACTCCTATCTGGTGGCCTTTGGCCAGACCCACTGCCACCCGCGCAACCCCACCTGCGAGGGCTGCCCGATCCAAAGCTGGTGCGACACCGGCCAGGCGACGGAGTAGCTGCCGACGAGCCTCCCGCGCGGCTGCACCGCGAACAAACGAGGGAGGAATCTAGTGCGGCAGCGCGTGGCCCGGGATCGAACAGGCCGGTTCCTGGCCGATCGGGTTGAGCGTGTAGGTGCCGCCCTGCGGACAAACCGGCATGCGGGCGCCCTTGATGTATTGGAGTGCCGCAGCCTCATCCACCTTGGCGCCCTCGGCCTGGTTGGTCTCCAGAGCCCACTGCTCCTTGGCGGAATCGAGCTGCCGCAGGTTGTTGATGCAGGCGTTGCTCTGCGATGTGGTGCGAGCCTTCATGAAGCTGGGGATCGCGATGGCCGAGAGCATCCCCACCGGGGCCATGGCCAGGCTGGCGACCATTTCGCGGCCGCCGGCCGAGGTGACGCCGCGCGTCAGCACCCCGTCCTTCTCGTTGATCGTCACCACCAGGGCCTGCTGCGGTCCGCCGTCGCCGAGCATGGCTTTCATGAGGACCGTGGGGTTGAAGCCGCCGCGGCCGCCAGCCGTCTCCATCAGGCGGGTCTGGAGATCCAGCATCGTCGTGCTGAACCGCGGGCTGACATAGGCCAGGCCGTTGTTCTCCATCGGCAGGTCGGCCAGCAGCTTCTTGAAGGCTGCGTCGGCCAGCAGCCCGTCCTTGGCGGTGGCGGCCCGCATGCCCTCCTGGACAATCTCCGCCGTCGAGCCGATCAGCAGCATGTTCTCGTGCACGGCGAAGCTGGGGCTGAGAGGGATGGGCAAGGGCACCGGCAGCGTGGCGCTCTGGAGTGCGCCGAGCGGCGTGGCCTGCTGCACCAGCGGCAGTTTGCTGTGCGCGAGCAGCGCGGCCAGGGCCTTGGATGCCGTGTCGCCCTTGGCGGCCACGCCCAACAGCAGGGCCGGGGCCGGCAGGGTCAGCATCTGGGGCGCATCGCCGCCGGGGTTCGGCATCGGAATCTGGACCGTGCGCGTGGACGAGAGTTGGAGTGCGATGAACGAGTCGGCGCCCAGCGTCTCGAGCACCGTGCCCAGATCGGTCCCGAGAATGCCCGTCAGCGACTTGGACCAGCCATCCAGCGTCTGGGCGCCGGCCGGACCGCCCGCGGCTTCGGCCGCCTGCCGCATGAACTGCCAGAGCTGGCGAACATCGCCGGCACTGGTGCGGGCGAAGACCGTGTCGCGCGGCAGATAGTTCAGGCTCCACAGGCGCCGCGGGGCCGCGCCAATCGTGGCCAGCCAGAGCGGCCGGCTTGCGGCTCCCGCATCGCGGCGGAGGAAGGACTTGTAGTTGTTCAAGCCGTCGCCACGGGGCACGAGACTCATGCCCAGGCCGTCGATCGCATCCAGGCCGCTGGCTTGCAGGAACGCCGGCAGGCGCCCGAAAGCCTCGCGGACCGGTGCCGGCACGCCGCCGGCCGGCCCCGCTGCCGCCGACAGCCCTTCAAAAACCGCGCCGAGCTGCGTCACGGCGTTCTCCATCAGGCCGTCGAGATTCGCCACCACCAGCAGGTCGCCTCCCGTGTCCAGGTGGCTGGCCACGGTTTCGTACGCCGCCTTGGTCCGCACCGGATCGGCCGCCGGTTGGGCCGGCTTCGGCTGGCCCTGGGCCAGAACCGCTGCGACTGACAGGAACTGGGCGGCTACGACGGGCGTCAGCAGACGTGTAATGCGCATGGTGATATCCTCCAAGGTGACAATGACGAAATGCTACCGGAGTCGGCGACGGGTTGCAAGCGATGCAATGCATGTCGAGGATGCGTAGCAAGGACGTCAAGCGCGCGTCAGGCTCTCGTTCAGGCTGCCCATGCGGTAGCCCTGCAGGTCGAGCGTGATGAAGCGCAGGCCGACCGCCGTCAGGCGCGCCAGGATCGCGCGGCGGTGTGCCAGCACGCGCGCGAGGTCGGCCGGTGGCACTTCGATGCGCGCCACCTCGCCATGCAGGCGCACGCGGCACTGCGTGAGTCCCAGGCCGCGCAGGGCGTCCTCGGCCTGTTCGATCATGCGCAAAGCCGGCGCCGTGATGGCGGTGCCGTAGGGGATGCGCGAGGCCAGGCAGGCCATGGCCGGTTTGTCCGCGGTGGGCAGTCTGAGCCGGCGCGAGGCGGCGCGGATCTGGGCCTTACTGAAGCCGAGTTCCTGCAGCGGGCTCAGCACGCCCAGTTCGGTCGTGGCGCGACTGCCGGGGCGGTAGTCTTTCCGGTCGTCAGCGTTGCTGCCATCGCACACGCAGGCCAGTTTCGCTTCGCGCGCCAGCGCGCAAAGCGCTCCAAAGTCCAGTCGCTTGCAGTGATAGCAGCGATCGGGAGGATTGGCCACCAGTTGGGGATCGTCGAAGGCCTCCACGCGCACCACCCGGTGGCGCACGCCGATCAACCGCGCCAGGCGCCGCGCCTCGCGCAACTCAGAACGCGCCAGGAAGGGCGAATCGAGCGTCACGGCCAGGGTGCGTTTGCCCAGCACCTGCGCGGCCAGGGCCGAGAGGAAGGTGCTGTCCACGCCGCCGCTGAACCCCACCAGCACGCTCCCGCGCTGCTCGAGCCACGCGGTCAGCGCATGGACCTTGCGGCCCAGCGGGCCGCGCCAGATGATTGCGTCGAAACGTTGTACCGTCATGGTTGTTCCTCCTGGTCTTCGAACATCGAACGCTCAACGTCGCGTGCAATTCCAGATTCGACGTTCGATGTTGGACGTTCGATGTTGGATGTTCAGCAGTTACCCCCTCGAACACTCGCGGCGCAGCCGCGAGGCAGGTTTGTCTCCCAGGCAGCCACCCGGCTCCGGCAGCACGCGGATCACGCCGTAGACGCCATCATAGCCCCCTTGGCGGACCACCTGTCCGGCCCGCATGCGTCGGATGGCCTCGCCCAGCCGCGGGACAGCCTGGCCGTCCAGTTGCTCAGCCGGCAGATCGAGCAGGATCGACAGCTCCGGTCCGAGCGTCGCCAGCAGTCGAAAATAGGCCCCCGTAACACGCTTGCTGGTGGCGCCGCAACCGAACAGTTCGGCCAGCACCTCGGCCAGCGGGACAATGTAGCGAAAGGGCAGGGCCCCGGCCGGCCGGCCGCCGTCGGCGCGGTCGGCCAGTTCGACCACGCGGTGCAGCACGCCCAGCACGAGCGGCCGGCCGCATACCGGGCAGAGGTCTCCCGGCTGCCGCGCCGACTCGGGGTTGCTAACGAACCCGCAGGCCCGGTGGCCGTCGAGGTGGTACTTGCCCTCCTCCGGGAAGAGGTCGATCGTGCCGCCGCACACGGCCGGGTCCTGCCGCCGCAGGCCGTCGAACAGGGCGAAGTAATCGGGCGTGCCGTGGAAGCGGTTGGCGTTGCGGCCCAGGTTGGCGGGCGAGTGCAGGTCCGAGTTCGACACCAGCGCCAGGCGGTCGAGTTGGCTCACCCGCCAGTTCATCGGCGGGTCCGACGAGAGGCCGGTCTCGGCCGCGAAGATGTGCGGCGCAAGGTCGCCAAAGGCCGCCGCGACCGAATCGAAGCCCGACTTGGATCCCAACAGCGCGAACCAGGGGGTCCAGATGTGGGCCGGGATCATCACACACTGTTCGTGTTCTGACAGGATCAGCTCCAGCAGGTCGCGCGGATCCATCCCCAGGATCGGCCGGCCGTCGGAGTGGATGTTGCCGCGTTTCGCCAGGCGGGCGTTGATGCGTCCGGCGGTGGCCAGGTCGGGCGCGAACACCAGGTTGTGCACGCGGCGTCCGCGGCCGTCCCGCGTGTAGATGCTGCTGATCTCGCCGCCGATCACGAACCGCACGGGTGCGCGGCAGGCGGGCGGCACGGCGGCGTCGGCCGCCGCGGCCGGTCCGTCGCGCAGGCGGTACAGGCCGGACTCGGCCGGCACCAGTTTGGCGGTCAGTTCGGCGAACCACGCCGGATGGGTGCAATCGCCCGTGGCCACCACCCGCACCCCCTTGAGCTGCGCCCAGCGGTGCAGCCCCTCCAGGGTGCACTCGGGGCTGGTGGCGCGCGAGTAGCGTGAGTGCACGTGCAGATCGGCGAGGTAGGAATGATCGATCATGTCGGTTCGCGGGCGAACGCCCGCCTCAGCTTTCCCGGCACGGGAAAGCTAGCGGCACAAACGGGGCGCGCGCGGGAAGGGGATCACATCGCGGATGTTGTGCATGCCGGTACAGAACTGCACCAGGCGCTCGAACCCCAGGCCGAAACCGGCGTGCGGTACGGTGCCGAAACGCCGCAGGTCCAGGTACCACTCGTAATCCTCCGGCCGCAGCCCCCGTTCGCGCATCGCCCCCGTCAGCTCGTCCAGGCGCTCCTCGCGCTGGCTGCCGCCGATGATCTCACCCACCTCCGGCAGCAGCACGTCCATGGCCGCCACGGTCCGGCCGTCGTCGTTGCGCCGCATGTAGAAGGCTTTGATGGCGCGCGGGTAGTCCGTGACGATGACCGGGCCGCGGAAGACCGTCTCGGTCAGGTACCGCTCGTGCTCGGACTGCAGGTCCATGCCCCAGGCCGGCGCGAACTCGAAGGGCTGGGTGGCGGCGGCCAGCAGCGCCACGGCCTCGGTGTAGGTGATGGTCTGGAATGCGCTGAGGGCCACGGCCTCCAACTGCGCCCGCAGGCCGGGTTGGACGCGTTGCTCGAAGAAGGCCAACTCGTCCGGGCAGCGCGCCAGCACGCGGCCGGCCAGGTGCTTCAGGAACGTCTCGGCCAGTTCGGCGTCGGCGCGCAGGTCGGCAAAGGCCATCTCCGGTTCGATCATCCAGAACTCCGCCAGGTGGCGTCGGGTGTTGGAGTTCTCCGCGCGGAAGGTGGGCCCGAACGTGTAGACATCGCCCAGCGCGCAGGCGTGGGTCTCACCTTCCAGCTGGCCGCTGACGGTGAGGCTGGTGCGCCGGCCGAAGAAGTCGGCGTCGTAGTCCACCTGGCCGTCCGGCCGGCGCGGTGGCGCGGCGTGGTCGAGCGTGCTCACCTGGAACATGGCGCCCGCCCCCTCGCAGTCGTTGGCCGTGATGATCGGGGCGTGCAGGTACAGGAAGCCGCGCTCCTGGAAGAAGCGGTGGACTTCGTCGGCCAGGGCGTTGCGCACGCGGGCCACCGCGCCGAAGGTGTTGGTGCGGGGCCGCAGGTGGGTGAGCTCGCGCAGCCGCTCGAAGGTCACGCGCTGCTTGCCGAGTGGGTAGGCGGCTGGATCGCAGAAGCCCAGCACGCGCACCGCGTCGGCCTTGAGCTCGACCGCCTGCTCGCTGCCGGTCGATGCCACCAACCGGCCGATCACGGTGACGGCGGCCCCGGGGTGCAGGGCGAGGATCTCGGCGCGGTAGTTGGGCAGCGACTGATCCGCGATCACCTGCAGGCTCGCGAAGCACGAACCGTCGTGCAGTTCGAGGAAGGAGAACCCGGCCTTGGAGTCGCGGCGGGTGCGGATCCAGCCGGCCGCCTGCACCGCAATGTCGCGCCGGCTCTCGGCCAGCAAATCGCGAACGCGCCGGCGAGGCGGGATGCGCATGATGGTTGAGGCAGACGGTGTGAGCGACGACATGGGCTGCACTTTACCAATGGCACCGGTTGGCGACCAAGCCAAAACCGCGGAGCGACAGCAGTTCTCAACCGACATTGTCGCAATCCAGGGCCGGAATACAGGTTGCGCGGGGCCCGGCGGCGTCTTAGAGTGAACCGCGAATCCAACGGGAGACGCCCCATGAACGACGTGTGGCTCGTCACGCCCTACCCCTGGCTGGCGGAGTTGTACGTTCTGGACGGCGAGAGCTGCCGCCTGGCCGCGGCGTACGAGAAGACCGACACGCTCACGAGCGTGAGCTTCCCCCGGCCTGCGGATCGAGCTCGATACGGTCTTCGACGACGATCTACCCCCACACGAGCAGGTGCCAATGGTCCGCGAAGGTCGACCGCCGTACGGCAAACGGTGAACGCCGCACAGGTCAGAGCTCGCCGGCATCCGTGTTCATCCGTGGTGCCTTCCAGGATAAACCGGTTTGCGCACGGGTCGGGGTCTGTGCCAACATGTCGCAGGAAACAGTGCGACCGGATGAAGGCGGAGGGCATGCTATGAGTTGTGCCGTGTGTCTGGGGGCGGTCTGGATCGCGGGGATGGCGGCGGCGGCGGGGGGCGGACTGGCCGACATGCCGCTCGGCGTCTACTGGCCGGGCGAGCACGTGTTGCGCGACACCGGGCGGCAGATCGATTGGCAGAAGAACGAGGCTGTACTCGATTCGCTCGCCTCGAACCACTGCAACACGATCTGGCTGACGCACATGTCCGCGCCGGATGCCGCGGAGATGGCGCGGCGCGCAGCGGGGCGCGGCATCCGGCTGGTCGCTTCGCTGGGCGAACTGGACGGCGGCGTACCGAACCACCGCGCGGGCGAACAGGCGCCGCGCATCGCGCGCATTCTGGAGCAGTGGGGCGATGCACCGCCGCCGCTGGCGTGGGGGCTGGCGGACGAGCCGCGCGCCGACTACATGCACGAGATGGCCGCCTACGCCAACCAGTGGGCGGCCGCCGGGCAGCCCATCACCACCGTGGTCATGGCCGGCGATGTGCCGTCGGCGGCCGCGCTCATCGACCTCGACTACCTGTGCGCCGACATCTATCCGTTCTTTGGTGCGGGCGACCCCAACGGTCCCGATAACATCGCCGAAAGCGCGGCCTACGTGAAGGAGGCGGGCGCCCGCTGCCTCTACTGGGCGCGGCGCCGCGGGATTCCCTACTGGTTCATGGGCGCCCTCTTCCAGGACCCGTGGGGTCCCCACGAGGCCGACGAGCAGGGCAACGTCGTCTACCTGCCCGGCGGCGGGCCGCACTTCAGATTCCCGTCCGAAGCCGAGGTCCGCTGGCAGAACTGGGCGGCCCTGGCCACCGGCGCGCGCGGGCTGATTCACTTCACGCTCTTCATGGGCGACGTCAAGCCAAACCCGGGCGCCAAACCCCTCGGTCCGGACCTGCCGTTCGACGTCAAAACGCGCACAAATTCCGGCCTGCCGCGCGGCATGCTTTACCCGAACGGACGGCCGACCGCGCCGTTTCTGGCCATGGGCCGCGACTTCGGCCGCATCGCCGGACTCGCGCCGCTGCTGATGCAACTCGTGCCTTGCGAGGAGCCGGTGGCCTTCCACAGCAAGGGGTGGATTCCGCCGGGCGACATCGTCCAGGTCATGCGGACCGAGGGGCGGCCGGCGGCGGAGTACTTCGCGATCGTCGTGAATGGGGACATGACCCAGGCGCGGGACGTGCCCATGAACGTGCAGTCGAACGTCGTGCGCGTGCTCGACGCCGCGACCGGCAAGGCGATCCCTCTGGTCCGCCGCGCCGCGGTATCCTGGGAGCCGATCGGCGAGCCGTTCCGCCAAGCACGCGTGGCGCTGGAGCCAGGTGCCGGCACGCTGGTGCGGCTCGTGCTCGCGACCGAGGGACCGGTGACCGTCCCGCGGGTTGGCGGCGTGGCGCGCGACGACCTGCCGTTCGAGCCCCAGCCGGACGGTACGAAGCGGTTTCGCTATGCGGCGGACCTGCAGAAGGACGGCGGGACCGTCGACGCCGCGAGTTCGGGCGGGTTCACCGACACGAGGAACCCGGGGTCCGCCCACATCAACGGCGCCTTCGGCGAGACCATCTATCTGTTCGAGATGCCCGGCGCGATCGTCAGCATCCGGGCGAAAGGCGTGTTCGGCAACCACAAGGACGGCGTATCTCACACGTTTGCCATTGCGCACTCGAGTGATGGCAAGACCTTCAAGCCACTGGCCGAGCGGCAGTTCCCCGGCGGCGGCAACGCGTTCGTGGTGGAGGGAACGTATGCGCTTGAAGGCGCCCCCTCCAGTGTATGGGTCGCGTTCCGCCCCGACGATGCCAACGGGTTCATCACGCTGAAGCAGGTGGCGGTGGAACTGGGAGTCAAGTGATGCCGGCTCGCGATCTGGCTCCGCTGCTTTGCGCTGCCCTTCTTGCCGGGTGCGGCGCGGGAGGCCCCATGCCAAGAGCGGGCGACCTCCCCCCGCGGGCGCCCCCCGCGGCGGCGGCGCCCGGCGATCCCGCCTACCTGCCGCTGGGTGTGTACTGGGCTGGCGAGCACCTGCATGCGACCAACGGGGTCATCGACTGGCCGCGCGTGGAGCAGGCGCTGGATGACCTGGCCGCGCATCACGTCACCGCGGTCTGGCTGACGCACCGTTCGGCTGCCGAGACGGCGGAGTTCGCGCGGCGGGCGGCGCCGCGCGGCATCTACGTCGTTGCTGCCATCGCGCACCTGGCCGGCGAGGTGCCGCACATCCGCCGCGGCCCTCACGCGGCGCTCATTGCCGGCACGCTGGCCGCGTGGGGCAATGCCCCGGGGCCGGTCGCATGGGGCTTGGGGGACGAGCCGCGCGCGGCGTACATGGGCGAGATGGCCGCGTACGTGAAGGCCTGGCGTGAGCATGCCCCGGGCCGGCCGATCACGACCGTGGTGATGCACGGCGACATCGAGGCCGCGGGCCAGGCCGGCTTCGACGCGCTCTGCGCGGACATCTACCCCTTTTTCAGCGCGGGCAACCCGAACGGCTATGGCACGGCGCCGTGGTTGGCGTGGGTGCACAATCTGCGCAAGCTGCGCGAAAACGCCCGGACGGCATGGATGATGGGGCAGGGTTATCAGGAGCCCTGGGGCCCCTACGAGCTCGATGCCGGAGGCGACATCGTCTACCTGCCGGGCGGCGGGCCACACTGGGCGATGCCGACGCCGGCGCAGGTGCGCTGGCAGGCGCTTGCCGCGCTGGCCGGCGGCGCGAAGGGGATGTTCTACTTCATCTACCGCTGGCCCACGGCCGCCAGCCCCGGTGCCGAACCCGCTGCCAAGCTGCCCGCGGCGGTCAGGGAGCGCACCGACTCCGGGGCGCCGCGCGCGCTGGTCTATCCCGACGGCCGCCCGACACCCCAGTATGAGGCCATGGGCGAAGCCTTCGGGTGGATCCGGCGTCGCGCGGCCGTGCTCGCTCCCCTCCAGCCGGTGGCCATGCCCGAAGCCTGGGCGGATGGCGTGGCGGACGGGAGCGTCGTCAGCCTGCTCGCGCATCCCGAGACGGGCGCGCGATACCTGATGGTCGTTCGTGCCGCCGAGGCGGATGGTCCCGGGGTGGTGCGCATCACCCTCGGCCCGCACATCGCCGGGTTGAGGGACGCGACGGCGGGTCTCCGCCACCCGGTGCTTGCTGCGCCGCCTTTCCGGGGCGCGGCGGTCACGCTCGACCCCGGCCGGGCGGCCCTGCTTGCCTGCGACGTCGACGCCGCGAATCTGCCCGCGGCCTATGCCGACGACTTCACTACCGACCGCTTCCAGGAAGACGCCGTCAAGACGCAGCACGTTCGCCGGCACGGCAGCGGCGTGCTGTCCGCGGCCGGACACGAGACGCACGAGCAGGCGTACGTCGTCTATGACGTGGACCGGCTGCTCCCCCCGCTGCCCGCCGGCGGCTTCCGCATGCTGGTCTACGAATCGGTATCCGTTCCGCCGGACTTCCGAGGCGCGTTCTGGTCGGCGTCCGATGACGGTGAGACGTTCGACGTGCTGAGCTACAACGAGCCCGGCAGGCCGGTCCTCTTCAACCGCCGTTACCTGAAGGTGGGGCTTTCGTGGCGGCAGTCGAGCGCGGCCTACGCCTACGGCTGCCTCCAGCGGTTCAGTGTGATCCAGTGGGGACGGGCGGCGGCAGAAGCGAGGAGGTAACCCATCGACACCTCCGCGCCTTCAGGGAGCTCACGAACTCCTCCAAAACCTTGAATGCGCCGGCGAGCGTCGCCCCGGTACAGTTCGCCCGACTTGAAGGGCAGCACCTGCTCGCGCACCACGCCGAACTCCCTGGCGACGTCGCGTGCCGCCTTCAGGCGGGTGCCGTCGCGCTCGATGAAGGTGGTAGGCCGGCAGACGAACTCGTCGGTCTCTTGGGCCGCCATCCAGATGAAACGCGGCGAAAGCAGGTCGCGCTGGCCGATCAGGTGGCCGCGTCCGACGGCCCGGCGCCGACCACGTCCACGGGCAGGTTGTTGAGCAGCTTGACCAGTTCGTCGAAGCGGAAGTCGAAGTCGACCACCGCCACCACCCGGCCCCGGCGGTCCTTGATCGGGTGGGCAATGGTCAGGGTCAGCTTGTCCGTGAACCGCGACACAAACAGGTCCGAGCAATAGAGCTCGCCCGTGGCGATCACCTCCTGCAGCCACACCCGTTCGCCGAAGTCGGCGTTGAGCAGCTCGCGGAACAGCGCCTTTTCGCCCCGCTGGGTATGCACCTCCGAGATGCGTTGCCCGTCCGGGTCCGTCACGGTCACCAGCTGCAGGAAGGGTTCGTCGCGCAGGAAGCGTTCGATGCGCGGTTCCATGCGCGCCGGGTTCAGCGAGCGCACGTCCGGCGACTGCAGGAAGCGCTCGGCCAGCTTGTTGGCCTCGGCGATGGCCGCCGCCTTAACGCGCTGGAAGTCCGACTCGAACATCGACGGCACGTGGCGCTTGGCCTGCGCGATCATCTCCTCGGGCGAGATGCTGGTGATGCGGCCGTTGGCATACTCTTCCATGATCCAGGCGTGGATGCGCCGGATGCCCGGGTGGCGTTTGCTGATCGGCTCGCCCAGCCCGCAGCGCGCCGTGCGCGCATAGTCGTTGAGCCATTGGGCAATGCCGGCCACGCCCGACTTGTCCGTCACCATCACCTTGACCGGCCGGTTGAGGATGCGCTCGGTGTCGAAGATGTTGTAGATCTCGGGATTCTTGAGCATGCCGTCGGCATGAATCCCGGCGCGGGTGGTGTTGAACTCCGAGCCCACAAAGGGGTAATTGCTTGGCACGTCGGCCTTGACGACGTCGCGGAAGTAGTCGGCGATCTCGGTAATCACCGTCGTGTCGACCCCGGAATCGGCGCCGGTCAGCGCCAGGTACTCCAGCACCGCGGCTTCCAGCGGCGGGTTGCCGGTGCGTTCGCCGAATCCCAGCAGCGAGGCGTTCAGTGCGGCCACGCCGTGCAGCCAGGCCGTACAGCCGTTCACGTGCACCTGGTGGAAGTCGTTATGCCCGTGCCACTCCAGCCACTCGGACGGGTAGCCCACTTCGTGGCGGAAGGCATGCGCCAGGCGCGGCACGCTGCGCGGCAACACGGCACCGGGGTAGGTGACGCCGTAGCCCATGGTGTCGCACAGCCGGATCTTGACCGGCAGGCCGCTCGCGCGGGCGAGTTTGAGCAACTCCCCGGCAAACGGCAGGCAGAAGCCGTAGATGTCGGCCCGCGTCACGTCCTCGAAGTGGCAGCGCGGCACCACGCCTTCGTCCAGCGCGGCCTTGACGATGCCGAGATAGTCGTCCAGCACGGCTTTGCGCGTGGTCTTGAGCTTCAGGAAGATGTGGTAGTCCGAGACCGACGTGAGGATGCCGGTCTCCCGCAGGCCCAGAGTCTTGACCAGTTTGAAATCCGCGGCATTTGCCCGGATCCAGCCGGTCACCTCGGGATAGCGGTATCCCAGCGCCTGGCACTTCTCGACGGCCTCGCGATCGCGCGCGCTGTACAGAAAGAACTCCGACTGGCGGATGAGCCCCTTGGTGCCCCCCAGCCGGTGCAGCAGCTCATAGAGCCGCACGATCTGGTCCGGCAGGTAGGGTGGGCGCGCCTGTTGGCCATCCCGGAAGGTCGTGTCGGTGATCCAGATCTCCGGCGCCGGCTCGGGACGCACAACCTGCCCGTCGAAGAGCACCCGCGGCACGGTGGAGTAGGGGAACTGGTCGCGGTACAGCACCGGTTCGTCGACTTCGATCAGCGGGTGGGTGGGCGTGTTAGCGCCCGGCGTATAGGGTTGGAAGAGCATGTTGCCGGTCCAATGTGACGTGTCGTGGGTGAGAAGCAGTTGCGTATGATCCTGCGACAGGCGGCGGTTGCGAGTCAAGCCTGTACTCGGCAGCCTGCACTCGGGGGGATGCTGCTCAACCAGCATCTTTGACAGGATTAACAGGATTCTGGGGCGCGGCCGCCGGCTCCAATGCCGAACGTGCTGGCAGGCTGAAGGCCTCTCGTCGGGACGCACGTCGGGCCGACGTGCGCCACAGGCGAGCGTGGCACGGGCTTCCAGCCCGTAGCCTGCGAGAGTACGGGCATACGAGCGGGCACGGGAAGCGCGTCACGCGGGATGCCGCTTGCCGCCGCGCTGGGCTAGCTGTGCCTCTGTGATGGTTTCGCAATGGCGGGGACCGGCGCCGCTCTGCTATCCTGCCAGCCGGTGTAGACGCCGCGGCATCCGCCGCGCGATGGGCCGGACCGGCCGTGTTATAGCAAGGAGCGACGACAGATGAGTCTCGGAATGGGCATTGTGGGGCTGCCGAACGTCGGCAAGTCGACGATCTTCAACGCGCTGACGCGCACCCAGAACGCGCAGGCGGCCAACTACCCGTTCTGCACGATCGAACCCAACAAGGCCACCCTGCCGCTGCCGGACGCGCGTCTCGAAGGCCTGGCCAAGCTGGTCAAGCCGACCCAGGTGGTGCCCGCAACGGTCGACTTCATCGACATTGCCGGCCTGGTCCGCGGCGCCAGCAAGGGCGAGGGCCTGGGCAACAAGTTCCTGGCCAACATCCGCGAGGTCGATGCCATCCTGCACGTGGTGCGGGCCTTTGAGGATGCCGACGTGGTGCACGTCGAGGGTGGCCTCGATCCCCTGCGCGACATCGGGATCATCGAGACCGAACTCGTCCTGGCCGACATGCAGAGCCTCGAAAAACGCCTGGACCGCCTCGGCCGGCAGGCCCGTTCGGACAAGGATCTGCGCAAGGAGGTCGAGGCCATGGAGGCCCTGATGAAGCACCTCGATGGCGGCCAGCCTGTGCGCAGCTACCCCCGCGGCGAAGCCGACGCCATCCTGCCGACCCTCAAGGAACTGCAGTTCCTGACCGACAAGCCGGTGATCTACTGCGCCAACGTCGGCGAGGAGAGCCTGACCGAGTCCGCGGAGAGCGATCCGGTCCAGAAGATCCGCGAGCATGCGGCGCGGGTCGGGGCCGACCTGGTCGTGATCTCGGCGCGCGTGGAGGCCGACCTGGCCGGCCTCAGCGATGCCGAGCGCACCGAGTTTCTCTCCTCCTACGGCCTGAGCGAAAGCGGTCTCGACCGCACCGTCCGCATGGCCTACCACACCCTGGGGCTGGTGAGCTACTTCACCGCCGGCCCCAAGGAGGTCCGCGCCTGGACCATCCACCGCGGCTGGCTAGCGCCCCGGGCCGCCGGTGTCATCCACACCGATTTCGAGCGCGGCTTCATCCGCGCCGAGGTCATCGCCTACGACGACTACGTGCGTCTGGGCACCGAGGCCGCCTGCAAAGCCGCCGGCCTGATGCGGGTCGAGGGCAAGGAATACCCCGTGCGCGACGGCGACGTGATCCACTTCCTCTTCAACGTCTAGATCTGCCGTTCCGGGAAATCTAAAAGAGCGTTGAGCCACCGGCCGCATTCGTGCTATAACAGCAACATCTTTACCGGAGCCATGCCGCCGTGCGGGCGTAATTCAATGGCAGAATGTGAGCTT
>CAZZCT010000046.1:0-9219 GCA_964652365.1 uncultured Lentisphaerales bacterium
GGCGAGTTCCTCGGCGCGGCGGATCGCGCCCTTCATGCCCTCGGCGCCCGGCGTCAGGATCAGGTTGGCGCCGAAGGCCGCCAGCACGCGCCGGCGCTCAATGCTCATCGTCTCGGGCATGGTCAGCGTGAGCTTGTAGCCGCGTGCTGCGGCCACGTAGGCCAGGGCGATGCCGGTGTTGCCGCTGGTCGGCTCGACGATTTCCACGCCGGGCTTGAGCAGGCCGCGCTGCTCGGCGTCCCAGACCATGGCGGCGCCGATGCGGCACTTGACCGAATAGGCCGGATTGCGGCCCTCGATCTTCGCCAGCACGGTGGCGCGCGCGCCGTCGGTGACGCGGTTCAGCCGTACCAGCGGCGTGTTGCCGATGGAGGCGGGGTTGTCCTGATAGATTCGGCTCATGGGTATCACTCCTTCTCGTGTTCTTGTGTTCGCTGGATCTGCGTGTTCTCCAGTCGGAAACCTGTTGTCAACGTGGGCGCCGTCAACCTGGCGGCGGCCAGCGCGGGGCGGGCCGACCCGCGCTACAAGCTGCGGGGCACATGCGTCGCGTCGTACGGTAGAGCGCTTCACGATCGACAGCCTTCGAGCGCGGACTCCAGATCCGCGATCAGATCGTCCTCGGTTTCGAGTCCTACGGAGAGGCGCACCAGCCCGTCGGTAATTCCGCGCGCCAGGCGTTCGGTGCGGGGCATCGACGCGTGCGACATGGTCACTGGGTACGACAGGATGCTCTCCACGCCGCCGAGACTCACGGCCACCAGCGGGAGGCGGGTGCGCTTCAGGAAGGCGGTGGCCGCGGGACCGTCGGCGAGTTCGAATGCCAGCATGGCTCCGCCGCCGGCCGCCTGCGCGAGATGCGTGCCGTGGCCGGGGTGGCTCTCGAGGCCGGGGTAGTAGACACGTCGGACCTCCGGGCGCGCGGCCAGCCAGCGGGCCACGGTGGCGGCCGTGCGTTGCTGGGCGTCGAGCCGGACCGTGAGCGTCCGGATGCCGCGCAGCACGAGCCAGGCGTCCTGCGGTCCCAGGATTGCGCCGAAGGCGTTCTGAACCGCCTTGAGGTGGCGGCCGATGGTGGCGTCGCGGGTCACCGCGAGGCCGGCGATCAGGTCGCTGTGGCCGCCCAGGTACTTGGTGGCGCTGTGCACCACTATGTCGAATCCCAGTTCCAGCGGACGCTGGAGGTAGGGCGTCATGAAGGTGTTGTCGGTGATGGCCAGCAGGTGGTGCTCGCGGGCAATCTGCGCCATGGCCCGCAGGTCGGTGATGGTCAGCAGCGGGTTGGCCGGGGTCTCAACGAACAGCGCCTTGGTTGCGGGCGTGATGGCGGCCTGCACCGCGGCCGCGTCGGTGGAGTCGACAAAGGTCGAGTCGAGTTGCCACTGCCGGAAGAGCGTCGTGAGGATGCGGTAGGTGCCGCCGTAGATGTCGCGGCCCACGACCAGGTGGTCGCCGGGCCGGAAGAGCATCAACACCGAGGCGGTCGCGGCCATGCCGGAGGCGAAGGCCAGTCCGCGCGCGCCGCCTTCGAGTTCGGCGATGGCGGTCTCCAGCGCGGCGCGCGTCGGGTTATCGCTGCGGGCATAGTCATAGGCGCCCAGCTGCTCGGGGTCGGGCTGGTGGAAGGTGGAGGTCTGGAAGATGGGCACGCTCGAGGCGCCGTGGTAGCGGCTGCGATCGATGCCCGCGTGGATCAGGCGCGTGCGGAAACTCATAGCACACACTCCAGGTCGGCGATCAGGTCGCCAATGTCCTCGATGCCCACGGAGAGGCGCAGCAGCCGGCGATTGATTCCCAGCCGCTCGCGCAGGTCGGGGTCGATGTCGGCATGCGTCTGCACGGCCGGGTAGGTGATCAGCGATTCGACGCCGCCGAGACTCTCCGCGAAGAGAAACGTCCGTACACCCGCCAGGATGGCGGGCACGCGCGCGGGGTCGTCCACTTCGAAGGCGATCATACCACCGAAACCGGCCTGTTCGCGCGTCAGAATTTCGCGGCCCGGGTGTCCGGGCAGTCCAGGGTAGTGTACCACGGGTACGCGGGGATGGCGGCGCAACCACTTGGCCAGGGCCATGGCGTTCTCCTGCTGGCGCGCCAACCGCAGCGGCAGGGTTTTGAGTCCGCGCAAAGTCAGCCAGGCGTCCTGAGGCCCCAGGATGCTGCCGACGGCGTTCTGCAGGAAAGCCACGCGCTCGGCCACCGCCGCATCGGCGGCCACGATGGCGCCGGCCACGACGTCGTTGTGTCCGGCCAGGTACTTGGTGGCGCTGTAGACCGTCAGGTCGGCTCCCAGCGCCAGCGGGCGCTGCAGGACTGGGGTCAGGAAGGTGTTGTCCACGATCGTGAGCACGCCGCGCGCCCGGGCGGCGGCGGCGATCGCCCGGAGGTCGGCGATCTTGAGCAGGGGGTTGGTGGGGCTCTCGATGAAGATGCCCCGGACCGCCGGATCGGTCAGCGCTTGGCGGACCGCGGCGAGGCGTGAAGTGTCGACGTAGACGAACTCCAGGCCCGCGGGCCGCGCGACCTTCTCCAAAAGGCGAAAGGTGCCACCGTAGAGGTCCTCGGTCACCACGATCCGGTCGCCTGCGCTGAAGAGGCGTAACGCACAGTCGATGGCGGCCAGCCCCGAGGCGAACGCAAATCCGCGCACCCCGCCATCGGCCAGGGCGAGTGTCTCCTCGAGGACCAGACGCGTCGGGTTCGAGGTGCGCGAGTAGTCGAAACCGGTGGACTGACCCAGGGCCGGATGGCTGAAGGAGGCTGTCTGGTAGATGGGTGTGGAGATGGCCCCGGACTGCCCATCCCGGCGTGAGCCGGCCTGGACCAGCGCGGTTGCGATCTTGACTGAGCTGCTCGGCATGACGAATCCGCCTCCAGAAGAAGTGGCTGATAGCTGCCACCAAGATAATCAAGCATCTTAGTATACATGGTAGGCATTGAACGTCAAGGGGCGTTGTTTATCCCTTGAGGCGCTTGCAAAACCTCCGTTTGTGCAAGCGGAGGGTTCAGGGTTCGGGGTTCAGGATGCGATTTCCGCCTGAACCCTGACACTCTGAACCCTGTTTCCCGGCTTTGGCAGGGGTTCTGCAAGAGCCTCCCTTGGGGGGCCTTGGCCCCCTGACGTCCGAATGCGAGTGACGGTCCTCGCGCCGGGACATTGCAGTTCGGACCGTCAGGCGCTATAGTGCTGCAAATGCGCATCACGGGCGGCGAGTTGTGCGGACGGCGGCTGAAGGTGCCGGGCGGCTTGCGCTTCCGTCCCACCCAGGACCGGGTGCGCGAGGCCCTCGGGTCGCTGTTGGCGATGGCCCTGCCGGGGTCATCTTTTCTTGATCTGTTCGCCGGCTCCGGCGCCGTGGGGCTGGAAGCGCTCAGTCGCGGCGCGGCCCGCGTGACCTGGGTTGAATCGGACCGCCTGACCTGGCAGGTGCTGCGCGCCAACGTCGAGGCGCTGGGGGGCGATCCCGCGCAGGCCTTCTGCGCCGACGTGATGCGCTGGATGACGCGGCTGGGGGCCGGGGCCGGTTACAACATTGTCTATGCGGACCCGCCCTACGACCGGGCGCGGGAGACCGGCATGACCGACGTGATGCAGCGGCTGGTGGCGCAGCGGGTCCTGGCGCCGGGCGGGCTGTTCGTGGCCGAACAGCCTGAGGATGCGGACGCGGCAGCGGTGGATGGGTGGCAGTTGCTGCGCGATCGGGGCTATGGCAAGAGCCGGATCGTGATCTATCGGCAGGGGGCGGTCACGGCGCCGACGCCTGTGGATGTGGCGGCGGCAGGAGAGAGCAATGCTCAGGAAAGCGGTATATCCGGGGACGTTTGATCCGGTGACATTGGGTCACCTCGATCTGATTGAGCGTTCGGCCGACATCTTCGACAGCCTGACCGTGGCGGTGGCGGCCAGCACCGGCAAGGCCACGGCCATGTTCGGCCTGCCCGAGCGGATCGAGATGGTGCGCGAGATCGTGGCACCGCGTGCCAACGTGGAGGTGGACATACTCGACGGCCTGCTGGTCGACTTCTGCCGCCGCAACGGCGTGCGGGTCGTGATCCGTGGGCTGCGCGCCTACTCCGACTTCGAGTACGAGTTCCAGATGGCGCTGACCAACCGCAAGCTTGCGCCCGAGATTGAGACCCTGTTTCTGATGCCGCTGGAGGAGCACAGCTACGTGACGGCCAGCACGGTGCGCGAGATTGCGCGCTACGGGGCACCCACGGCCGCCTTTGTACCGCCGACGGTGCAAGGCCACATCGAGCGCTTCCTGCAGGCGAACCCCGAACAGCGCCTGGCGGCGCAAGGAGGTCGCAGTGGAGAAAGCGGCGCATTTGATCGTTGATGTCGCCCGCCTCGATGAGGAAGGCGAAGAGTTGGCCGGCGAGCTCGCGCCCGAGGCGCTTGAACTCGGGCCACTCGACCAGGCGCTGGTGGTTCCGGAGGGCGGCCTGCACTATGACCTGCACGTGCAGGCGATCGATCAGGAGCTGCTGGTTCGAGGCCGCGCCTGGCAGCACGTGCTGTGCACCTGCCGGCGTTGCGCCACCCGTTTTGGCATGGATGTCTCGGACAATACGCTGCTGGTGGCCCTCCCCCTGGAGACAAGTTCCGAGTTCGTGGACTTGACCCCTGAGCTGCGGGAGGCTATCCTGCTGCTCTTTCCGACGCATCCGGTTTGTCGGGACGCGTGCCAGGGCCTCTGCCCGCGCTGTGGAGCCGACCTGAATGCCGGCCCCTGCAGCTGCCCGCCTTCTGACGCGCCGCGCTGGGGCGGGCTGGACGAATTGAAGTTGACCTGAAGGCGGGATTGCAGCAACCCGTCGGGAGTGACATGTCATGGCCGTACCGAAACGCAAGAAGTCCAAGATGCGCATCCGTCAGCGCAAGGCGCACCACAAGGCCTCCGTGGCCCAGGTCCAGGCGTGCTCGAACTGCGGCGCGCCGCAACGTTCGCACCGCGTGTGCCCGTCCTGCGGGTTTTACCGCGGCCGCCAGGTGCTGACGGTTCAGGTGGCCTGATCCGGTCCGGTCCGCCGCCTGTCGGGTGGACCGAAAGGAAAATCGCAATGCGCGTCGCGGTTGATGCGATGGGTGGCGATTTTGCCCCGCGTGAGATTGTACGCGGCTGTGTGGATGCCGCGGCCCGTTTGCGCGACGTGGCCGAAATCGTCATGGTCGGCGACGAGCAGGCCATCCGGGCCGAGCTGGCTGCCTGCAAGGGCAAGTTGAGCGACCGCCTGTCCATCATGCACGCCTCGGAAGCGGTCGGCATGGATGAAGCCCCGGCCGCGGCGGTGCGCAAGAAGCGCGACTCCTCGATCAACCGCAGCGTGGAGCTGGTCAAGCTGGGCAAGGCCGACGTGGTCGTCTCCGCCGGCAACAGCGGCGCCGTGGTCGCCGCCGCGCTGGTCTATCTGGGCCGGATCAAGGGCGTGCTGCGGCCGGCGATTGCCATGGTCCTGCCGACGCGCAACCGGCCCCTGCTGCTCCTGGACGCCGGCGCCAACACGGATTGCGACGAGCGCATGCTGACCCAGTTCGCGGTCATGGGCAGTGTCTACTCCCAGGCCGTGCTGCACCAGCCCAAGCCGGTCGTCGGGCTGCTGAGCATCGGCACCGAGGAGTGCAAGGGCAACGAGGTCACGTTGCGGGCCTTTGCCAGCATCCAGCAGGCCGGGCTGAACTTCCGCGGCAATGTCGAGGGCCACGACCTGTTCATCGGCGAGACCGATGTGGTGGTGTGCGACGGCTTTGTCGGTAACGTGGTGCTTAAGACGACCGAGAGCGTGGCCCATGCGATCGGGTACTGGATGAAGACGGAGTTTCTCCGCCATCCCCTGCGCAAGTTGGGCGCCTTGCTGCTCAAAGGGGCGCTCAAGACCATGAAGACCCGCATGGACCCCGAACTCTACGGCGGCGCCCCCCTGCTGGGGGTCAACGGCACCGTCATCATCACGCATGGCTCGTCGTCTCAGCGGGCGATCTACCACGCGATCCGCGTGGCGGCCGCGCTGGTGAATAACGGCGTGAGCACGCGGATTGCCGCGCGGTTCTCGCCGGAAGAGACTTCCACGCAGTTGCCGGGTCGCGGGGCCGCTGATGCTCACGCGACACCAGCCGAACCGACTCAGGAGCGCGCAAAATGAAGCCGACGGTCGCCGTCTTTGCCGGGCAGGGTGCCCAGTTTGTCGGGATGGGACGCGAACTTGCCCAAGCCGACGCCGAGATCCTGGCGCTTTTCGATCGCGCCAATGCGGTATTGGGGTTTGACCTCAAACGGCTCTGCTTCGAAGGACCGATCGAGGAGTTGACCCGTTCGAACGTCTGCCAGCCGGCCATCTTCCTGGCCAGCGCTGCGTGCTGGACCGCGCTGCGCAAGCGCAGCCCCGCCACCGCGTTCCAGGCCGTGGCCGGCCTGAGCCTGGGCGAGTGGACGGCGTTGTACGCCGCCGGGGTGCTGACCTTCGACGAGACCTTGCGGGTGCTGGAGGCGCGCGGACGGTTCATGCAGCAGGCCTGCGACGCCACGGCCGGCGGCATGGTGAGCGTCATGGGCCTTTCGGCCGACCAGTTGCGTGATGTCTGCCAGCAGTCCGGCCTGTTCATGGCCAACATCAACTCCGAGCAGCAGACCGTGCTTTCCGGGCCGAAGGCGGCGGTGGCGGTCGGCGAGCAGCTGGCGGCTGGCCTGGGCGCGCGCACCGTCGTGCTGAACGTGGCCGGCGCGTTCCACTCCCCCCTGATGGCACCGGCGCGCGCCCAGTTGGCGGAACTGCTGGCGACACTGACCTTCCGGGCGCCGACGCTGCCGGTGCTGTCCAACGTCACCGGCCAGCCGCATGGCGCCCCGGATGCGATTCGCGAGCTCATGCTGCGGCAGGTGACCGAATCCGTCCGCTGGCTGGATTGCATCACCTGGTGCACCCGTCAGGGCGTCGCCCGGGTGATCGAACTCGGTCCGGGCAAGGTGCTCTCCGGACTGATCAAGCGCATCGACAAGCAGCTCGCGGTCTTGAACATTCAGGACGCTGCGTCGCTTGAGCAGACCGTGGCAGCCCTGAACGCCTGATCCGGGGGCCGGCCCCTAACCTTTGACGTGGAGATGGACCATGAGCGGACGGCTTGACGGAAAGATCGCAATTGTCACGGGCGGTGGCACGGGCATCGGCCGGGCCATCGCCGAGGAGTTGGCGCAGCAGGGGGCCGACATTGCCCTGTGCGGCCGCCGCCTTGAACCGCTGCAGGAGGTTGCGGCCAGCATTCAGGCGATGGGCCGCCGGGTGCTCACGGCTTCGGTCGACGTGGGGTGTGGGGAGTCGGTGCAATCATTTGTGGACCAGGTAGTTAAGACGCTGGGGCGGGTCGACGTGCTCGTCAACAACGCCGGCGTCACGCGCGACAACCTGATCGTGAGGATGTCCGAGAAGGATTGGGACGAGGTGATGCAGACCAATCTCAAGGGCGCTTTCCTGTTTTCGAAGGCCGCGGCCCGTCCGATGATGAAGCAGCGGGCCGGGGTGATTATCCAGATCACCTCCATTATTGGCTTGATCGGCAACGCCGGTCAGTGTAATTATGCGGCTTCAAAAGCCGGACTGGTTGCCCTGAGCAAGTCGTTGGCTCGCGAGTTGGCGTCCCGCAATATACGTGTGAACGCGGTGGCGCCAGGGTTTATCGTGTCGTCCATGACCGAGGCCCTTTCGCAGGAGGTGCGCGACGGCATGTTGGCGCAGATTCCGGTGGGACGCTTCGGCGCCCCGGCGGATGTTGCCAAGGCGGTGGTGTTCCTGGCCAGCGACGACGCGTCGTACGTGACGGGTCAGGTGCTAAGTGTGAACGGCGGCATGTCCATGTAGCGGGGGCTCCTTCGGGAGTCCGGTGTTGGTTGGCAGAAACGAGCAAGGAGAGGCCACAATGGCAAGCAAGCTTGAAGAGCGCGTGAAAGAGATTATTGTCGAACAGCTCGGCGTCAACGCCGATCAGGTGACCCCCGAGGCGTCCTTCATCGACGACCTGGGTGCCGACTCGTTGGACACCGTGGAGTTGGTCATGGCCTTCGAAGAGGAGTTTGGCGCCGAGATCCCGGACGAGGACGCTGAGAAGCTGACCTCGGTCGGTGCGGTGATCACCTATCTCAAGAGCAAGGGTTTCGACAAGGAATAGGCTGCCGTTAAGGTAACCTGTGGACCGGGGAAGAGGCCGAGGCCGCCTTCCCCGGTTTCGTTTACGAACCGTCGAAACGGGGCTGCAACATGGCACGAGTGGTAGTGACAGGGCTGGGGGTGGTGTCGCCCCTGGGGTGCGACCTGAAGATCTTCTGGGAGCGTTTGACCCAAGGCGTCTCCGGTCTCGGACGGATCACCCGTTTTGACGTGACCGACTTTCCGGTACAGGTTGCGGCCGAGGCGCGCGACTTCAATGCCGACACGTTCGTCACGCCCAAGGAACAGCGGCGGATGGACCGTTACTGCCATTTCGCGCTGGCCGCCGCCAAGCTGGCGGTCGCCGATTCCGGCATCGATCTCAGTCAGTGCGACTCGACCCGCTGTGGGGTGGCCATCACCTCCGGCGTGGGCGGCATTCAGAGTCTGGAAGACCAGGAGCGAATTTTGATCGAGAAGGGACCGCGTCGCGTGTCGCCCTTCTGCGTGCCCCAGATGATCACGAACATGGCGGCCGGCCTGGTGGCCATCGAACACCAGATGCGGGGACCCAACTACGCCGTGGTCACGGCCTGCGCCAGTGCGATGCACTCGATCGGTTTCGCGATGCGATCCATCCGCATGGGCGAGTGCGACGTGATGCTGGCGGGCGGCGCCGAGGCACCGATCACGCCGATTTCGCTGGCCGGTTTCGCGGCCATGAAGGCGCTGAGCACGCGCGGTGGCGATCCGCGCGAGGCCAGCCGCCCGTTCGATCTCGAGCGCGAGGGTTTCGTGGCCGGCGAAGGCGCCGGCATCCTGCTGCTGGAGTCGGCCGAACATGCGGCCCGGCGCGGCGCGCGCATCTATGCCGAGCTGTCGGGTTTTGGCATGACGTGCGATGCCTTCCATATCACGGCGCCCTGTGACGACGGCGACGGTGCGCGCCGCGCCATGCTGGCCGCCATGGCCGATGCCGGTGTGACCACGGCCGAGGTCGACTACATCAACGCGCACGGCACCAGCACGCCGCTGAACGACAAGATCGAGACCCTGGCGATCAAACGCGCCATGGGCGAG
>CAZZCT010000046.1:9229-29996 GCA_964652365.1 uncultured Lentisphaerales bacterium
GGACCGGTCGCGTGTTGGGCGCGGCCGGCGGGGTCGAGTCGGTGGTCTGCTCCCGGGCCCTGCACATGGGCGTGGTGCCGCCGACCATCAACTACACCCACCCGGATCCGGAGTGCGATCTCGACTACGTGCCCAACACGGCGCGCGCCGAGCCGATCAAGATCTGCCTCAACAACTCCTTCGGTTTCGGCGGTCACAACGCCTGTCTGGCCTTCCGCAAGGTCTGAGCCAGGGGAACTGGAGAGGGAACTGGGGACAGGTAATCCTTGAGGCGCATGCAAAACCTTTGGTTTGTGCAAGCGGAGGGTTCAGGGTTCAGGGTTCAGTGTGAGATTCCCGCCTGAACCCTGACACTCTGAACCCTGTTTCACGGCTCTTGCAGGGGTTCTGCAGAAGCATCCCTTGGTAACTCCGTGGCGCCCGCCTGCCGACGGTCCGTCGGCTTGGGCCACCCCGAGAAGATGGCATTTCGAGACGTGAGACGTGACCGCCCCCCGGCGGTTCCGCGAGCGCAGATCCCGTGCGGGATCTGGATCCTGCTGCATCTCCTGCTCTTCGCCGTGCCGGTCTTCTGGCGGCTGGGCGTGCCGGCCTGCACCTACCACATGGAGGTGTTGACCCAACTCGCCAGCCAGGAGGTCTGGCTGCGCCACCACGCCGGTGACCGCAGTGCCTGGCTGACGCCTACGCTGCACGGTGAGTCGCGCATTCGGAAGCCGCCGGGCGCGGTCTGGGTGCACGGCCTGGCTTGGCGCGGCATGACGCCGGCCAACAGCGATGCCCAGGCCCGTCTGACCCGCGCGCGCCAGCTGGCTGCGGCCAGCATGGTTCTGATGCTGGCCGGCACCGCCTTGCTCGGGCACACCGTCGCGGGGCCGCGGACCGGATGGATGGCAGCCGTGCTGCTGGCCAGCACCCTGGCCATCACGAAGCAGGCCCGCCTGGCCTCCTACGACACGTACCTGATGGCCTTGAGCACGCTGGCACTCGGACTCTCCTTCGCGGCGGTCGATCGCGCCCGGCGCCATCAATGGGGGTAGGCCGCCGGCCGGCCACCCTCGCGGGCGTGGCGCTCGGAATGAGCGGCCTGGTTAAGAACGCCGTGGGGCTGGTCTTCGTCAGGTGGGGATTCCGCCGTGCTGCGACTGGCTCTTTGAGAGCCAATCGGGCAGTTCGTCCAAGGTGGCGATCAGCGGACGGCCAGAGCGGCGCAGGCGCGCCGGACTCTGGTGACCATCACACACCAGCAGGCAGGGGCAGCCCAGGGCCTCGGCCACCTCGTGGTCATGCAGCGTGTCGCCCACCATCAGGATGCGGTTCGGCGGCAGGCCCAGGGACTCCAGCAGGGCCCGGCCGACCGCCAGCTTGGAGGCCCCGTGCAGGTTGTCGACTCCCTGCACGCGCGTGAAGAACGGGCGCAGACCGGTCGGCGCCAGCAGGGTCTCCAGGAGCACCTGTTCGCAGGCGGAGAGCAGCGATTGACCCAGACCCAGCGCCTGGCAGTGGCCCAGCACGGCTGGCGCCGCGGGACGCACCCGGTAACTGCCGTCGGCGCGGTAGTGCACATGGAAGTCGTGGGCCAGGCGGTCCCAGTCCTCGTGTGCGAGGTCAAAGCCCAGGGCCTGGTAGTAGGCGCGCACCGGAAAGCCGAACCGGTCGCGGTAGCGCTCGGGGTCGGTGCGCGGCAACCCGCGCTGGTCGAGCAGGCGGTTGATCGCCGCGACACACGCCTGCAGGTCGTCGAGCAGCGTGCCGTTCCAGTCCCAGACGATATGTTCCAACGCGGGGCTCATGCGGCCGGGGCCGGGTTGGCGGGGACTGCGGCCGGCGGTGCGATCGTGGCTCCGGTCAGCGACAGGGTGCAGGGACGCACCCGTCCCGGCGGGTGGGCAAGTTCGTGGGCCCACGAGGCGATCAGGTAGATGGCCAGCTGGATTTCCAGCAGATCCTGCGCGGGCGCCAGCGACGTGCTGGCGTCGCTGCGTGCGAACGCGCCGTCCAGGATCGCCAGGAACCAGACGCCCACCGTGAAGTGCGGGTCGCGGGCATCCAGGGCGGTCAGGAACTGAGGCACCGAGCCGGGGTTGCAGATGCCGAGTCGCAGTTCGGCCAGCAGTTCGGCCAGGCGGAAGCAACTGTGGGCACAGGCGCCGATGGCGCGCTGCTCGTAGAGGGGGTCGAACTCTTTGAGGTAGCGGTGCATCACAGCCAGCTGTTCGGGAGGATGGTTACGGCGCGTGCGGCGCAGAGCCTGGTGTGTCTGGTGCAGGAGCGGCGCGACGCCCGAGCCGTGGGCGGCCTCCTCGCGTAGCAGGACACGGTAGAACCCGTCCGCCGAACCCAGCAAGTCGCTGCAGGCCACAGCCAGGGCGCGGCGCAGGAAGGGCGACCGCGTGGTGCGCAGGCGTGGCAGGATCACGTAGATCGCGGAGACATCGCCGAGTCGGCCCAGGGCTTCCGCCGTGGTGACGATTAGGCCGTCGCTGCGGCTGCGGTGCAGGACCTCAACCAGCGGACCGACGGCCCGCGCATCGCCGATGGTTCCCAGCGTATGCACGGCTTCGCGCACGATCTCGGTGTCGGCATGGGCGAGCAAGGCGGTCAGCCGCGGCACCAGGGAGTGTTCGGGCGCCAGGCGCAGCGCCCGCAGCACGGCGGCCGTCAGGTCGGTGGAGGGGTCATCCAGCTTGTGCAGCAGGGCCTGCAGGGCTTCGGGCGAACCCAGGCGGCCCAGCGCCACGGTTGCGGCCTCGCGCACGTCGCTGGTCGGATCGTCGAGCTTGGAAACCAGTTCCGCGATGGCGATCTCGGCGCCGGCCTCGCCGATGGCCAGGGCGGCCTGCTGGCGGCGCGCGCGGCGGGAAGGCGAGGCCAGCACGCGCGCATGGTAGACGCCGCTGGCGAAGCGCAGGGGGTTGACCATGACCACGCGGTCGAAGGCTTCCGCGACGCTGAGCGGGTCGCGTCGCGCACGCACGCGCAGCATGAACGGCACGGCCACGATCCAGATCAGGGCGGCATGCAGCACGGCGAGCACCTGGGCGTAGGACAGGTGTGTGCCGCCCAGCAGTTGCATGCGTGGCGGAAAGGCGGTCAGGGCATCGACGATGTAGCCGCCCACAACCGGGCCGGCGGCGCCCACGAGACCCACCAGCGTCCAATGCACCGCCATGGCCAGCATCCGGCCGCGCTTGGGCGCCAGCGCACCCAGCAGGCTGAGGTGGCACAGCCCGACCGCGCCATAGACCCCGCCGCCCAGCAGCGACGTGCCGCAGGCCACCAGCAGGGCTTGCGTCGTATGGAACGTGCCGATGAAAGGAAGCGGGATCGCGATCGGCGCGGCCGTCACCACGAACCAACTGATGCCGAAGACCGGTGCGACGCACATCAGCACCACGGCAAAGGCACGCGGACCGATGCGGTCGACCAGGTAACTCGATACGACGCTGGCCAGGATCGTGCTGACCGATCCGCAGATCGTGAGTGCCGAAAGCCCCGAATACGATGCGCCGAACTCCCGTTTCAGGTAGACACCGGTGAAGGTCCCCGACATGGCGCAGGCAAACATCCAGATGCCCATGCTGATGGCCAGATTGCGGAAGCTGGGATGCTGCAGCGGCAGGATGATCCGCTCAAACCAGGACTTGTCCAGCCTGCGCGCCTTGGGCACGGGCTCGGGCACGCCGAGGTGGATGAGGATGTCGGCCGTGCCGAAGAGCGCGGCCGCGGCGAAGACCAGCGCAAAGCCATTGAGCGAGACGCCGGCACCCTGCGGGAACTGGTCCAGCACCACGCCGGCTACGCCGACTGCCAGCAGGAAGAAGGTCATCACCACGGCCTGGCGCGTGCTCCAGAAGCGGCCGCGCACCTCTTCCGGCACCAGGTCGGCCATCCAACTGAACCAGGCCGGTGTGGCGAAGCTCTCGATCACGGTGGACAGCATCACGGCCGCCAGGATCAGATTGATCGCGATCGGCGAGTGGGGCATGCGCCAGGCCAGCCAGGCCGGGACGAGCCAGAGCAGGCGGTGGATGCAGGCCAGCGTGGCCCAGGCGGCCTTGCGGCTGGTCAGCCGTTCCAGGACCAGGGAGCTGGGGATCTGAGCCATCAGCGCCAGCTGGCGAACCGTGGTCGAGACGCCCAGCACCACACCGCTGGCGCCCAGCGCTTCGAGGAGCATCACGAACGGCATGTTCAGGGCCGCGGCGACCCAGACCATGCCGAAGCTGCCGGCCACGATGTTGAGACGCAGACCGCGCCGCACCTGACGGTCCGTCAGGCGGCCGGGAACGGGGCGGATAAGTGCAAGAGCCATGGCAGGTGGGGCACGTGAGAGACTAGACTTCCCGTTCCGGGAAATCCAAAGTTTTAGGTCGCGTTATGCGGGCTGCGTCAGAGACCGGACGAGCCAGCTGGGGGCGGCCGCCCGGGCGCACGCCCACGTGGAATGGGGGAGTATGTATCATGTCAGCAGGGGCTTGAGAAGCTCACGCAGCTCGGACGCCACGTCGCGGGTCCGCAACCTGGCAATCCGCTGCTCTTGACGGGCGTGGATGGCGTGGCGCAACTCGGTGTTCTGCAGCACGGCGGCCGTGACTTCGGCGATCACGTGCAAGTCGCGCTGGTGGAAGAGCACGCCGGCGCCGTCCAGGGTCTCGGCGATGGCGCCGGCGTCGCAGGCCAGCACCGGCACCCCGTGCAACATGGCTTCGAGCAGCGGGGCGCAGAAGCCCTCGTGGGCGCTGAGGCACAAGAAGGCGTCGGCCGCGCGGTAGCAGGTGTTCAGACCGGCCTGGGTGACCGGGCCGAGAAACAGCGTGTCGCGCAGCCCCAGTTCGCGCGCCTGGGCCAGCAGCAGCGTGTGATACGCCTCCACGCCGGCCTGCGAGCCGACGTGCACCAGGCGCGCGCGGGGCGCCAGTCCGCGCTGGAGGTAGTGCAGGACCACCAGCAGATCCTCGATGCGTTTGTTGGGCACGCAGCGACCGACAAAGAGGACGTTCTGGAGCCCGTGCCCCAGGCGTTGCGCGACCGCGGCGTCGTGCGCGTCGCCCGAGAACTCGGCCAGGTCGATCAGCAGCGGCAGCACGCGCACGTCGCTGAACCCCAGTTCGGTCAGCTCGCGCGCGTTGAAGGCGCTGTCGGCCAGGTTCAGGTCGGCCGTGCCGGCCAGTTCGGCGACCTGCTGGCGGCCGGCGGCCAGGTCGGCACACAATGCCGGGTTGTAGAGCCGGAAGTAAGAGGCGGGCGTGATGTTGTGATAGAGGAGCACCTTGCGGCAGCGGAGGCTGCGGAAGAAGCGGTTGATCGGCGTGCCGATCGACAGATGCAGCAGCGCGACATCATCGGGCCGGAGCGAGGGGCCGATGTGTTCGGGCGTCTGCACTTCGTGCCGGACCTGGGGCGCGGTACGCAGCGGCTCGCAGACGATCTCGGCCGCATGGCCCCAGGCACGGAAGACCGCCCGCAAGGCGCGGGCCTCGCCGCTGATCGCGTCGCCCTGGCGGAAACCGGCCACGAACTGGTGGATCGCTTGCATCGAATGGTCACTCCGGCAGGCGCTCGACCGGCGGCAGTTCGTCGTCGGCGGTGGCGGTCGGCGCCGGCTGGCGTGGCGCGATCGCGGCCGGATCGACGCCGTGGTGGCGCAGTTTCCCGGCCACGCCGGGCAGTTGCGGATCCAGGGCGTAGCTGCGGCGCCAGTGGCCGAGGGCTTCGGCTCCGCGCTCCAGCGCGGCCAGGACGTCGCCCAGATGGTCGTGAATCGTGGGATCGTCGGGGATCAGGCGAACGGCCTGGGTCAGCTGCGCCAGCGCCTCATGGAAACGCCCTTGCCGGTAGTACACCCATGCCAGCGTGTCGATGTAGGCGCCGTTGTCGGGCGCGTCGCGCACGGCTGCCAGGATGTACTGCTCGGCTTCGGCCAAGCGCGTATTGTTCACCGCCCAGAGGTAGGCCAGGTGGTTCATGAGCGGGTGCGACGCGGGGTATGCGGCCAGGCCTTCCCGCAGCACCTCGGCCGCCGCGGTATCCTCCTCGGCGTCGTCCAGGCGCGCAGCGTGGTGGAGGTAGAAGCCCATGCCGGGTGGAAGGGTGGGGGACCGACGCAGCAGGCGGTGGGCCTCGGCCAGGTGCTGCAGGGCGCGCTCCGGCTGGCGGGTGCGCTCCGCCAGGGCGGCCACGACCAGCTGGACGGCGGCGTCGTCGGGCTTGGACCGCGCGCGTTGCTCCCATTGCGTCACCGCGGACGCGCCCGACCGGGCGACTTCGAGCGCCGCCAGCCGGTGGGCGGCCGAGACGGCCGAGGGGTCGGCCGCCAGGGCCTGGAGGAAGGCGGCGCGCGCGGCATTGGTCTCGCTACCGCGCTGGCGTGCCACGCCGGACCATTCCAGCGCCTCGGACCGCAGGAAGCGGTTGGTGGCATGGCTGGCCACCAACTCAAAGCAGGCGGCCGCGCGGGCCGGCTCGGCGGGCGGGCGCAGGAAGTGGCCCCCCCAGCGCACGGCGGCGGTGGCGTCCTCGTCCGTGCGGGCCTGGCGCGTCAGGAGCGCGAGCGCCTTCAGGGCCTCGCGGTCGCGTCCGCCGCGAAACAACACCCGGACGCGGGCGCGGGCGGCGTAGGTCTCGTCGGGAGCCAGTTCCAGTGCTTTCCGGTAGTGGCGCTCGGCCAGGTCGAACTGCCGGGCAATCTCCGCGGCCTGGGCCAGATCGCGGTGGGCGGCGGCGGAGCGTGGAATCTGGCGGCAGGTGCGCGCCAACACCTCCACCGCTTCGGCTGCCCGGTCGCGGTGGATCAGGTTGGCGGCCAGGAGATTGGCCAGTCGCAGGTTGCCGGGGTCGAGACGGGCTGCTTCCGCATAGGAGGCCAGCGCTGCGTCCGAACCCCGTCCCGCCTCATACTCGGCCACCACGCCGGCAACAAAATAAGCCAAGGCCTGTGCGAAGTCGCGCTCGTCGCGCGCCAAGTCAAAGGCAGGCGGCACCGGCCGGTGTAACGTGCGGCAGCCGGTGGCCAGCAGCACGAGGCTGCATGCGGCCAACCTGGCAGCGGTCGTCATCTGGGCCGGGCCTACTTGTTCTTGTGGCGGTTGGCCTTCATCCGCTTGTTGTACTTGTGCTTCGACATCTTCATGCGGCGCTTTTTCTTGATCGAACCCACGGTTTGTTCTCCTTGCCTCGCAACCAGATTCAGCCTGGTGTCGGGCGGTGCGCGTGCAGGCGCTAGACGATGACCTTGTTCAACGGAATCTCAATTATGCCTTGTGCGCCGGCTGCGCGCAACTGCGGCACCAAATCGCGCACCACGCGTTCCTCGACCACCGACTCGACGGCGTGCCATCCCGCCTCGTTCAAGGCGCTGACCGTCGGGGCATGCAGCGACGGCAACAGGCTGCTTACCGCAGTGAGCCGGTCCGACGGCACGTTGAGTTTCAGCAGGACGCGCGACTCGGCGGCCAAAGCGCCGCCCAGCAGCAGGGCGATCTGCTCGATCTTGGCCCGTTTGCCGCTGTCCGCCCACGCCTTGCGGTTGGCGATCAGTCGCGTCGTGGACTCCAGCACCGTGTCGACGATGCGCAGGTTGTTGGCGCGCAGCGAGGAGCCGGTCTCGGTCAGTTCCACGATCGCGTCCACCAGTTCCGGCGCCTTGACTTCGGTAGCGCCCCACGAGAATTCGACCTCCGCCTGGACGTTGTGCTTGGCGAGATAGCGGCGGGTCAGGCCGACGGCCTCGGTGGCGATGCGTTTGCCCTGCAGGTCCTGCACGCTGCGGATCGCGCTGTCGTTCGGCACAGCCAGCACCCAGCGCACCGGGCGCATGCCCTGCTTGGCGTAGATCAACTCGACCACTTCATGGACGTCCGAGGCGTTCTCGTAGATCCAGTCATAGCCGGTGATGCCGGCGTCGAGCATGCCCAACTCCACGTACCGGCTGATCTCCTGGGCACGGATCAGGCGGCACTGCAGGGTCGGGTCGTCGCACGACGGCACGTAGGAGCGTGAGCCCACGCTCAGCGCGTAGCCGGCCTTCCGCATCATGTTGAAGGTGGCTTCTTGCAGGCTGCCCTTGGGCAGGCCCAATATCACGGATGTCATGTGCTGGAATCCTTGCGCATGCGGTCGCTTGTTCCGAGGCGGATTAAAGGGGTGTTAGATTACACCGTGCCGGCCGGCGCGACAAGTCCGAATGCCGGCCCCACAACTGCGAGAGTTGGAATGGTGGAATGCTGGAATCGTGGACGACTGTGCGCGAATCCCGCACCCCATGCGGAGTATTGCACGGCCGAGCCCTCCGTGGGGAAACGCAGGCGGTTCGCGTTCCATCCATGCCATGGTGATTTCTGCCGGGTGGCGAATCGCAGGCAAGGAGACGGGCTGATAGGCTATTTTCCAACATTCCAGCATTCCAGTTCTCCATCTTCCGCAATCCAGGGACAACCCCGAGCGATGTCGGTGTCAGATCAGCTCGCAGGTGCCACCCGCGCAGGCAACGGTCTCGGTTACGGTGGTGGTGTCCTGGCGCTCCACGAGTTGCGTGTAGTCGACCGGGGCATGGGTGCGCGTCAGGTCCTCCCAGAGCTTGCAGTTATGCACGCGCTTGAGGCAGCGGGTCATCTTCAGGACGTCGTCGTCGAAGTAGTTGCGCGCGAACTGATGCGCCCGGCGGACCCAGTCGCGTTTGCCGTTCCGCACCGCCTCAATGGCCTCGTGCACCCGCTTGGGGTAGATGCGGGGCGTGGGCGCGTCCAGGCTCTCGCCACGGCCCAGAGCACAGTCGCAGGCGGCCCACAGGTTATCGTCAAAGGCGTGCAGTCCGTCCACGATCAGGCCGGAAGACATGATGGCGCCCACCGCGTAGGTCTCGACGATCTCGGCGGCGGTCAGCACTTCGCAGAACGGGGCCTGGGGATAGTCGAGATCGCCGCCGTCTGGCAGCAGCGAGATGCCGGCGAAGACCTGGCGGTTGGCAAAGATGTACTCTTCGACCGCCTCCCACTCGTCATCTTTGACCGAGATCGTGTTGGAAACGTTGTGGCTGAGCCACGGCTGCGCGCAGAGCTCGGGCCGCTTGCCGGAGTCGATCCAGTTCTGCTTGGTCAACTGCACCAGTTTGAGCAGGTCCACGGCCGTCACGTCGCGCTTGGTCATCGCTTCCGGGCCGGCTTCGATGCAGAAGGTCAGGACCACGTCCGTGCCGTTGGGATTCCAGACCGACTGTTCGACCGCCGCCGGATTCAGGGCCTTGAAGAAGTCCACCAGCAGCTCGTCCTCGTTGGCCTGGGCGTGCCGGAAGTAGCGGCGCGAATGGTGCGGGTGAATGCCCGAACTGGTGCCGAGGATGCAGCTGGTGGTGCCGGCCGGCTTGACGCAGGTGGCGCGGGCCGCCGGGTTCACGCCGATGCGACGGGCAACCTGCGCGTTGGCCTCGAGGATGTGCCGGGCCATGCGGCGCTGCAACTCCGGGTCGAAGGCGATCGCCGGGTGCTCCATCATGCCGGTCATGGAGATGCCGAGCAGCGATTCGCGCCGCGCAATGCGGGTGCTGATATCTCCCAGGTAGGCAAAGTCGGTGTAGTCGGCCTGAAGCGTGCCCAGGATGGCCGCGGCTTCGCAGGCTTCGCGGAAACGCGCTTCGCAGTCGACCAACCCCATGTTGATTTCGCAGAGGTTGCAGAATGCGAAGCCGCTCTGGCCGTCGATCTGGGGGTAGAGCCCGATTTCGCCGCAGGGGTTGAAGGTAGACTCGACGTCGTCGGTCCAGACAAACCCCGGCTCGCCGAACTCGCGCACGGACTTCATGAGTTGCTGGAACTGCGCGCGGGTGGTGCGGTCGCGCAGCAGGATGGCGGAGTTGTTGGAGCGCGCCCGCTGGGGGTTCTCCTGGAACCAGTTGCCAGTCTTGGCCGTGGCCATGGCATCGTCGTCCGGCGAGAAGAGGCAGATGCAGGCGCTGCGGCGAACGCCGCCCGACAGCACGGCGTCGGACGCGTGCATCAGGATGTCGTAGGCGTCGAGCGGGCGCAGGCGGTTCTGCCCTTCGCTCAGACGCCGGTCGATCAGGCCGCGGATCAGTTCAATGCTGCGGCGCAATGGCTCAGGCCCCGGAGCCCGGCCCATGCCCGAGGAGATTGGCCGGCCCTTGGGCCGCACCAGCGAGTAGTCGAAGTCCACGATCCGGTTGGCATACTCCGGCAACGGCTGCCGGGAGGTGAAGTAGGTGGAGAGCAGGGCGCCCAGCGCGTCAGCCCAGCCTTCGATGGTGTCCGGCACCATGAACGTGGCGCGTTCCCCGCTGGGTCGCGCGATCTCGGGCAGCTTGGCCACATGATGGGTCTGGACCGAGAAGCCGACGCCGCAACCGCACAGCAGCAGCCACAGCGCCTCCTGGAAGAAGCGCGACCGATCGCAGTAGGACGTGGTGCAGTTGTAGATCCGGGCGTGCTTGCGCAGGATCGGGTCGCCACCGAACTGCATGGCACGCTGGCTGCCAAGCATGAGGCGGTTCTGCATCGCCTGCGAGCAGATCCGCAGCAGATCCTCAACGTCCAGCCCCTTGGCCTGGAAGTGGCGGCGGTGCATGTCGATCACCCGCTCCACGGCTTCCTCGAACGTTTCGCGCCGCATCTTTTCGGGCAGATAGCGGCTGTACTTGGAGGTGAAGACATAGTTCTGCAACGAAGCGGTACTCATGGCGAAAGCCTTGTTGTTGGCAGCGACGTATGGGCAACCAGCTCCGGCCCCAAACCGGTCATGGCCGCTGTGCGGCTGCTACGAGACGCGAAACCCCCGGGTGACAACGGTCTGCCGGGGCTTCCAGATTCCTGCACCCCGCAGGAACAAGCCCAATATATAGTGGGTGGCCGGTCCGAGGTCCACAACATTTTGTGTTTTTCTAGCTGGGGCGTCAGTGGCGGCTAGACACCGCGCGGCCTAACATCTTGCCTGACAACAGCTTTCCGACGCGGCGCCCCCTGAATGGTGATCCGGCGCCGGTCCAGATCGGTAACCAGTTCCATGCGCACCGTCACCAAGCCGTGCGAAGGCAAGATCCCGGCCGCCCGCTCGGGCCACTCCACCGCCAGCAAGGCTCCGCTCTCGAGATACTCGGTCCACCCGATCTCGAGCAGGCCTTCGGCGCTCGACAGGCGATAGAGATCCATGTGCACCAGGCGCCCGCGCGTGCCGACATGGTCGGCGACCAAGGTGAAGGTGGGGCTGGTCACCGGCCGGTTGATTCCCAGCGCGCGCGCCAAGCCCTGCACAAAGGTCGTCTTGCCGGCTCCCAAGTCGCCGCTCAGGGCGATAACCGTCCCCGGCGCCAGGCGCCGCGCCAGAGCCGCCGCCAGACGCCGCGTTCCGGCCGCGCCACGCACGACATGCTGTTCAGTCTCTGGCAGCATGTCGGACATCGACATGTGTGGTCAGGCCGGAATCTCGAAGAACGAGCAAACCACCCCAACGATCTCGGTTCGCAGGTCGCGGTCTGGAGCCACGGCGGCGTAAGCCGAGAAGATCCGTCCCTGCCGTCCAAGCGCGGGCAGGATGCCGGTCCAGCGATCCCCACTCAGCGCGAGGTCCAGGGCCTTCTCAATTCCGGACGGGTTCTGCCAGAGACTGCGAATGTTCTGCTCCGTGACGTCGGATAGCCTGGTAAATCCCCACGTCTCGGCCAACGAAGGGTTCGCAAACGTGATCTGCCCGTCGGGCGCGCACAGCGTGAAAGCGGCGGCGGCATTCATGATCGCGTTGTGCTCGCTGCGCAACTTCTGCTGGGCCTTGCGCCGACGCTCGACATTGCGCACACAGAAGACCAGATCGCCGTCGTTGATCAACCGGATCCGACAGATCGCGACTTCAGCCGAGAACGTCGTCCCATCCTTGCGCCGACAGGTCGTATCCAGCATGACGTGTCGGTTCTGCGCCACGTTCTGCCGCACGCGTTCAAGAATCTGCGGATTGATCCCCCGCATCAGATCCTCGATCGGGAAGTCCCACATCTCGGCCGTGCTGTAGAGGAAATACTCCGAGGTGCGCGCGTTGCAGTCGATGACGTGACCCTTTGGATCCGCGACAATGACCGCATCGTAGAGCCCGGCCAGCAGTTCCTTGTAAAGTGACTTGTGGTCCGTCCGGGCCAGTTCCACGGGTTGCTTCGTGACGACGCGCAGGCGCGAATCCCCTTTGGCGCCCTGTTCCGCCTCGCCGGGCGCCATCTCCTCCGGGGGCGCAGGCATCGGCGCCGCCACCTCTCCCGGCATGGCTTCCTCGGACAGGGCCTCGTCGCGCCCATTTAGCGGTGCGCCGTCGTCTGGCACCGCCACCTTCTGAGTTGCACGCTTGAACCAGAGTTTCATAGTGATGCGTAGCTTATAGCGCCTTCCATGCCAGCGTGCCAAGTCTTTCTGTCACCCCGGTCTGCAAGCCGAAAATGGTTGTGCGGCAAGGTCTTTTGCGGCACGGGTGCTCTCACACGTGAGAAGCCGGAGGGGTTTCCGCATTCGCAATCGTGAAAATTGTTTCTGCCAGGCGTGTGGACACCCCCGGGTTTTTCGGGGGTTGGTGGTGAGACGCGACGGCTTGGAGGCCAAAAACAGGCGGCGCGCGCCAGATTCGTCGCGCGATTAAACAGGCTGGAACGGCTCCTGCTATTGTGTTATAAATCTGAACTTCGAGGAGCCTATGAGCGAATCGTATACGAAAAGCCGACTGGTAGCCGAGCTTGCCACCTCCGCCAATCTGAGCCGCCGTCGGATTGATGCCGTGTTGACCTCCCTGGCCGAAATCGCCTATCGCGAGGCTGCCGGCGGGTTCACCCTTCCCGGAATCTGCCGTCTGGACGTCGTGCACCGCAAGGCGCGGCGCGCCCGCAATCCCCTGACTGGCCAGGCCCTGTTGATCGGCGAGCACGACATCCTGCGCGTGCGTCCCTTGAAGCGTGCCAAGCTGCGGGTGGCGCCTACGCCCGCCAACTTGGTCACGGTCCTGCCGGATTCCGCTCCGGCTGAGGACACCCCCTCCCCCGCGTCCCTGCCGGCCGTTGGCGCCGGCACGGCACCCGGAGCGTCCGAGCCGGCGGTCGAGGTCGAACCCAAGATGTTCGCCTTCAAGTGCCCCTACTGCGCGGCGGTCATCGAAGTAACCGAGGATTGCGCCGGCGAGAACGCCAACTGCCCGGCCTGCAAGCGGGCCTTCAAAGTGCCGGTTCCCGGCCAACGCGCGCAGCGCGCTCAGGCGGAAGCGGCGCCGGCGGCCGAGGAGGAGTTCGTCTCGTTCCTCTGCAAAGCCTGCGGCCAGGAGATCGAGGCCCCCATGGACATGGCCGGATCCCAGGCCGAGTGTCCGGCCTGCGGTTCGGTCATGATGATCCCGTACGTCTCGGAGCCCGGCACAACCCAGGCCCTGCGGGCTGGCGACGTGGACAGCAAAATGACCGAAGCCGCCAAGAGTCGCACCATCCGGATCGAACTGCCGGACGACATCTAGATCTTGCGGTGGTACCAGACTTGGAAGAACGCGCCGTTGGCGTGCGCATTTCCCAACGCGATCGGCGCCGGGGCCACGTGCTTGTCGAGTGCGGCGGTGCCGGGCGACGAGAATAGCTCCTGCAGGGCCCGGGCAACCCCGTCGACTTGGTCGGCAATGCTCTCGGCCGCCGCGAGCAACTCTGCGGCTTGTTCCTCGTCCGGCACAAACCGCACCGGCGCCATCCGGTAGACCGGGCGGGCGTCGAACTCCTGATCGCCGTGCGACTCGTTCGCCCATCCCGTCACCATGGCCGCCGCCCACAGAATCTCCTGCGTGGATCCGTCCCGCACCCAGACGCCCATCGTGAACGGGGCGCGCATCCCGAAAACACGCACCGGCCCCCCCGCCGCCTTGCTGTGATTGGCGCGCCCGGGATGGCTCTCTTCCGAACGCTGTTCCACGCGCGACTGGTAGTGCACGACGGAGGCTGCCTCCAGTATCGCCGGGTGAAACGGCTTGACCCGCACGTAGACCACCGGTTGGGGTGGAAAACACTCCGGCGTGAAGCACGGGACTTGTACGCTGGCCTGACACTGCGCGCACTTGCGGGTCGACCCCATCAGGCCGACCTCGGCCTGGAACGTGGTCCGGCACCGGCCACATGCGAACGTGAAGAGCGGCGTGACCACCATGGCAACCTCCTGCAGTTCCGACCCCACACCCAAAGCATTGGTGCGGCATCCCCCTGTGGTGCGCGCTCGCTGCGGCCACCTCGGAAGACCCGCCCCCCCCCGGCCACACGAAGCGGCCATGCCCGGCATTCTACATCCGGCTGGCCCGCGGAGCAAGGGGGCTTCGCTGCCCTCAAACTGCGAGAGTTGGAACGGTGGAACGCGGGAATAGTGGACGGCTGTGCGCTAAATTCTGCAACCCATGCGGAATCGTGCACAGTGGAGCCATGGGTGGGGGGGACGCAGGCGGCTCGCGTTCCATCCGTGCCATGGTGATGTTTGTTGAGCAGTCAATCGCAGGCAATTGGACTGTCTGATGAGCCATTTCCCAACATTCCAGCATTCCAGTATTCCATCTCCCGCAATCCGGGGGCTGCACCGCCCAGGATTGACCCTGTGGGCCTTTTCGGGCACAGTCTCACACGGAGGATCGTCATGCCTGTTTGCTCCAGTCTCGCCCACCGTGTCCGAGCGCGCGCGCTCCGGTGGCGCCGAGTGCGCTGTCTGGTGCCGCTGTTCGTGTTGGCCTGCGTCAGTCCGGGCGTGGCACGCCACCTCAGCCGGACCTGCTATTGGGAGCCCTGCACGCCGGACGGCGCCAGCATCGGCATCTTCCATCTGGATGAAATGGCCGAACCTGCGCACACCGATCTCGAGGATCTTCTGACCTCCACGCCGGCCGACCCGCTGGCAGCCGACGCGCCGCGCGCGGCCGGCGCGGGACGCGTGACCGCCAACGCCTGCCCCCTGGGCGCCCCCGCGGCGCTGCGCGAGGGGGCCGCGCCCGTGGCCGAGGGGCGGTTCGGCGGCTCGGCCCGTCTCGATGGTCGGGCCTGGCTGCTGGTTCCGGCACCGTCCGACACCGGCTCCAAGTCGGTTGAGGCCTGGTTCCGCCAGGGCGCGCCGTCAGGGCCGGAAACGACGCTCTTTGCCTGGCCCGATACGCCCGTCGCCTTGCGGATCGCGCCCGACGGGCGCCTGCGGCTCGAAGGCCTCGGCCCCGCGCTTCAGACCGCCCCCGAGGCCCGCGTGCCGACCGGCGGCTGGTGGCACGTGGCGCTGGCCGTCAGCCGCGACTGGCCGCGCGCCAACACCGCCAGCGTCCTGCTCAACGGCCAGACGGTCGGCCAGTGGTCGGTCGACGCCGCACAGGTCGAAAGCCTGGTGCGCACCGGCACCGAGATCGCCGTCGGCCACGGCTTGGTGGGCTGGGTGGACGAGATCCGGACCACCAAGAGCGTGCCCCTCTTTCATCCCTGGCTGGCAGGTTGGCCGCAGCCCGACCGGCAGGTCGAGCCGCTCGTGGGCCAGCCCTTCCTGCGCAGCGACGACCTGCTGCTGCACCTGCCGTTCGACGGCACCACGCAACCGGCCCGGGCCCCCGAGGGATTGCGCCACCAGCCGCTGCGCCTGGATCCGTCTGATCTCGAGGTCGCTCCGCGCACGGTGGCCACGACCTGGCCCACCGCCGTCGCCGGCCGGGCGCTGGTGCTGGGGCGCAGCCAGCCGGTCTACGCCGCCGAGGGACTGGTCGACCCCGCCCGCGGCACCATCGCCTGCTGGCTGCGGCCGCTGGACTGGGACAACGGGACCCGCTCCAGCCGCATCTCGGGGCCGCCGCCGCTCTCCTTCGGTCTGTTCCAGATCGATGGCCTCTACGCCCCCGGCTCCTACAAGCGCAACTTCACGCCGGCCGGTCCGCTGCTCGAGTTCAATCTGGAGCTGCGGCCCGACGATGGCGCGCAAGCCCCGGTGCCGTTCAACCCCGGCCGCTGGACCCACCTGGCCATCACCTGGGAGAACACAGACTTCGCCTATTACGTGGACGGCCGCCGCACCGATCCCGACGGCGCCTGGCACCTGTGGCTGCCGATCTACCCCAACGAAGATCCCGGCCGCCACGCCGCCCGGCCGGAGTGGTGGACCGGCACCCAGCCGCAGGCGATCCGCTTCGGCTTCCGTACCTACTGGGACCAACTGAAACAGCCGTCACCGCGTACCGCGATCGATGACTTCCGCGTCTACCGCCGGGTGCTGGCGCCGTCCGAGCTCGCCAACCTGGCGGCCCTCTACGACCCCCGCCGCACGCTGCAGCCGTTGCCGGCGGCGGAACTGGACCTGGACTGGAACGGCGTCACCGGCCGGATCGGCGTGAAGCTCACCCCGCTGCTGGCCGGGCATGCCGGCGTCACGGCCGTCGAGATGCGGCTAGCAGCCTCCGATGCGCCGACGCCCCTGGCCGTGGCGCGCCTGGCGGTCGATGCCGCCGCGGGTCGGGCTTCGGGCGTGGTGACCTCCCCGCCGCTGGAGTTCGCCTCCTACCAGGTGCGGGCCGACCTGTTGGACCGGGCCGGCGCCACACTCGGCAGCGTGACGACCAACTTCACGCGCCAGGCCCCGGCCTGGTGGGGCAGCCGCGCCGGCATCACCAACCGTGTGCCACGGCCCTGGACGCCGGTCACCACGGCCGCGGACACCGTCGCCGTGTGGGGCCGCACCTTTCGCTGGAGCGGGAGCGGATTCCCGGTGCAGATCGACGCGGCTGGCGACGCGCTGCTCGCCGCGCCGATCGTGCTGGAACTCGACGGGACGCCGCTGGCAGGGGGCACGTGCACGGTGCAGCCGGTCGATGAGACGCGCGCCGAGGTGCGGGCCGAGAGCGCCAGCCGCGGCATACGCGCCCGCGTCGTCGCGTCGGTGGCCTACGACGGCCTGACGTGGTTCGACCTGACCCTCGAGCCCGAGCAGGCCGGTACCGCGCCCACCCTCACGTCGGCCGTGCTGCGCGTACCGCTTGGCGCCGCCCACGCCGCCTACCTGCACTGGTGGAGCGGCGAGCGCGACTTCCGCAATCCGCGGGTGGTCAGCATCGGCCCCGTGCCCGCCGGCACCGGGACCGTCTTCCGCAGCAACGACGCCCAAACCGTGCAGCGGCCGGCCCGGCACCGCGGCAGTTTCATCCCGTATGTCATGCTGGCGGGCGACCGCCGGGGCCTGGCCTGGTTTGCCGAGAACGATGCCGGCTGGACGCCGGACACCAACACACCGGCGGTAGTTGTCTCGCGCCGGGCCGGCACGGTCGAACTCGCGCTGAACCTGGTCTCGCGGCCCGTGCGTCTCGACCAGCCCCGGACCTTCTCGTTCGGCCTGCATCCGATCCCCGTGCGGCCGCTACGGGCCGGCTGGCGCCGCCGGCCCGGCGGGCTGGGCGACGTGATTCCCGACACGTTCAGTGGCAACAACCTCAAGGGACCGTCCGGACCGACGGCGTTTCACCTGTTGCCCGAAGACGACTGGGAAGCCGTCCGGCGCCGCATCGACGGCGAGGGCCTGGGCAAGGGCGCGGCCGGGCTCAAGGGCCGCGCGGCCTCGGTGCGCGCCTCCGCGCGCGCGCGCCTCGGGCGTGAACCCGAGTCGTGGGAACTGGCCGTGCCCGGACTCTACTGGGACCTGCAGTGGAACAGCGGCTTTCCGGCCGACACGCGCGAATGGACCGAGACCTGGCACCGCGACTACGTCTCCTACACGCCGGAGTTCGTGGACTTCGCCTCGTGGGCCTGGAACGCCTGGCTCACGCAGACGCGCGGCTTCGTGCAGGGCGCCTACCTGGACGACTGCTGGAACCGCCCCCAGTCGCTGGCCGGCCTGCCGCACACCTACGCGTTGGAGGACGGCCACGTGCAGCCGGGCTACGAGTGCCGTGGTTACCGCGCGCGCCTCGAGCGCATGTACCGCATCAGCCTGGACCACGGCATTGAGCCGCACCTCACGGCGCACACCACGCATACCTGCTTTATCCCGTACCACAGCTTCTTCTCGGCGATCCTGGACGGCGAGGACTTCTACTCCGAACCGCCGGCCCAGTCCGACTTCATCGACCACTGGTCGCCGGCGCGCCTGCAGTTCATGAACCCCGCCAAGTGGGGCATTCCGGTGGTGTGGCTTGGCTGGTGCGGCAACAGTGTCAAGACCGACCGCTGGCCGGCCTGGACCTTCCGGCAGCAACGGGCCTATGCGGCCAATCTGGGACTGCATGACATCGTCTGGGCCTTCGACGACCGCGAGCTGGCCGACTTCGGCCTGTTCGACGACGACGTGCGGTTCCGCGGCTACTGGCAGCCCGACGCGCTGGTGCGGCGATCCTCGCACCCGGAGACGGTTCACGTGAGCGCGTGGCAGCGTGCCGGCCGCTGGCTGGTGCTGGTAGTCAACCGCGGCGACACGCGGGTCGAGGCGCGCCTGACGCTGGACCTGCCGCCGACGGTGCGTCTGCGCGATGCCGATCCCACGCTGCTGAGCTACTTCGCCGACGACCTCACGACACTGGCCCCGCCGGACGCGGAGAAAAGCGAACCGGCTGGGGCCCGCGATCCGCTGTTGGGCGGCTTCGCGCTGGACGAGCGGCCCGAAGAACTGCCGGCCGCGGAACGGCGCGCCCGCGATCCGGACCGCTTGTTTGAGTGGCGCGACGGGGTGCTCGCCTGCCCGGTCCGGCGCCACGACTACCGCCTGTTCCGTGGCGATGAGGCATTGGTTATTGGGCACTAGATTTTTCATCCGTCTATGCCAATGTTCAGGGTCTACGCCGGGGGGAGGTCCGAGGCTGAAGTGGCCCGCCATCGCCTCGCCGTCGTTCTCGGAAAACGCCAGGTCGTGCCACTGCTCGGGCCGCGACGAGCGTCCGCGGCCGCTGTGATGGCTGCAATCCACCTGAAGTACAACGCACCGATGGGGTGCTGTAGGCGGCACGGCACAGATCCACTGTCCAGTTTCCTTTTGCCCGACTTGGGGTTGTGTTTCAATGCAAAGCGTGGTAATAGTTCCAACACCTGTGGGAACTAGGGAAAGTGCTCTATCCCGCCCCCTGACCTTGGCGCCATTTTGCTGTGCAAGGCTGACCAGGATATCTACGTGCTCGAGAAGCTGGTGGATTGGACACCATACGCGGTTGAGTTCCGATACGATGCCGCGCCGGACGATGGTTACGACGAAATGAATAAGCATGAAGTCCTCGACCGCATCCGAACCTTGCGATCATGGGTTGTCGGATCGAAGGCGAGTCCCGAAACCTCCTGACGACAGAACGCACCGACGGGGTCGGGGCCGGCACGGGACTGATTCACTGTCCCCAGTTCTCCCTCCCTGGGTGTGAATCGAACTGCCGCCCGGGACTTCGACGACTTGAAGGGGTTGCCGGGGTCTGATATCATCGCACCATCCTGTTGTATCTCCACAGAATGAGCACCATCCGCATGATCCTTACGCCGCATGGTCGGTTACGCGATGGAACTGGCAATCGCCTCCGCTGACTCCCCTGAAGGACACACCATGATCGTCACCGCGAATCGGTTGCGCGAGGGCTTGCAGAAGACCGCCGTCGGCGCCAGCGATTACTTCGGGACGTGGACCTACGACGCGCCGTTGGCCGTCTGCCAGGAAACCAGCCACCGGTTGCATCGCGTCCAGCAACTGTATCTGAAGTGCATCCGCCACTTCGTCGCGCACTACGACGCCTATCGTGCCCTGATGCCGGTTCCCGAGCGAGTTGCGGCGCTTCTGGCGATGGCAGCGCACAAGCCTTACCGTCCCGGCACGTATCGCACGGACTTCGTCATCGACGAGACCAACCACCCCCGGCTCATCGAGACCACTTGCCGGTTCGCCATGAACGGCTACTTCACGTCGGGTTTCTTCGTGCATAACCTGGCGGACCGGTTCCTGACCACGCATCCACGGGTCCGGAGGGCCGATGTCTACGCGCCTTTCCTCGAACGTTTCGTGGAGTACTTTGACTCCTTCGCCCGTGTTTGCATCCTGAAGGGCGCGGACAACCGCAACGACACCCGTTACGTGGTCGCCGTTTTCGAGGCGGCAGGCATCCCGGTGCATCTCATCCCCGCAGGGGAGATTTCCGCGCACACCGCCCTGTTCGACGGTGCGGCCGTACTGGGCGAACTGTCGCACGGGGAGTGGTGCCAGTTGCCGGACGAGACTCTCGATGCCATCTTGGCTTCGAACCACATGAATGACCTGCGCACGGTGTTCCTGATCCACGACAAGCGCTTCTTCGCCCTGCTGCACCACGAGGCGTTTATGAAAGACGCATTGACGCCTGCGGAATGCGACGAACTCCGACCGTTTGTGGTACCCACCTACACCAAGGCCCTGCGCCCGGACCTCTGGCCGCAGGCTCGTGGCGACAAAGACCGCTGGATCATTAAGCCAAGCAACATGGGCAAGAGCATCGACGTCTTTGCCGGCTGCGTGACGGACCCCGGCGTGTGGCAGGCGCTGTTCGACTCCGGGCGGGCGGACGCCATGGTGCTGCAGGAGTTCATTCCCCAACGACGCTTCCACGGAACCATCGGCGACAAGGCCTACCACGACTTCGTCGTCGGCACCCTGTTGTTCTTCGAGGATGGGTACTATGGTCCGGGGCTTTTCCGGGCGTCGTCGCACCCGGTGACCAACGTGGTGGACGACCGCAAAGTCGCACCGTTGGTGACGGACGACCTGCAGGACTTCGATTCGGGCAACATCCTATGACACTGGCCATCATGCAGCCTTACTTC
>CAZZCT010000047.1:0-29802 GCA_964652365.1 uncultured Lentisphaerales bacterium
CCAGCCGCGGTTTGAACCGAAATGCGCGGGAACCGCGGACGGCAGTTTCAAGTTAAGGACGAGGAATGCGTCTTGCCCGCCCTATCCCGGTTTCGCGAGTTCCAGATTCCTTCCGTGCCGGCTGGGGGCGCATGTCGGGCCGACGTGTGGCGCTGGCGTCCAGGCGATTAGGAGGCGCCGCCCGTCAGTGGCCGGAATGTCACGGAAGGTCACTCCGCCGTGAAGACCAGAATCATCTGGTTGGCTCCGTCTGGGAATCCTCCGAGCAAGAGCGGCTTTCCGCCCTTCAGACTGGCGGTGGTCTGCATCAACCGCTGACTACCCCGCCGGATTACGATTGCGAGCTTCTGGCGCGGTCCCGTGCAGGTCACCTGGAATGACCCCAGCGCCACGATTCCGTTCGCCGGCAGCGGAAGCTGCTTCTGACCGGCCAGGGCGTAGCTCTGGAAAACCAGACTGCCGCGCATCGCCAGCAGCACGTCCTGCAGCGCCGGATCTGCCCCGCCGGCCGAGTTCGATGCCCGCACGAGACGGATACGCAACGTCTCGGCCTGTACGGCACCCGCGCCGGCCAGCAGAACCCAGATCACCAATCCCAGTCGCCACCGTAAGCGGTGCGCCGTGGAGCTGTGCCTCGAATGCGTTCCCATCGCCCGAACCTCCACTGCGGGTGTTGCCCGCAAATCCACCTCCCCACCGTGTCTCGCGCGGCCTCGCTTGCGCCCCTCGGGACCACAACCCGGGAGACTATTCGCACTCCATGCCGGCTACCCACAGGATTGTGGCTTCGCTGACCCGGTCGGTCATCAGCATCACCGCCGTGTGCGGCACATGCACCTGGTACGACTGAACCATGTTGCCTGCCGTTGTCGCGTGGGTCAGCCCCAGATACCCGGCCATGAGCGTCAAGGCCGCACAGACGCCGGCAGTCGACCATTGCCAGACGTGGGGCCGGGGAGCGCGACACGCCGGTACGGCCACCGGTGACTGGCGCGGCAGGCGTCCATGGAAGTCACGCCAGAAATCGGCCGCCGCCTGCGGTGTGCCCGCAGGACGGCGTTCTGCCAATGCCGCACGCACCACACGCCAAGATTCGCGCCTCTTCATGGCAGCCCCTCCGGGGCCTCTTTCCAGACCGGATGCAGTTCCGCCAGCGCGCGGCGGAGCTTCTGGCGCGCATGGAACAGGCGTGACATCACCGTTCCCATCGAGACCTGCGTGGCCGCCGCCAACTCGCTGTAGCTCAGGCCCTCGCTGTAACGCAGTTCCAGAACCGTCCGGTGCATGGCGGGCAAGCGGGCCAGCGCCCGGTTCAGCCACTGGCGGTCGTCGGTACGGATGGCGTTGTCACCCGGCATCGCCGCGTGCGCGTCGGGCAGGCTGGCGAGCAGCTCGGGCGCTTCGCACTCTGGAACGTCGAGGGCTTGCCGACGGCGCCGACGCCGCAACAGATCAAGCGCGCAGTTGTGCGCAATCCGGTAGAGCCACGACTTCAACGAAGCTCGGCCACTGAACGACGGCAGCGCCTGCCACGCTTTGAGGTAGGTATCCATCACGATGTCGTCCGCATCGTCCGGGCCAGCCAGCCGACAGGCCACGGCATAAACCGAAGGACGCAACTGTTCGAAGACTTGCGCGAAGGCATCCACATCGCCCTGCCGAGCCCGCGAAACCGCTTCCCGATCGATTGCATCCATACGCTTAGACGGTCGCCGTTCCAGTTACATTCACCACCGCGGAGCGAATGATACGACAGCAGGGCGGGCGGCGGGAAGCCCGCGGTCGTCGGACGAGACCCCTTTGCCTCTTGGTGCGAGACCCCCTTCGGTCGCTTTCCTTCCTTGCCGGCCAAAGCCTGAATGTGCTAAAAGATGAGCTTGCATTGGAGCAATCCGGTGCATCTGCAACCCCGCGGACGCCATGCCTGGGGGCATGGAGAACGGCCGCGGGCATGTCTAACAACCAACCAAGCATCCAGACGGCTGGGGGACGGTCGCTACACCAGACTGCTCCTTTGTCGGGTCCCCCGAGCGCCACGCGCATCGGCCATGGCCCCAGAATCCAGCCCGTTCATCCGGAATCCCACACCATGACGACCAAGAAGGCCGCCCAATTCGGCGGCAAGACCAGTCCCAACCATGCCGCGATGGCCGCGGCGCTCGACGCCTCCATGATTCAGTTTGTACCCGGCGCCATCATCAAGGGCACCGTGTTGGCCATTCGCGGCAACGAGGTTCTGCTCGACATCGGCTACAAGTCGGAAGGCGTGGTCCCCGCCAACGAATTCGAGGATAGCTCGCAGGTCAAGATCGGCGATACCGTCGATGTCCTGCTGGCCGAGCTCGAGGGCGAGGACGGGATGGTCGTGCTCAGCAAGTCCAAGGCGGACGAGAAGCTGCGCTGGGATACGATGCTGGTCAAGTACCGTGAGGGTTGCGTGGTCAAGGGCCTGGTCCGCAGCCGCGTGCGCGGCGGCCTGATTGTCTCCGTCGACGGCGTCGAAGCTTTCCTGCCGGGTTCGCAGATCGACATCGCGCAGGTGCATGACATTGATCCGTTCATCGGCCAGACGCTCGACTTCAAGTTGATCAAGATCAGCCATGAGCGCCGCAACATCATCCTCTCGCGCCGCGAGCTGATGGAAGACCGCATGGCGGACAAGAAGCGCGAGCTGCTGGCTTCGATCCAGCCCGGGCAGCGCCGCCACGGCCGCGTCAAGAACATCACCGATTTCGGCGTGTTTGTGGACCTGGACGGTCTTGATGGCCTGCTGCACATCACCGACATGAGCTGGGGCCGCGTCAAGCACCCCTCCGAGCTGGTCAAGTCCGGCCAGGAGATCGACGTGCTGATCCTCGACGTGGACCTGGACCGCGAACGCGTTTCACTGGGCTTGAAACAGGCCCAGGCCAATCCTTGGGAGAACGTCGAGCAGAAGTACCCGGTTGGCAGCCGCCTGCGCGGCAAGGTCGTTAACCTGGTGCCCTATGGCGCCTTCGTTGAGATCGAACCGGGCATCGAAGGCCTGGTACACGTCTCCGAGTTCTCCTGGACCAAGCGCGTCGCGCGCGCCTCGGACGTGCTGTCCGTGGGAGACGAGGTCGACGTGGCCGTCCTGAGCGTCAACCCGACCGACCAGAAGATCGCCCTGGGCATCCGCCAGACCGAGGCCAATCCGTGGGATACGGTCCAGGACCGCTATCCGGTGGGCAGCCGCGTGACGGGCAAGGTGCGCAACTTCACCTCCTACGGCGCCTTCGTCGAGCTCGAAGAGGGCATCGACGGCATGATCCACGTCACGGACATGTCCTGGACCCGCAAGGTCAACCACCCGAGCGAAGTCCTGCAGCGCATCAGCCTCGGCCTCAAGCAGGCCTCCGACGATCCCTGGAACACGATCACGACGCGCTACAACATCGGGCAGGTCGTCCGGGGCAAGGTCTCCAAGATCGCTTCGTTCGGCGCGTTCGTGGAGTTGGAGGACGGCGTCGACGGTCTGGTGCACATTTCGCAGATCAGCGACCAGCACGTCGAGAAGGTCAAGGACGCGCTCAAGGTCGGCCAGGATGTCGAGGCGCGCATCGTCAAGATCGACCGCGACGAGCGGCGTATTGGCTTGAGCATCAAGGCCGTGACCATGGACGAGACCCAGGTCGCGGAACTGGCGCGCGAGCTGAGCCAGACCGAGCTGAAGCCCGGCGAGCACCTGGTGGGCCTGGCGGCCGCGTTCGACGACGCGTTCGCCTCCAGCGGCGAGGAATGGCGTCCCGGATCCGACCGCAAGAGCGAGGAATAGCGGCGGGTCGGGTTTGCAGAATAGAACACCGGACGGCCCGCCATGCGCAAGCGTGGCGGGCCGCTTTTGCCTGTGAGGTGCATGAAACCCTCCGGTTTGTACAAGCGGAGGGGGCCGGGTTTGGGGTTCAGCGCGCAATTCCCGCTGAACCCTGACACCCTGAACCCTGTTTCACGGCTCTTGCAGGGCTTCTGCAAGAGCCTCCTGTATTACGTCCTGATGCCCCGAGGTGCGATGTGCCCAATGTACTCGACACGCTGCGCGAACGCTGTCTGTGTGAGACGCTGACCAACCCCGAACTGGAGCGCGAGATCGACCAGCCCATGGTCGTCTATGCCGGCTTCGATCCCACTTCAGAAAGCCTGCAGGCCGGCAACTACGTGACCATCATGGCGCTGGCCCATTTTCAGCGTGCCGGCCACCGCGTGATTGCCCTGGTGGGCGGCGCCACCGGGTTGATCGGCGATCCCTCTGGCAAGAGCAGCGAACGCCAGTTGCTGAGCGAGGAGCAGGTCGAGCGCAACCTGATCGGCATTCGCGAGAACCTGTCGCGCTTTCTCGATTTCAACCATCCGACGGCCCCGGCCACGATCGTCAACAACTACGACTGGCATAAGCAATTCACCTTCATCTCGTTCCTGCGCGAGGTTGGCAAGCACTTCCGCATGACCCAGATGCTCGGTAAGGAGAGCGTGCGCAAACGCCTGGCTTCCGAGGACGGCATGAGCTTCACGGAGTTCTGCTACCAGTTGCTGCAAGGCTACGACTTCCTCTGGCTCTTTGATCACGAGCGCTGCCGCCTGCAGATCGGCGGCTCGGACCAGTGGGGCAACATCACGGCCGGTACCGAACTCGTCCGGCGCCTGCGCGGCACCGAGGTCTTCGGCCTGACATTCCCGCTGGTCTGCGACAGCCAAGGCCGCAAGTTCGGTAAGAGCGAGGGCAACGCCATCTACCTGGACGAGCGCAAGACCTCCTGCTACGACTTCTACCAGTTCTTCCTGCGCACGCTCGACGACGATGCGGCGCGGTTTCTGAAGATCTTCACCTTCCTGCCGCTTGAGACCATCACCGAGCTCGAGCAGCGCCTGCGCGCCGCCCCGGAACAGCGCGAGGCGCAGCGCGTGCTGGCCGAGGAGGTGACGCGCGCCGTGCATGGCGCCCGCGGCCTGGCGATCGCGCAGCAGGCCAGCAATGTCCTGTTCGGTGGCTCGCTGGACGGCTTGCGGGCCGACGACCTGACGCGCATCTTCGCGGACGTGCCATCGACCGAAGTGCCGCGCGACCAGGTATTCGGCAATCCGCTGGCCGAGTTGCTCGTCGCGTCCGGCGTCTGCGCCAGCAAGGGCGAACTCCGCCGGTTGGTCCAGCAGGGCGGCTGTTACTTGAACAACCAGCGGGTGACCGACACCGCCCGCCTGCTGGGCGACGCGGACCTGGTGGATGGTCGCCTGGCGGTCCTGCGGACCGGCAAGAAGAGTTTCCGCCTGGTGAAGGTGCTCTGAAGCAGGCCGCGTGACATGCCTGTCTGCTGAACACCGAGCCATGAGCATCGAACGTCCAACGGTGACGTCCAGCGCGGACCCTGAGTCCGTTGCGGCGCGCGCGGGCCTTTGTTGCTGGCTGGCGACCTGCCGACGGGCGCGCCTGTGGGCCGACTGGCACTGGCAGTTGCGGCACGCGCTCGATGCGGACGGCCTGGCCGCGCGGGGCCTGATTGATCCCACCGCCCAAGCCGTGGGTCGCCGCTATCCGGCGCGGGTGACGCCCTACTACCTGTCGCTGGTGGACTGGGATGACCCAGCCGATCCGATCCGACGCCAATGCCTGCCGGATGTGGCCGAACTCGCGCCCGAAGACACCGGCGCGGCAGACCCGTTTGGCGAATGCCGCCCGACCGGCTGTCCAGGACTCGTGCACCGCTTCCCGGACCGGGTCCTGGTGCTGGTTGCCACGCAGTGCGCAGTGCGATGCCGCCATTGCACCCGCAAGAATACACTCGAACAGCAGGCAGCCGTGGCCGGTCCGGCAGGGCTGCGCCGCGCCGTCGACTACGTCCGCGCCCATCCGGAGGTTCGCGAGGTGATCCTTTCGGGTGGCGACCCGCTGCTGCTGGGTGACGCCCGCCTGCTCGCGCTGGTGCGGGCCTTCACGCGATTGCCGCAGGTCGATGCGGTCCGCATTGGCACGCGCGTGCCAGCGGCCATGCCCATGCGGGTGACGCCGAATCTGGCCCGGGCACTCGGCGCCAGCCGTCGGGTCTGGGTGAATACCCAGTTTAACCATGCGCGCGAGCTGACGCCGGAGGCGGCGGAAGCCTGTGCGCGCCTGGTGGACGCCGGCATTCCCGTGTCCAACCAGAGCGTGCTGTTGCGGGGCGTCAACGACAACCTGCCGGCGCTCGTGGCGCTTTGCGCCGGCCTGCAGCGCATCCGCGTGCGACCCTACTATCTGTTCGTGTGCGACCCCATCTGCGGGGTGCAACACCTGCGGGTATCCGTCCGCCGCGCCCGCGCGCTGGGCCGCGAACTGACGTCCAGCCTGGGCGGCCTGGCCCTGCCGCACCTGGTGATGGATGTGCCCGGCGCGCCCTGCAAGCGTCCGGTCTGAGGAAACTATCCGTTCGACAGGAGAAGAGGATGAATTGGGTGAAGCAGCACTGGCGAAGCGTGCCCCGCGTGCTGGCCGCCCTCAGCATCTGCGTTGGGGGGTGGTCGCCGGGCCGCCGGTCTCCGTCACGCGGCAGGCGCACGCGAAGGCGGCGAGCGAGATGAGGCTGCAGACGCCGAACAGGGCGCGGTAGGCGGCGGGTGGGTAGAGCACGGCGGTGGCGGTGCGGACGGCGCCGCCGGCAAAGGCATCCAGGATCACGCCCGCTATCGACGTGACCAGCGCCACTGCCAGGTAGGCCAGTGCATTGGAGATGCCCAGCGCCGTACCCACCGTCGCAGCCGAGTTCAGTTCGCGGATGCTCGTGGTGCTGACGGGCGAGACGGACGAGGCCAGCGCCAGCAGGACGTACGCGGCCAGGTACGCGCCCCGGGGCAGTCCGGCCCAGACGCCGGTCAGCAGCGTGATCGAGGCGGTCAGCGACAGGGCGCCCGAGAGCACGATCACCGGTTTGCGGCGCGCGACGTGGCGGGCCACGAAGCCGCTGCACAGCACGCCCGTCATGCACACCAGCATCATCACGCAGGTGAAGGCCGCGGCCGTGGCCGACGATAGCCCGCAGACGTCCTGCAGGAGCTTCTTGCCGAGTGTGGCCTGCAGCAGGAAGTAGACGGAGAAGCTGAGTGCGCTCCAGCCCATCAGCGGCCACATCGCCGGGTTGCGCAAGATCCGCGCGAAGCCGTCTCCCGGCTGGCGCGGCGGTGCCGCTTCCGTACGGCCGGCCCGGCCGAGCATGCGCACGGCGCAGAGCCAGCTTGCGGTCCCGAAGCCGGCCACGGCCGTCAGCGCAATGCGCCAGTCCGTGGCCTGCACCAGGCGCTCGAACGGATAGGTGGCAAAGAGGCCGCCGGAGTAACCGAGGATGATCACGAGGCCGACCAGCAGCGGGAAGGCTCGCGCGTCGAAGAGCGTGCAGACCTCCTTGATCAGGCTCACGTAGATCATGGCTGCGCCCAGGCCGACGAGCGCCCGCGTGGCATAGAGGGCCGGAACCGATGTGACCCACGGAAAGAGCAGTGCCCCCAGGCACAGGACGCCGCCGCTGGCGATTAGCGTCCGGCCGGCTCCCCAGCGGTCCGCCAGGTATCCGGCCACAGGCTGCAATCCGCCATACAGGTACAGGTAGATGGTCCCGAGCGCGGCCACCCCGCCGGCCGTCAGACCAAAGTCGGCCTGCAGCCGGTCGAAGATCGTGCCTGGCACGGCCACGCGCTGGAAGAACGAGAGGAAGTAGATTCCGCTGAGGCAGGCGAGCAGCGCGAGCTGGTTGCCGCGGCGGCGCAGGTATTCCCGGCCCAGGTTGCCCCAGCGGCCGAAGCTGGTGGCCAGAGGAGTGACCGTCATGCGGCGTCTTTCCGCCTTGCGAGGTACATGCGGTACGGATTCATGTCTGGGAGTATCAGCTCTTGGGCCTCATCCGGCAAGGCGCGAGTCGTGTGCCGCACCCAGTTTCCCTGCATGGCTGCGGCGGACCGATGGCGGGCCGTGCTTGTCACGGCCGCACGGACAGGCACGGTGGGCTTACGCGCGTTGCGCGGTGCGGGCAATGACCATATCCTGCCACTCCCGTGACAGCGTGGCGAAACGCGCCGACCAGCCGGAGATGCGGACCGACAGGTTGGGGTGGTTCTCGGGGTGCAGTTGAGCGTCGCGCAGGAGTGCGTCGTCCACCACATCGATCTGCATGAAGATCCCGCCGAGGTTCACGAAGGTGCGCATCAGGGCGACCAGTGCCTGAAGGCCGGTTTCGCCCCGTACGGTCTCCGGCTGGATCTTCAGGTCCAGGGCCGTGCCGCACGGCAGCCGGCTGAAGTCCACCGAGCAATGGGAACGGATCACGGCCGTCGGCCCGCGCGTGTCCGTGCCGGGCGAAGGCGAAAAGTTGGCCGCCAGAATTGCGCCCCGCTTCCGTCCCGAGGCCGTGGCGGTCCGGCGCGGCAGGAAGTCCGAGCCTTCGCGCCCGAAGGTGCTGATGCCCGCCGGACGCAACGTGCCGTGGCGCTCGCGGGTGGCGCCGACCAAGCCGGTGAAGTCGTTGAACACGCGCTGCAGCAGCGCGTCGGCCTCGGGCGCGTCATTGCCGCAGAAGTCGAACTCGGCCAGGATGCGCCGTCGCAACGGTTCCTGGTCCGCCCAGTCGGATTGCAGGATGCGCACCAGTTCGGCCATCGTGAGCTCGCGCCGTTCGTAGACCAGCCGCCGGATCACCAGCAGGCTGTTGGCCACGTCTGGCAATCCGCCGGCATGCGGAGAGCGCACGGTGTAAACCGGACCGCCGTTGGTATAGCTACGCCCCCGTTCGATGCAGTCGTCCACGAGCAGCGACATGAGCGGACAGGGCAGCTCAAAGAAGGGAACCTGATTCACCAGCGATGCGACCGTGGCGGCCAGCCGCGCCCGGAAGGCCGCGTAGAGCGCTTCGAAGTCGGCTGGCGCTTCGAGTCCGGCCGGGATGGCGTCGCCGCCCGGCCCGGCGGCTGAGAGCCCCAGGGTCTCCTGGAGCAGGAGCAGGGCATCGAAGGGCTGGTAGCCGAAGCTGGTCTTGCCGGGAATCATGATCTCCCAGCAGCCGTCGTTGGCGTAGTTGCGCGCCTCTTCCAGCGGATAGCCGAATGCGAGGAGGTTGGGGATGATGCGCGTGTCGTTGTATACGGCGATGATCCCGCCGCCCAGGCGCTGGATCGCGGCGATGCGGAGCAGCAGGCGCTCCGGGGTGGCGGGCGACAAACGCACGGCGATCGGGAAATCGCTGATGTGCAACTCCTCCACTACGTCGAGAACCAGATCGGTGACCGCGTTCAGAACCGGTTCGCCCTGCTCGTCGACTCCGGCGAGGACGATGTTCTGGTAGAACTGGGCATCGCCGCTGCCGCGGCCATCGGCGGTGATCCACTCGCAGCCCTTGATCCAGAAGTGCGCCAGCAGTTCGCGCGCTTCGTCGAGCGTGATCGTTCCGTCGGCCAGGTCGCGGCTGAGGAAGGGGCCGAGCAGCTTGTCGATGCGGCCGAGGCCGCTCCAGTTGCCGCACAGGCGCTGGAAGTCCCACAGCAGCCACAGGGCCTGGAGCGCCTCTCGGAAGGTCCGCGGCGGGGCTTCTGGAACCCGGCGCAGGGAGTCGAGCACGGCCTCGTAGTTCGCGCGCTCGGCGCCATCCGATTCGCGGAGCAGTTGCTCCAGGGCGACGACGTGGCGGGCGTGCCAGGTGCCGGCGGCATCGAGGCAGGTGCGCATGGACTCCAGCAAATCCACGCCACCGGCATCCAGACCGCCGCGCGCCAGCCGCGCGTCGACTTGCGCGCGCAGCCCACGGTAGCCGGCCTGCAGGGCCTGCTCGAAGTTCAGCGTGGTGTGGCTGATCGAGCCAAAGTCGGTCAGCGGGACTCTGTGCCAGGTCGCCTCCAGCAGCGTGGCGGCGCCTGCCAGCCGCTCGCCAGGGATGATCCGCAGGGGGGCCTGCATGGCAATCGTTCGGACCGCCTCGGCGTAGTGGCGGTTAGGGCTGGGCGAGGTTGCCAGAAACGCGGGATCGAGTGCGAATGAGGCGGGCTTCAGCGTGGCGCGTGCGATCTCGCCCGAAAGGTAGCGGGCGGCCAGACTCCGTGTGGCGGCGCTGAGGCGCTGTTGCGCGCAGAAGGGCGTGGCAACCCCAAAGCCGGACGCGTGGAGCGTGGCCTGGTCGAGTTCGGCCGCGACAGTGTTCGCTTGCATTGAGGGACTCCGTGTCGAGAGAGCGGATATTCTACCGGAAGGGACGCCTGATGACAATTCCAGTGGTTGTTCGCTGGATGACCGCACGAAAATGCAAAGGTGCAAAGGACGCAAAGGGGCGGCTAGTAGACCTCGTCGTGCGAGCCGACGGCGATGGGGATGATGACCGCATCTTCGATCAGGAATTCGATGGTGATCCGATACGACAGGTTGATTGCGCGGGGGCAGGTACGTAGGTGACATGCCTCACCAGCAGGCCGCCGATGCCAAGTAGAAACAACACCTGGCGGTCGCGACCCACCCCGAGCAGAACCTCGCGCAGCGTCGCCTCGGAAGATGGAAGCTTGATGGGGCATTCCAAGACTTCGGACGGCGCGCTCCAACCGAGTACATCGCCGAGTTTGCACGCGTCCAGGATTTCGTGAAGCGTCACGGATGCACCGCGCGCCAAAGGGCAAACCGTGTCGAAGATCGGCAAGGACAGCGTGTAGTCGTTGATGCGCCTGGCCGTATCCTCGGTCATCGACATGCGCACGGGCGCAGCGAACCCATGTCCGATCGCGCCATCGTTGGCAGGACCTGTTACGCAGCCGGCAAGCACAAGCGTCAGCAAGGCAACCGCACACGGCCACCATGGTGGTAATCGCCAGTCACATCGCATCGCGTGGCTCCTCTCAGAAAGCACATCACAGCGTCTGCCGACAACTTGGATGTTCGCATGTAGTCACAGGCGCCACGCGCAGACGGTACACTGCATGCAGCCGGCCTGCAACTGCAGACGGCGGTCCAGTGGCGCACGTCGGCCCGACGTGCGTCCCCCGGCGACGCAGATGGTCTGTGCCGCCCTGACCTGACAGTACAAGGCCTCAGCCCGCGCGCACAACCAGAAAGATTCAGGGTCAGACCTGAATGGCGCTTAGTTAGCGGCGGTTGTTCGGCCTGTTGCGGTGCGGCAGATTGCCCATTTCGTGCCGTGGCTTCGTGAGGAGATGGTAGTTCTTTGGTCGTCGCTTCACGGCTCGGGGTTCGGATCGCGGTCGTCTGAGAGGCACAAGATCAGCGGCAAGGGTATCGAGGAGCAAGCAGGCAACGCGGCGATAGAGCGCTGGGATGTGGGCGCAGGCAGCCAGTTGGGGTGCGAACACGCGCAGCGCATCACAGGACCCTTTGAAGCTGATGCGGCTCAGGGACACGCCGGAGCGCCTTTCGGCTTCGCACATGAGGGCGCGGATGGCATTGTAGGCGACCAGATGCATGTGCAATTCGCGCCTGACCATGGGCGGGGTTTGGCAGCGCAGGACGTCCATGCGCATGGAGGTCTTGATGTGCGCGAAGAAGACTTCCACGCGCCACCGCTCGAGGTAGAGTTCGGCGAAGGCACTCGGCGGATAGCGGCGGTGATCGAGGAGATCGGTGGAGAGAAGGAGAACCTGCGTGCGGAATCCCGGGTAAGGTACCTGGACGCGGATGATGCGTATGGTGAGAGCCTCGGGCAGCGAAGCGAGTCGACAGGTCGGGGGCAGCTTGGGCGGGCGTCGCCATTCGACGAGGCGGTCGTCCTTTCCGAGCCGTTGGCCCCGGCGCCAGTCGACGCGGCGTCCGTGGTGGAGGCGAAAGACGCCGTGCAGGTTGCGGCGGCGCAACTCGCAGAAGGCAGCGAAGGATCCAAAGCCGCGGTCGCCGAGCAGGACATCAAAGTTTGACTGCACGCACGGCCACAGAACTTGGAGCAGTGCGTACTCCGACCGCCGCAGGCTGCCGGTGCCGATGCCGTGTAATGCCCCGGTGGCCAGCGAGAAGACCGCAACGAGCTTCATGACCGGGAAGCCGCAGCCTGGCTTCTGGGTGCGTTGCTGCGGCCAGGCCCTCTGGTTGCCAGGCGTGTCGGGCATGCTCACGCCCGTGCCGTCGACCACGCCCACACGTAGCCCGTACCACAGGCGGCTTGCCGGGACGCCGGTGGCCAGCTCCACGGCCACCGTGCTCCAGAGGTGTGAAATGGCCGGCAACGGAAGGCGTCGGCGCGCCTGGCAGTAGCCGCCCGTGCGGAACGAGATTGGGGCGGCTGACTTACGGGCCCGGCGGGCCTGTACCCGACGAACCGCCTCACGACAGGACTGCCCGGGACTCAGCACTTGGGCCAGGAAGGCCCAAAAGGTGTGAAGAGGCGTATAGACCCGGCGCCGCACCCTCTTACGAGCAAGTCCCCGCAGTGCCGCCGGGGGCAGCAGGGGCCCGAGCACGCCAGCCAGTTCCGAACCGCCCGCTCCTGCCAACCGGTGGTGGTAACTGACCAAGCGGGAACCAATCGTTGTCGGCATGACTGCCTCCTTGACGATGCTGCTATCAGTAGCCATACTGATACTACCACGAAGCACCCAAGGAGGGAACATGAACACGCAGATGCTCAGGCTGGCCCGGGAGTTCAACGCCTGCGCGCGCGACGCGCACCCGGAGGGCTACATCCTGAAGGGGTCAGTCGTCACACGCCATCTCACGCGCAAGCACGGCAACGCACAAAGGCGGTACGGGCCCTACTACCTGTGGACGCGCAAGGACGCCGGCAAGACGGTCACTGTCGCGCTGGACAAGACCCAAGCGCAGGCGATCGGCGACGCCATCAAGCGCCAACGCCTGCTCGACCATCGACTCGCCAAGCTCCGCGCCCTTTCGGAGCGGATCATATTCGTCATAAGTGATGGAGTGCCAAGGCGTAACAGACGAAAGAACTCTGGCTAACTAAGCGCCATTCAGGTCTGACCCTGGAAGCTCTCAGACGTCAGCGAAGCCGTCGCCACCGCCGTGCTTGGCGGCGCCCTTCTCGAAACAGAAGCCGGCGCCGGTGGGATCGGCCTCGGCGGGCGTGGGGTGACCGACAAGTCGGCAAAGGTCCAGGAAGTGTTCCTGGGCGGTTGACCCTGGAAGCGGGAGTTGGGGCCACTACGAAACACGCGAAAGACACGAAAGAGACTCGTTGCCAGCGGGTTGCGCTTCGGATCCAGGTCTTTGGACGTTTCACCAAATGGTTGAGGGGATGCGCGCATGCCGATCCGCGTCAAGCGGCTCGAATGCAGGCAGTTCTTTCGCGTCTTTCGCGGTTTTCGTAGTTGCAACTGCTGTTTCTAGGTTGACCGCTCTTTGAGCTCAACCTTACGCCACTTGGCAACGAACTCGGCCACGTTCATGTGGCAAGACGTTACCGTTTCGACGCAATCGGCGCAAGGTAGGAGAGGTCGGGACAGGCTTACGAGCCGTGGCCAACGACGTGTTGATTTCGGTACTTATGTAGAAGGAGTACTTGTGGACAAGCATGCCAAGCGATCGAGGAAGACCCCCAGCCTGCTACGCGGAAGCGGCCCATTGGCGCACGGCTCGTGCACGAAGCGGACCGGCGGGACGTCCTCGCGCACCAACCGTCCATCAGCCTGGCGCGTGATGCGCACCAGCATCTGCGAGTCGAACGCCGGCCCCACCGGCACCACCAGCCGCCCGCCCGGTTTGAGCTGGGCCGGCAAGGCGGCCGGGATCTGCTCCGGTGCGGCACAACCCGGCCAGCACCGCCGCCTGGTAGCCGGATCCGGTGCCGATCTCCAGCACGCTGCCATCGGCCGGCGGGTCGGCCAGTTCGGTCATCAGTGCCACGATGTAGGGTTGCGAGATCGTCTGGCCTTCGCCGATCGGCAGCGACCAGTCGGCGTAGGCTTGCGATAGCAGGCCCTCGGGAACGAAGCAGTGTCGGGGCACCTGGCGCATGGCGTCGAGCACCCGCACCGACACGACCCCGCGCGCCTGAATCTGCCGGGCGACCATGGCCGCGCGCTCGTCACCACGGGAAGTTTGCCAGTCTGAAGGAAGCTTGGTCATGGCGCCTGCTCCCGCGGCTTTGCGCCCGCCACACGCTCAGCCGGCAGCCAGCCCCGACGAGTGCCGGCGCTCACACGCACCCACCCCTCCCAAGTTTCCAGCAGTTCCACCCGGGCACCCGATCCAATCCGCCCGGTCAGGCGGGCCGTGCCGGCCGGAGCCAGGCGCAGTTCGCTGGCGTCGGTCAGTTGTACCACCGGCAGGGCTTCCACCCGCACGATCCGCCGCCCGCCCCACGCGACCCCGACGAACACCACCACGGCGGCCGTGACCGCCAGCGCCGCGTGGCGCGCCCTCAACCAGCCCGCGACCAGTGCCGAAATCAGGAGCGCCACCGCAAAGGGACCCACGCGCCGCAGTTCCGGTCCCAGCCGCCCCGACATCCGCTCGAGCCCCGCGTCGAACGTCGGCGGTTGGGAGCGAGGCGCCGCCAGGGTGCGTACTGATGGTGTGCCACTCCCGGTGCCGGCCGGTCCGACGCGGAGCCGCAGCGGCCCGGCGACTGCCACCCGGTAGGCGCCCACCTGCGGGTCAAAGTACGGGAAACGGACGGCGCCTACGCCCGTCACATTGGTCGCCAGCGGAATCAGCACCTGCCGCAGCGCCAGGTTGCCCTGCGTGTCGCGCCGCAGTTCCTGGGCCGGGTAGGCGCGAATGCCGGGATCCGGCGTCGGAAGGAGCGCCTGCGCTTGGGCGAGATGGCCGGTGCCCCGGACCTCGACCGTCAGGGTCACGAGGTCATTGACGGCGACCTCCGCCGGTTCGAGCGCCGCGTGCAGCGAGAATTGCCCGATCGCGCCTGCGAACCCCTCCGGCTGGCCCTCCTCCGGCAGGGACCGGATCTCCAGGACGTATGGCGCCAGACGCACCGCGCGGGCCGTCGAAGCCCAACTGCTGAAGAACCCGACCGTGCGCCGCTCGACCAGCGTCACGCTCAGCGAGGTGCGCAACTCGCGGCGCAATGCAGCCTGGCCGCGCGCCGCGCTGACATAGCGATGGATGTCGACGGACCGGCCGTCGCGCCGCACCTGTTCGCGCGGCCGGCCTTCCGGCTGACCAAACTGCACCAGGTCCTCGCCCGGCAGCCCCTCGATCGACATCCCCTGCAGTTCGCACCCGGGCGTGGTTTCGATGCTGATCTGCAGCTCGAAGGGCTGCCCGACGTAGGGCTGCGGCGGCAGGGTCTGCAGGCGCGCACCGAGAATCTCGGCCGAAAACGCCAGGCGGGTGGCGCAGACCAGCGCCCCGATCCACAGCCAGACGATCCGACCACGCGCGGTCATGTCGCCACCTCCGGCGCCATGTCCTCTGACCCGGGTCGCGATTCATGACCGGGGTCGGCAAGCGGAGGGCTCCATGGCCGACAGGCGCCCAGCGTTTGCTCGGTCCACGTGCGGCCGTCCTGCCACTCGTGCAGGCACGTCACGGCCACGCTGATGCCAAACACCAGGCTGAAGAAGCCGCCGAGCAGCACCAGCGAACCGGCCACCGGGTGCGGCGGCCGGAGCCGTGCACCCGCCGACAGGCGCGGCCGTCTCAAGAGCAGGCCCAACCACAGCAGCCACCAGGCCGCTGCCGCCAGGTAGACGCGCGTCCGCCCGGCCACGCCGTAATGCCAAAAGAACGCCATCCGTGTCCAGGGCAGCGGCGCGTCCGGCTGGCCGCGCCGAAGCGCCCGGGCCAGCCGCAGGTTGGCCAGAATGTCGGGCGTCGTGCCGCTGTAGCGTTCGGCGCGCAGCAGGGCCGCCTCGGCATGGGCGCCGTCCCCGGCCAACAGCAGCGCTGTGCCCAGGTTGAAGAAGAGCGGCCCGTTGAGGGCACCGTCACGCACGAGCCGGTCATAGGTGCGCGCCGCAGCCAGGAACTCCTCGGGACGCGCGGCCGCGGCCATGGCGGCGTTGGCCTGTTCCCACAGGAACTGACGTGAGACATCGTCGGCTCGGGCGCGGCACACGCCCCCCGCTGCCACGAGAACCGCAAGGACCGCCACGCGCCAGACACGTTGTTCAGACATCGCGACCTCCCGGCGGCACGCGTCGCAACGCCCGTTCGATCTCCGGCAGCCAGTCCCGTACGCGTTTCACCCGCGCCTGCACCTGTTCGCCGGGGATGTGTCCGGACTGGAAGCCGACCGACTCCAACTCCGCCAACTCGGCGGCCACCTCCCGGGCCCGGTTCGCGCCGACGCCACCGTCCTGCAGCCGTCGCAAGACATCCGTGGCCGTCAAAGCCCGCCCGTCGCCGCCGCAGCGCGTGCCAACGTAGGTACGCAAGGCGGCCGCGACGAGCCCGGCCAGCCGCGTCGGATCGGCCGCGCACGATCGGCATGCCCGGTCGATCACGACCTCCGCGTGCCGAAGCGCCGAGCCCTGGCGCTGCCGTTCGCGCCAGCGGCCGCGCCGACTCCACAGCCAGGCTGCGCTCCACCACAGTGCACAGACCACCGGCGGTGTCGCGAAAAGCACCCCCGCGACCGCTCCCGACGGCACGAGGTGCACCCGGCGGCTCCCGGCGGCGGTCACCGTGATGCCGGCCGGGTCAGGCCCCGATGACGCCGCCAGCGACTGCGTGCCGGCATCGGCCTCGGCCCCCTCGTCGCCGGCCGCCGCACTGGCGATCTGCGTCGTGGCCCGGGCCTGCACCGGAATGGGATCGGTCTGGACCGTCACGTATGCGCGCCGCTGCGTGTCATAGTAAGCCAAGTGAATGGCCGGGAACTCGAGCGTCCCGGCCCGTAGCGGACGCACGCGGTAGCGGAATCGCTTACCGCCCGGTATGGCGGAACTGACGACATCTTCGTCGTAGATGCGAAAATCGGTCGCCAACCCCGGCTGCAGCCCGAGCACTGGCGGCCGCAGGTTGGCCAGGCTGATCTCGCCGGTCACGTTCAAGTCCAGTGCCAGCGGATCGCCGACCCGGCACACACGCGTGTCGAGTTCGGCCCGCGCCTGCAGGGCGCGTCCAACGCTGCCCACGAACCAGTCCGGCCGATCCTGCTCGGGCGGCGGCACGACACGCACCGTCACGGCCGGCCCGATGGCAAACACCTCGCGGGTCACCGCGCGCCCCTGGCGGTCGCCGTCGACGATGACCGGTCCTTTGAATGCAACCGGCCCGAAGGTGTAGTCGCCCTCCTGCTGCGGCGTGTAATCAAGCGTCAGGGTGTACTCCCAGTACTTGATGCCGTTGCGCTCAACCCGCTTGGGCGGAAACCGGAACCGAAACGGACGCGGTTCGAACGGATCGCCCATCCCAAACCCGAAGGGGTTGGCCAGCAGGTCCGGTTCGCGGCTGACGTGATCGTTGATCGTGAAGGCGGGCGTGCGGCTGTCGCGAACGATCAGACCGCTCAGCAACGCGTTGAGGTCAGGCCCCTTGAGGCCGCGAATCTCGGCCTGGCTCAGGTAGTCGACCTGCACATGCGGCGGCCGCTGCGCCAGCAACGGTTCGCTCGCGTCAAAGGCCGGCGGGAGCGCCGCCACGGCCAGGCTCAACGTCACGGTGAACGGCTCATCCACCAGGACGGTTTCACTGGAGGCCGCCACCCGGGCCACCACGTTCGACTGGTTGTCGACCCCGGTGACCGTCACGGTCGGTCCTTGGGCCTGCCAGGTGCGGCCTTGATGTGCCAAGCGGACCGGCCCCGTAGCGAATGTCCCGGCTTGTGCCGGCTGGATCGCATAGGTGAATGTGACGATCACCGACCGGCTGAACGCGCCGTTAACGTACGAGGCGGTCGTCATGGACTGTGGCGCATACTCGCGAACGTTGGCCGCTGCCAGCGCCGACAGGTCCGGTTTCGGCGGCTCACGGGTGGCGCCGCGCACTTCGACATGAAGCAAAAACGACTCGCCAACGTAGATCCGCTCGCGGTCCACCCGCACACCCACAGAGAGGTCGTCCGCTACGGCCGCGCCGGCGAGTGTCAACAGCAGCAGCAGGACGCGCCAACGGGTTACCAAGCGTCGCAGAACAGGAACCACGGATAGACACAGCTTGGCGCAGACTGTCTGTGGATGCCGTTTGCTCCGTGGTTCAGACAATTCTGAGACTCTTACTATGTGGTGGTAAGTCACGGCCAACAACTCGGACCTTCCGACACACGGGCCCGCATCCACCCGGCGGGACGCGCGCAGCTCGACCGCAACCCGGTCGCTGCCGGTGACCGGTGATCACCGATCACAGGTAACGCGCGGTGGGGTTGAACGCTCGTTCGAGCAGTCGCCGGTCATTCTACCAATCCTGCTCGTCGGGCTGCATCGGAATCTGCTGCGTCTGGCGGCGCACGTCGTCGGCGTGCTCCTTCTCGCGCTGCAGGGCGCGACGCAGCATCTCCTGCACGTCGGGAGGGACCTCGTCCTTGGGCTTCGGCGCTTCCTCCGGCGGCGGCTGTTTCGCCTCGTTCTCCTGGGGCTGGTCCGGTGGGGGCTGTGGCGGCGGTGACTCCGGTTTCTCCTGTGGCTGCGCGTTGGGCTGGGACTGGGGGGACTGATTCTGCTTGGGAAGCAGGTCGCGAATCCGCCAGAGATTCGTCAGCGCCTGATCGAGAAATGGCCGCCGTGTGACGGCCTCTCGCTCCGCCCCCGCGCGCTCCAGCAGGGCCAGCGTTTCGGCTGACAGGGATTCGATCTCCGCGCGCGCCTCGGGGGTCAGCGTCGGTGCATTGGTGTCCGCCTGGGCCTGCGCAACCACCTGGTCGGCCCACGCCGGAAAGCGCTCCGCGAAGAGTTTGGCCAGCGACGCAACTTCGGGCTGGTCCGGACGAAGGGGGAAGCGCGGCTGGTCGGCCCGCGCGAGGGCGTTGCTCTGAAGGTCGATGGCTTCATCCAGCAGCGGCGGAGGCGCCGAACTCTGCCGCCAGAGATCATAGATCACGGGTTCACTGCGCGCGGCGTCCTGCAGGCCGGCCGAATCCAGGTCGCGCAGCCGCGCCGCCGCCTGCTTCATTGTATCGCGGGAGGTCTCGACCAGCTGGGCTGCCATGGCCCGCTGCTGTTCGTTGGTGATGCCGGGCGACTGCAGCAGGGCCTGCTTGAGCGGGATCCACAGGTCGGCCTGGCGCTCCTGGCGGTCGGCCAACGCTTCGAGTTGCGGGATCATCAGGGGCACGGCGTTGGTCAGGGCGACGGGAGTCTCGGCCACCAGGGCGCGCTGCTCCCGCAGCATGCGGGTCAGGAGCTGATCGGGCGGCACCTTGCCAAACTCCTGCAGCACCCTGGCCAGGTGGGCCTCATCGCGCGCCGCCGGGAGGGGGGCGAGTACGCGCGCCAGGTTGCGGCGTCGCCGTGCATCCTCGGGCGCCGCCCGCAGCGCGTGTTGGAATCCGGCGCCAGCCAGTTCCAGGGCCGCGGCCCGGCCCACGGTGTCGGTCGCGGCGCAGGCGGCGACCAGTTGAAGCTGACAGGCGCCATAGAGCTCGGCGGCGGTGTCCTGGCCCGGCAGGCGACTCACGGGCGCCAGCACCTCCGCGGCGCGCGCCGGGTCACCCCCCCGGCTGAAGGCGATCCCCGCATTGTACCGGTAGGTTGCGGCCTCATCCGCTTCGGCGCCGCGCGCGGCGGACAGGTAGGCTTCGCCGGCCTCGCGGTGCCGACCGCGACGGAACCAACTCTGGGCCTGGCGCGCGCCGACACGTCCCGGCGGCACGACGATGCCCGGCGCGTTGGTGGTGCTCGCCGGCTCGGCGAATGGAGGAGCGCTGGCATCCGTTGCGGCATCCGCCGCAGCCAGCGGCAGCAGCAGACCGACCGCCAGCAGGCGTGCCAGGCCGGGTGCGACGCCCGCCGGCAGTGGCGGCGGCGGCGCCGCCGCCGGCCAAACCCGCGGCCGGGACGGTGGCGGCGGGGTGCCGGGTTCGCCGCGGCGGCGTGCACTGCCGAAGCGCCCCCGACTCAGGAGCCCCACGCCTCCGAGCAGCACCACGGCCGGAATCAGGAAGAGCTGGTAGCGTTCGATGTAGCGGCGCTCGATCCGTTCCTGCTGTTCGCGGGCCGCCACGCGCCGCAGGTGCTGCCGGTAGATCGACCCCAGCGTGGTGTGGGCCGTGCCGGCCGTGGCCAGCGGGATGTAGGCCCCACCCGACTCGCGCGCGATTGCCTCCAGCGTGGCATCCATCAGACGGGTCGAGACCGGGCGTCCCTGTCGATCCTGCTGAACCCCCTTGCCGTCCGCCGCGGGCAGCGGGGCGCCGGCCGGATCGCCGAGCCCAACCGTGAAGATCGGCACGCCGCGTTGACCGGCTTCGCGGGCCGCTTCGACAGCATGGCCGGTCAACTCCTCGCCATCCGTGATCAGCAGGATGGCGTTGTGGTCGTCGAGCGCGGGTTCGAGCGCCTCGAGCCCACGCCGGATGGCATGGGCCAAGTCGGTTGCGCCGCGGGGCGCGGAGTCCACGGCGACGCCGTCGACGATCTGGCGCATGAAGGCCGTGTCGGTCGTGAGCGGACACAACAGCAGGGCCTTGCCGCGAAAGACCATCAGGCCGGCCCGGTCGCCGCGCAGTTCGGCGATCAGATCCAGGATGTCCACCTTGGCACGTTCGAGGCGGTTGGGATGGACGTCCTGCGCCAGCATGGACCGCGACACGTCCAAGGCGATCAGCAGGTTGCGGCCGCGGGTGTAGACCTGTTGCGACCGCTGCCCCCACTGCGGCCGGGCCGCGGCCACCAGCATGAGCGTAAGTCCGCTGAGTGCCAACACGATCTGGACGGTCCCGCGCCAGGCCTGGCGCGGCGGCGCCAGGCGGGGCTGCAGCGGAGGCGCGACCAGATCGCCCAGCCGACGCAAGGCTCGGGCGGCCAGCCAGACCCACAGCAGCCCCACCAGCGGAACCAGCGAGAGCAGCAACAGGACCCATGGGTAGACAAATCGCATGGTCAGCACCGGAAAGAAGTTAAAGCAGGCGTCGCGCCAACTGCATGCCCAGCGAGAGCGCCAGACCGACCAGCACCGCACCGGCCAGCAGCCAGACGCCGTAACGCTCATTGTACTGGTTGTAGGTGTGACGCTCGACGCGCGTGGTCTCGAGCCGGTTGATGGCATCGAGCGCCGCGCGAAACCCGTCGCTGTCGCGTACGTTGAAATACCGGCCCTCGGCCTTTTCGGCAATGCGCTTAAGCTGACCTTCGTCGAGCCGCACGTCGGCGTAGCCGATGGTGTCGCGGCCCAGCATGTCACGCGTCCGGAACGGCGCGCGGCCGGTGGTTCCAATGCCAATCGTGTAGACGCGGATCTTGAGTTTGGCGGCAATTTCGGCGGCTTGCTCGGGCGTGATCAGTCCGGTGTTGGACTCCCCGTCGCTCAGCAGCACCACAATCCGCGTCTTGGGTTCGGCGTCCGCCAGGCGGGCGCAGGCTGTCGCCAACCCGTCGCCGATCGCCGTCAGCAACTCCTCCTGCGACACGGGCCGTCCCTGTGCATCGGTCTCGGTGCGCGGAATCTCGACGCCTTTGAGCACCTGCAGAAGCGCGCGATGGTCGGCGGTCAGGGGGCTGCGCGTGGCCGCATAGCCGCCAAAAGTGACCAGGCCGATCAGGTCGTCGGACCGCTGCTCGATGAAGCGCGCGAACATCGTCTTGGCCACGTCGAGCCGCGTCTGGTAGTTGAGGCCCAGCGCGGTCTGCTCGGAAAGATCGAGCGCCTCCATCGAGCCGGAGACATCGACGGCCATCAGCACCGCGAGCGAGTCGACGTTGCGGCGTTCGCGCGCCAGGTGCGTCTGGGGCCGGGCGGCGGCCACGATCAGGGACAAGAGGCCCAGCAAGAAGAGCACCGGCAGCACGCGCGTCGCGTAAATGCGCCAGCCCGCCGTGCGGGCCGGCAGCCGGTGGGTCGGCGCGAAGAGCACGCCGGACTGGCGGCCGCGGCGGAACACGCGCCACACGGCCAAGGCCCAGGGCAGCAGCAGCACGAACGCAAGTGGTGTGGCGAAGCGGAACATATTCAGAGGTCAGAGGTCGGAGGTCAGAGGTCAGAGGTCAGAGGTCGGAGGTCGGAGGTCGGAGCAACATCGGTGTCAAGATAGGCCTTGGCGGTGTCGACGGCGGCCGCCGCGCTCTGGGGCGTGGCGGTCTGACCCGCGAACTTGACCAGGTCGGCGGATTCGAGAAACGCCCGCAGGCGCTGCAAAACGGCCGCCGTGAAGTGCGGATGATGTACGGCCGCGCCGAGGAACTCTTCGGTGGTCTGTTCGGGCGCGCGGATGCCGTGCGCCCGTTCAATGTAACGTCGCACGACCTGCGTCAGTTCGACGTAAAAGTCCTTGAACAGCCCCTGCCCCACCAGATCGCGCCGCAGCAGGCGATCGAGTTCGGCCAGGGCCCGTTCGCGTGGCGACATCCGCATCTCGCGCACTTTCTGGCGCAGGTGGCGCAGCCCCCAGACCAGTCCGGCCAGCACTGCCAAGGCCAGCGTCGCCACGCCCACCCACCCGAGCACGGCGCGTCCCGTGGGGGCAATCCAGCGCGGCCGGGCGGCAACCTCCGGGTCGCCGGTCGCGGTCACGCCAAGCTCCGCGGCCGGAAACAGCACCGGCCGGGTGGCGAACCAGGCCACCTCCGGCGGCTGGCGCGCGGTATCGCGCACTTCCACCGCGAATGGCGCCAGCCGGTAGGTACGGGCCAACTCGGGCGTCAGACGCCAACGCTGCACCTGCCGGGTCTGGCCGCCCTCCGTGACCGGATCGCGCGAGTAGCTCTCGGCCGCGGCGAAGCCGCTGAAGCGCCGGCGCAGGTCCGGCAGCGTGACGCGCAGGTGCGCCGGGGCCGTGGCCGTCAGGGTCAGCAGCAGGTCGCGGTCGGGGTGGACCACCGCCGGTTCGGTCTCCAGGCGCAGGTCGACCGCGCCCCAGGAGAGATTCTCCCGGAATTTCGGCACCTCCGCGGCGAGCACCGCGACCGGCAGGACGATCACGCCAAGAGCCAGAAGCGCCAGGCGACTCGCGCCGCGCACCGCCAGGCTGCGGATCATGCCCGCCTCCCGGCGCGCAATTCGCGCCGCTTGAAGAGTCGGCGGATCTTGTGGACCACGACCTGGTCGGTGTCGGCGGTCGAGAAGGCCTCAGCGTCGATGCCGAAGCGGCGAAACATCTGGAACTGGCCGGCGACGTCGCGCTGCGCGTTCTCGGCAAAGGCCGCGCGCACGTCGCGCGCGCTGGTGTCAACCAGCCAGAGTTCGCCGGTCTCGGGATCCTGCAGTTCCACCAGGCCCACGGCCGGCAGTTCAGACTCACGCGGATCGCTGACCGCCAGGGCGATCACATCGTGGTGGAAGGCCGTAGTGCGCAGCTCATCCATGAAATCGGAGTCCTGGAAATCCGAGACCAGAAAGACCAGCGCACGCCGTTTCTGCACGTTGTTCAGGAAGCGCAGCGCGGCGGCGATGTCCGTGCCGTGGCGCGTCTCCTCGGCGGCCAGCACCTCGCGCACCAGCCGCATCACGGCCGTCCGCCCCTTGCGCGCCGGCAGCGTCTTGACGATGCGGTCGCTGAAGTCGATCAGGCCGACCTTGTCCTCGTTGCGCACCGCGGCCATCGCCAGGACGCAGGTGAGCAGCGCGCTCAGCTCGGACTTGGTGCGCGTGCCGGAGCCGAAGACCTGCGAGCCCGAGACATCCACCAGGAAGACGACCGTCAGCTCGCGCTCCTCGGCGAAGCGTTTGATGTGCGGGAAGCCGGTGCGGGCCGTCACGTTCCAGTCGATCGCGCGCACGTCGTCGCCCGGCACATAGGTGCGCACCTCGTCGAACTCGATGCCCTGGCCCTTGAAACTGGAGTGGTAGTCGCCAGAAAACTGTTCATCGACCAGTCTCACGGTCAGCAACCGGATCTGGCCGACCTTGCGCATCAGATCTTTGGGGTCGACGGGCATGGCTCAGTGCAGCGGGCGACCAACGCGGATGGGGTGGCGCGGCGCTTCCGAAACCGCGGTCACGGCACCGGAAGCGTGGCTAGAATGCGATCCACAATATCTTCCGTGGCGACATTCTCGGCCTCGGCCTCGTAGGTCAGCATGATGCGGTGACGCAGGACGTCGTGAGCGATCTCCTTAACGTCCTGAGGCGTGGCATAGGCACGACCGTGCAGCAGGGCGTTGGCGCGCGCCGCCAGGTTCAGGTAGAGGGTGGCCCGCGGCGAGGCGCCCATCTCGATCTGGCTGGCCAGGGCCTCCAGTTTGGCGGCGGCGGGCTCGCGTGTGGCAAAAACGATGTCGAGAATGTACTCGCCGACCTTCTCGTCAAGGTAGACCTGGTCCAGAGTCGCGCGCAGCGCGGCGACCTCGGCCGCAGAGACGACCTGCCCGACGCGGGCGGTTTGCGGACGGGTAAACCGGTTCATGATACGGCGCTCGTCATCGCGTGACGGATGGTGCACCACGCACTTGAGCATGAACCGGTCGACCTGGGCCTCCGGCAGTGGATAGGTGCCCTTCTGCTCGATCGGATTCTGCGTGGCCATCACCAGAAAGGGATCGGGCAGCGCATAGGTGTGGTCGGCGATCGTGACCTGCCGCTCCTGCATGGCTTCGAGCAACGCGCTCTGGACCTTGGCGGGCGCACGGTTGATCTCGTCGGCCAGCAGCAGGTTGGTGAAGACCGGGCCCTGCTTGGGCTGGAAGGTGCCGTCCTTGGGATTGTAGATCTGGGTGCCCACGACGTCAGCGGGCAGCAGGTCCGGCGTGAACGAGATGCGTTGGAACCGCAGCCCGAGCCCGTCCGACAGGGTGCGCACGGCCGTGGTCTTGGCCAGGCCGGGCACGCCTTCCAGCAGGATGTGCCCGCCGCTGATCAGCGCGATCAGCAGGCGGTCCAGCAGCCGTTCCTGGCCGACCAAGACCTTGTTAACTTCCTGGCGCAGCCGCTCGATAATGGCGGTCTGCTCAGCGATCCGGTTGGTGGTGCTTTGGATATCCATGTGGCAGCTCTCACAAGTCGTGCGCCCACGCCCATCGCAGGCCGGGGCTATTCCTTCGTGACGGCGTCAGCCGTGGCCGGGGCCTCCACGACATCCGCGGCGTTGGTCGCGGCAGGCTTGGCCTTCACCAGGTCGGCGCGCGTGCACGTCATGTTCTCGGCGGTGTAGGAAGAGATCAGGTAGGTCCAGCGTCCGAAGGTTTCCTGCAGGGCGGCGACCCGCGACTCCTGCTCGCGGCGCGCCTGGGCGGCCGGGCTGGCGGCATCGGCGGTCACGTTGGTTCCGGCCGGAAGCAGTTCGACGGCGAACCGGGCAAAGCGATCGGTGCGGTCGGCCGGAGTGCCACCGATGCGCGCCGTGTAGACCTCGCCATTCTTGAGCGTGGCGCGGTACAGGTGGCCGGTAGCCAGGCCGATCGCTTCCGGGGTCAGCGCGGGATCGGCGATATCGGCCACCCGCAGGTAACCGAGGGCCGACTCGATGCCATAGCTGCGGCTGGAGTCAAACTCCTCGCTGTCGGCCAGGCCCGCGAGCAGCAGCGTACCGCTGCTGCGGTCGAGCATCACCGTTTCGCCGCCCGGACTGGTCAATTGAATCGACGCCAGGTCCGCCGACGGCACATTCAGGATCTGGGTGTCGATCCAGTCCTTGGCGGTGGTGCTGAAGGACTCCAGTCCCTCCTTCACCAGGAACACGTCCGATTCGCCGGCGCGGGCCACGTAGCGCCCGTCGGGGTAGCCCCCCCCGAAGCCCTGCTCGGCGGGTGCGGCGCGCTGGCGTTGGCCTCCGCACACGAGGACGGCCAGCAGTTGGCCGTCCGCGCCGCTCAGTTCCACGCGGGTGGTGTCGCCGTCGTCCAACTTCATCCCGGGCTGGTGGTGGCCGATCGTCAGGTCCTTGAGCGCCAGCAGGCTGGTGCGCAGCTTGGCGAAATCGGCCGGGTAACCAAAGGCATTGGTGACGACCCAAGCGTCACCGACCCGGGCCAACTGCACCGCGTCGGCGCCCTTGCGCACGGCCACGGCGCGCACGGCGTTCACATCCAGGCCCGGCAGGACCGGTTTGCCGGACCAGGCCGGCGGCCGGGGCCGCTGGCGGCGTGACGTCAGGGAAGCCAGGCCGACCAACAGGGCGGCGGCGGCCAGCAGAAGCATCAAGTGGCGGAATTTCATCGGCTCGTTCCTTTCGACAGGCCCGCGGGCGACGCGAGCGGTTCAGGCATGGCGGCGGCGCGACACGGCGTGGCCGACGCCGAAAATCACGACGACCAGCGGCATGAGGGCGATATTGGCGACCTTGACCCACACACCCAGGGTGTCGATATCCTTGCGCAAGCTCTTGCGCACCTCGCGCAGTTGCTTCTTGATCTCGATCTCGCGGGCATGGAACCGGGTGACGGCCTCTTCCTGCTCCTTCGAGAGGATGAACTTCTGGCTGCCCTTCTTCTGCTGCTGCAGGTCGGCGATCTGGCGGCGCGTCTCCTCCAGCGCGGCATTGAGCTGCTCTTCCTGCGACTGCCAGGCGGCCATGGCCTTGTACTCCAGGGCGTCGACCCGGCCGAATGGGCGGCTGAAGCGGCCGCGCGACCGGATGGCGATCAGGTCCTGGTTGCCGGAGATCTGCTCGATGGCATTAGCGAACAGCGCCAGGTTATCGTTGATGGGTTCGGACGCCTGCATGCCGAACCCGACGTTGACGCTGCGCAGGCAGACGTCATCGGCCAGGAAGTCGGCATCCGCGATCACCAGGATGGTCGTGGGCTCCGTGCCCTGCGCCAGGTGGCCTCCGGCCTCGGGCGGAACCGCGTTGGTATCCGCGTTCTCACCGGTCGGCGGGCCGTCGGGGAAGGCGGAGCGGAACTTGCCGCTGAGGCGGGCAGCCAGCACGTGCTTGAGGCTGTCGGGCTTGAGCTGGGCGCGGATGGCCTGCAGTCCGAACTGGGCGCCCATGGCGTCCACGGCACAGGCCGCGTCGGAGGAGGAGATCAGCGCCTGGAAGTCAATGTCGTCGCCGGTCTTGTCGACCAGTTCGCCGGCGTACGGCAGCAGGACCTGTTCGAGCTGCGAGGTCAGGAGCGCGTCCGGCGACATGTTCTTGGGACTCAGCGTCAGCACGATCGGGCTCTCCTCGACGCGGCCGCCGCCGCCCAGTCGCGTGACGGCCTGCATGTCGGCTACGAGCTTCTGGGTGTCGAATCCCACGCCCCAGGCGTCGAAGAGCCGGCCGAGGGTCGAGGGCCCCTGCCCGCCGCCCATGCCGAACATGGCCATCTGGTTGTCGCCCTGGGCCATCATCTCGGCGCGCGAGAAGGGGTCGACCAGCGCGATCAGGCGGCCGCCGCGCAGCACGAACTGGTCGATGGCGTAGAGGGCCTTGTCGTTCAGATTCTTCGGGTGCACCACCACCAGGGTGGTGATCTCAGGCGGGATGGCTTCGGTCTCGAGCGGGACCTGGCGGAGGTCGTAATCGCGCTTGAGTTCGCGGAACGCGGCCCACCCTTCGGCCGGGCGGCGCTGGGGCGGCATGCCCATGGGAGGCTCGGCCGGGCCCAGCACCGGCAGGGAGCTCAGCACGCCGATCACGGGCTTGGCGCTGCTCAGGGCGCGCGTGACCAGGCGGGTGACTTCGTACTCGAGCGTCGCCTCGGTGCGCGGCGACAGGGCCGGCAGCACCTCTTCGTTCGCGCCCACGGCCACCAGGCCGAAGTAGAGCGGCGGTCCGAACATGCCGGCAGGCTGCGCTTCGATGCCATAGCGCTGCGCCCACTCCTCGACGTCCGAGTCGGGCTTGGGGTCATAGACCTCGACCGTCACACGGCCGCCGCCGGCGCGCTCATACTCCTTGAGCAGGTCCTCGACCTGGCGGGCGTAGGTCTTGATGAACATCGGCACCTCGGCCGACGACCGGCTGAAGTAGAGCTTCAGCACCACGTCGCGGTCGAGCTTGGACAGCACCGTTCGCGAGCCCTTGGAAAGCGTGTAGAGCTTTTCCTGGGTGAAGTCGCGACGGAGCCGCAGGTTGGCTACGATCAGGTTCACCGCGCCCAGGGCCACGAGCAGCAGCACGAGGCCGAGGACGCCGGTTCCAAATTGGGCAAATGTCTTGCGCGTGTCGTTCATGAGGACCCTACCTCCCAGGACAGGTGCGGCGTCACGACGCCTTGCGGTTGTTGACGACCACGTGGGCCGCGGTCAGTGTGAAAAACATGACGCTGACGTAGTAGCAGACATCCTGCAGGTCGATCACGCCGCGTTTGAGGGCGTCGAAGTGCAGCATGAAGCTGCAGGCGGCCACGGCGTCCACCAGCCGGGGAGCCCATTTCGCGAACAGGTTCGTCACCGGTTCATAGCCTGCCAGGATCAACACCAGGCAGACGGCCAGGGCCAGCACGAAACTGACCACCTGGTTGCGGGTCAGGGCCGAGGCGAAGGTGCCCACCGCCACGCAGGCGCCGGCCAGCAGCAGCGAACCCACGTAACCGCACGCGACGGCGCCCAGGTCGGGATTGCCCAGCCAGGCCGTGGTGACGACGATCGGGAAGGTCAGCACCAGCGCCAGACCGATGAAGGCCCAGGCCGCCAGGAACTTGCCAAGCAGGATCTCCGTCAGGGTGATCGGCAACGTCAGGATCAACTCGATCGTGCCGGTGCGGCGCTCCTCCGACCATAGCCCCATGGTGGCCGCCGGGACCAGCAGCAGGTAGACCCACGGATGCCACATGAAGAACCAGGTCAGGTTGGCTTCGCGGCGCTCGTAGAACATCGAGACCGAGAAGGTCAGAAAGCCCACCAGAACGAGGAAGGCCACCAGGAAGACATAGGCCACCGGCGAACTGAAATAGGATCGCACTTCGCGGCGGAAGACGGTGCAGACTTGGCGTGGATCACACATGGCGCGCATCCTCCCCTTCCGTCATGGTGAGCTTGCGGAAGACCTCGTCGAGCCGGCCTTGCGGGTCGCGGGCCTTCAGCTCCGCCGGCGTCCCGTTGGCCACGATCCGTCCATTGGCGATGATGACCGCGCGGGTGCAGACCGCGTCGACCTCTTCGAGGATGTGGGTGGAGACGATGATCGCCTTGTCCGCCGCCATCTCCCGGATCATCTGGCGTACGACGAACTTCTGGTTGGGGTCAAGTCCGTCGGTGGGCTCGTCCATGACCAACACCGGCGGATCATGCAGGATGGCCTGGGCGAAGCAGGTGCGCTGGCGGTAGCCCTTGGAAAGGTCCTCAATGGTGCGATCACGCACGCTTTCGATCCGGCTCTTGCGGATGGCCGCCTCGACCCGGTCGCGCTTCTCGCTGCCCGTGTAGCCGCGCACCCCGGCTACGAAGCCGAGAAAGTCGGTGACGGTCATCGAACGGTAGCTGGGCGCATTCTCCGGCAGGTAGCCGATGCAGCGCTTGGCAGCCACCGCATCCTGGCGGATGTCGTGGCCGCAGATCACGGCGGAACCGCCGGAGGGCGGGATAAAGCCGGTGATCATCCGCATGGTGGTCGACTTGCCGGCTCCGTTGGGACCCAGGAATCCGAGCACTTCGCCCTTTTGGAGGACGAACGAGACATCCCGGACCGCCTGGATGGGGCCAAAGTTCTTCTGCAGGTTGCTGACGGTCAGCATCCGAGCACCTCCTTCGTGGTTCATTGCGCCGGGACAAACACCCCGACGCGTGCGCACGGCGCACGGGCGGCCGCAAGCCCGTCATGGGCCGCCACATTGGCCGTGAAACATAGCAGAAGCCGTGCCACGTTGACAAGTGGAACGAACCGGTGGAACGAACCGGACCTCAAACTGCGAGCGTTGCCGCCGAATCTGCCGCCCCGACGTGCGCCTGCCCATGCAATCACGGCTCAC
>CAZZCT010000048.1:0-1444 GCA_964652365.1 uncultured Lentisphaerales bacterium
GGGGCGGGAGGGCGAACGTCCTCGTGAGCCGTGATTGCATGGGCATGCGCACGTCAGGGCGGCAGATTCGGCGGCAACTCTCGCAGTTTGAGGAGAGACCGCACGGCACCGCCCCACGGCCACACGCTGCAACGTGTGACCGTGGGGTGCCAAGCGTGGCGACAACGCAGGGGGGGGCGCGGGGTTTCCGGCCGCGCTTACGAAGCCGGTTCGGGCGGCGGCAACACGATGGCCAGGATCAGATAGGTCAGCAGGGCCGGCAGCAAGGCGGTGGCCAGCGCCAGCAGCACGGCCAGGATACGCACCAGCGACGCGTCAATGCCGAGGTGCGCGGCGATGCCGCCGCAGACCCCGGCCAGCATGCGGTCGTGCGAGCGTGTCAGCCGCGCCGTGCAGCCGGCCGGCGCCACCAGGAAGCGCTGGCAGTGCTTGCACTTGACGGCCGATACGTGAATGGTGCCACCGCACAGTGGACAATCGCGCGTGGTGGTTTCGCGCTCCAGCGTGGCCAGAAGCCGGTCGCCATCCTCGTCGGACAGGCGGCCGGCATGGACCATCGCCAGAATGCGCAGCCGTTCATCGCGGAAGTGGTTTTGCTTGCGCTGGACCATCGCCGCCAGTTCGCCGGAAGTCGCGCCCGTGGGCGGCGCAGGCAGGCGTGCGGCGCGGCGCCGCGACAAGGCCGCCACAAGCGCCACAACCACCGCGGTTACGGCAACCAGCACGGCTCCTGACAGAAGAACCACGAAGTTCATTGCTTTGCGCCTTTCGCGTCATCCGTTCGCAGGCGGCCCCAGCCGGGGCAGTTCACGCCTCCGGGAGAATGCACGCCGCCACGATGTAGACGATGATGCCGGGCAATATGCCTGACAACAGGATGGCCAGGGCCACCAACAGCCGCACCAGCGTTACATCCATGCCCAGGTGCACCGCCAGCCCGCCGCACACGCCGGCGAGCATGCGCTCCTGGCGGGAACGCCGCAGCGGGCGGGTCGACCGGGCTGGCCCGGGCAATGGGGCGCCCCCCGGCCCGGCGCCGGTCAACAGCTCGCCGCAGTGCTTGCACTTGATGGCTCCGTCCTGGATCTCTTCGCAGCAGTAGGGGCATTTTTTCATGGTGTTCGCTCCAGTTCGAGGGTAGGTATCGGCCGCTTGCTACGCAGGTGGACGACGTCGAAAAACAGGCCGGCCACACACAACACCAGCAACAGGCACAGCAGGAGCGCGGCCAGGCAGCCGCAGCCGCAGCCAAACCCGCGCCGGGATGGCTTCGGCCGCTCAGCCGGCGGCGGCAATGGCGGCGGCCCGTCGGACGCCAGCAGCCTTTCGGCCTCCGCGACGTCGATCTCATGCCGGGCGAGACGCCCCAGGAGCTCACGGCGAGTTGTCATGGCAGGCCCTCCTGACGCGCCGGTGCAAACGCCTTGGCCGACACCAGGCACAG
>CAZZCT010000048.1:1544-29548 GCA_964652365.1 uncultured Lentisphaerales bacterium
CTCCTTCAGCTTCTCGATCGCCTGATCGACGGTCAGCTTGCCCGACTCCAGGGCATCGAGCACCTCGCGTCGACTGTCGCGTTCCTCGCTGGCGGCCTGTTCCAGAGCCGCGATTACGCGGTCAAGGCGGCTGCGGACGGTCGGGTAGGAGATGCCCAGATGCGCCGCAACCGCCTTCAAGCTGCCACTGGAGCGGACAAACAGCTCAATGAACTCGCGGTCGCCGGCATTCAGGCGCGCCAGTCGCGGAATGGGGATCTGGCCCTCCACGGACACACCGCAGTGCTTGCAGCGCAGCCGTTCAATGACCATCCCCCTTTCACAGTGCGGGCACGTTGACGTGAGCTTGTCCACGCGCGGATTATTGGACCGAAGAATCATCTTTGTCAACTCCAACATCAATATTATTTATTACTGACGCTTGTTTATCATCATATCCGGCGAACTCTTGCTCTCGAGGGCTGTCTTTTGGCCGACTGTCGGCAGCAGGTTCCAACCAGCGCAGGCGACGGTCCGACAACTCGCCTGGAACCCCTTTGGATCGTGGGTCCCGCGGCCACACTCTGCAAAGTGTGGCCGCGGGACCATCCAATACGGATTCTGCCGGCAGACGCACGGCGTTTTCAGGCTATGCCACCTGCGTGGGTGGCCGCACGGGTGGCGGTGTGATGAGTCCGAGCCACTGCGACGGGGCGGTCCGGTACGCCCGCCCTACGGGTGCCGGTTCTGTCGCGCGCGCAGACGTCGCGATCCCTGTTCCGAGCGGCAGCACCCGTGACGGCCGACAGAATCGAAGCTCACGTCTTTCCCTCATCCTCGCGCGTAAGCCCCTGCACGATCCGGAACAGGGCGGTCAGACGCTGGTCGAGCGTGCCGGCGGAGAGGCGCGGCATGCGACCCTGACGTGTGATCGGCTGTGCGCTGCGCTGGCGGAAGATGCGCACCTGGTCCTCGCGCGTCTCAATGCGGCGGATGCCACGACTGGCGGCCAGCACACGCAGCTCGGCCAGTCGCAGCAGCCGGACAACCTGCGGGGGCGGCCGGCCATAACGGTCGGCCAGTTCGGTTCGCAGGGAGCGCACCTCCTGGACGTCGACAGCCTCGGCCAACCGACGGTGCAGCACCAGCCTCTGCGCCTCATCCTCCACGTACTCGTACGGCAGGGCCGCGCTGCGCTCGGGATCCGAGGCGCCGGGCGAGAAGTCCACCTCTTCGAGCTGGAGTTCGACGTCCACCAGCAACGGCGGTTTCTGGCCCTTCAGGCGGGCGACGGTACGCCGCAGCAGTTGACAGTAGAGCCCAAAGCCGATGGCGGCGATGTGACCGCTCTGGGCCGCTCCCAGCAGGTTGCCAGCGCCGCGGATCTCGAGGTCGCGCAGCGCCAGATGAAAGCCCGACCCCAACCCGCTGTGGCGTTGGACCGCCTCCAGGCGTTCGCGCGCGTCGGCATCGAGATGTCCGTGGGGCGGCAGGAGCAGGTAGGCGAAGCCTTTGTGCGACGAGCGCCCCACGCGGCCGCGCAACTGGTAGAGATCGGCCAGGCCGAAGCGGTCGGCCCGATGGATCAGGATGGTATTGGCGCGCGGAATGTCCAGTCCGCTCTCGACGATCGTGGTGCTCAGCAGCAGATCGGCCTCGCCGCGTTCGAAGCTGCGCATCACGCGGGCTAGCTCGTTGGACGGCATCTGGCCGTGCGCGACCGCGATGCGGGCTTCCGGCACGATCCGCCGCAACCGGTCGAGCATGAACCCGATGGTCAGCACGCGGTTGTAGAGAAAGAAAACCTGTCCCTCGCGGTTCAGCTCCTGCAGCACGGCGGAACGGATCACGGCGTCGCTGTCGCGCACCACACGCGTTTCAATGGCCAGCCGTTCCTGCGGCGGCGTCTGCAGCAGGCTGAGGTCGCGGGCCCCGGTCATGCCCAGGTACAGCGTGCGCGGGATCGGCGTGGCTGTCAGCGTCAGGACGTCAACCAGCGCGCGGACCTGCTTGAGCCGCTCCTTGTGAACGACGCCAAAGCGCTGCTCCTCGTCGAGGACGACCAGGCCCAGGTCCTTGAACGCGACGCCCGGCTGCAGCAGCGTATGCGTGCCGATGACGATATCCACCTGTCCGGCGCCCAGAGATGCCAGGATGGCCTGCCGCCGGGCGAGTGTCCGGAAGCGACTCAGGACCTCGATCCGAATCGGGTAGGCCGCCATGCGTTCGCGGAACGTCTCGTAGTGTTGCTCGGCCAGTACGGTGGTGGGCACCAGCACGGCCACCTGGCGGCCGTTCATGACCGCCGTGAAGGCGGCGCGCATGGCGATCTCGGTCTTGCCATAGCCGGCGTCACCGCAGACCAGCCGGTCCATGGGCCGGGGTGCGGCCATGTCGCTCTTAACCTCCGCGATCACGCGCGTCTGGTCGACGGTCTCGCGATAGGGAAAGGCCGCCTCAAAGGCCTGCATCCACTCCGGGTCGACATTGAAGGCGGTCCCCGGCCGCGCGTTGCGGCGGGCCTGTGTATCGAGGAGTGCCGCCGCCAGGTCGACAATCGCGCGTTCGGCATCGGCCCGTTCGCGCGTCCAGCGGCGGCCACCGAGGCGGTGGAGCGGCACCGCCTTGTGGCCACCGACCCCCACATAGCGGCTCAGCAGATGCGCATGGGTCACGGGCACATGCAACCGCGCGCCTTCCGCATACTCCAGCGTGAAGACCTCAGAGCGACGGCCGTCGACCTCGACCTCGGTCGTACCGACGTAGCGTCCGAGGCCGTGGTCGATGTGCACCACCAGTTCGCCGGGGGTGAGCTCCGCCAGCGCTTCGACGCGCCCCCCGCGCGAGGCGATGCTTTCGGGCACATAGCGCCGGCCGGGGCGCTTGCGCACGGCGTAGAGATCGGCCTGCGCCACGACGGTCAGCCGGCAGGATGGCAGGACGAAGCCGCCGGAGAGGGCGCCGTGCTCGATCTGCAGCGGCGTGTCAGGCCCGAGTTCGCGGGCCAGCCACTCGCACGCGCCGGCCGTGTCCAGGAACACACGGACGGTATCCCCTTTACGCGCCTCCTCGGCCAAACGCTCGAGCAGGCGGCGGCGGGCCTGGGCCAGCACGTCCGGGTGCAGCGGGTCGTCGCCGAGATCGGCCAGCCCGGGCAGGGCGGCCACGTCCAGCAGAATCGCCGGCAGGCCCGGCAACGGCGGGTCGCCGCAGAAGACCTGCAGCGCCGGCGCGCGAGCGGACAGCGTCCGACGCAGCCGGTCCCAGGCCGTGGGCTCGCCATCGGCCGGCAGGGTGCCGGCGGCGCGCTCGCGTTCCAGGGCCTCGTGCTGCAGCCGGTCGTGCTCCAGCCAGAGCAACACGCACCCGGCCGGCAGGCAGTCGGGCATGGCGATCCCCGGCAGCTCGCCCGGCGTGGCCGGGGGCACCCACAGCTCCGCCAGCCGGTCAACCGAGCGTTGCGTGGCCGGATCGAAAGAGCGCAACGACTCGAGGGTGTCGCCACTGAACTCGGCCCGAACGGGCAGCGGTTGGGTCAGGGGCCAGAGATCCAGCAGACCGCCGCGCACGGCCAGTTGTCCCTTCACGACGACCTCGGGTCCCCGGCGGTAGCCATGACCGACGAGGGCCGCGACCAGCGGCTCGAACGGCTGGTCCTGGCCCACGGCCAGCAGGACCGAGGCCTGGCGCATCGCCTCCGGGTCTGGCACCGGCTGTTGCAGGGCCAGCAACGTGGTTGCGAGGACCAGCGGGCAACGGTCGGCGGCCGGCGCGTCAGCGCGTTCACGCAATCGGCGCACGACGGCCAGGCGGGTGCCGTCGAGTTCGGGATCGCCGGACGCCACCGTGCTCGCACCCTCGGTCGGCGGGTAGAAGAGCACGTCCAGGCCGCCCGTCCGGTTGAGCGTCTGAAGGTCGGAGTGGAGATCCTCGAGTTCGGCCGGACCGGCCGTGATGGCGACAACCGTGGCGTGTGCGGCGTGGTGTGCCAGCGCCAGCGCAGCGGCCGCGGCGGCCGCGCCGGGCAGGGCCGGCGCGGCCAGTTGCGGCGCGTCGGGCAGCGCAGCCACCCAGGCGTCCGCAAACCGGTCGAGCGGCGACGTGGCTGGTCTGCGCGGCGTCATCGATCTCCAGGCGCCGGTCGGGCTGGCGCCCAACGCCTCGGGCGGATTCCGCGGCGCCGATGGGAACACGCGGCCGCAACCTGTCGCGCTACGGTTCCCGAGGCGTTTCGGTCGCGTCCTGAGGCGCCGCTTTGATCAGGTGACCCTCGGCATCGACGTGCTTCTGCACCAGGCGCGCGCCTTCGGGCAAGCCAGAGGGAACATCGGGAGCCTCGGGCGAGACAATCTTGATGGTGACGAAGATGATGGTCTCGATCTGCTCGCGACTGCGGTTCTTGTGAGAAAACAGGTACTTCCCGAGGATCGGGATATCGCCCAGGAACGGCACCTTCCGCAACCGGTCGCTCTCGATCGTGCGCGACAGGCCGCCGATGGCCGCGGTGCGTCCGTCACCGAGCGAGAAGACGGTCTCGATCCGCTTCATGGTGATGATGGGGTACTTCGTGCCACCGCCCACCGAGAAGTACTCGGGGCTGTCGCTGATCGTCGGCGCGATCGTGACGGTGATGTTGCTCGACGTGTTGACGCGCGGCGTGACATCGAGGGTGATGCCGTAGCTGAAGAAGGCCTCACCCACCCACGGGTCGCTCTTGCCGGGAATAGTTGCCAGCGTGGTGGTGACCGTGTCGCCGGGGCTCTCTTGCGTGCCCTTCTGACGGCTGACGACCACGTACGGCTCCTTGGTGGTCATATCGATCTTGGCCTTCTCCTCGTTGGCCACAAGCACCTTGGGATTGGACACTACCTTGACGCCATCCTCCTTCTTCATCATGCTGAGCACGACGCTGAGTTCGGATGCCGAGAGCGTGGCGCCGAAGGTCCGCCCGATGTCGCGGACGTTCAGACTGCTCGGTTCGAAGCTGCTGATGAGCGTCCGGGTCGGCACCGGTTCGGAGGTCGGAGTCACCACCTCCGTATCCGGGTTGGTCACGTCCCGAACGATGTTTCCGTTCGAGTCAACCTGCACCTCGCGCCCGCTCGGGTCATAGTACCGCGTGGTCGTGTCGCCACCCGTGTTCTTGACGGTCTTGTTGTCGGTGTGCTCGGAGTTATACCCGAAGTCGAATCCGCCCTTGAGCTCCAGTTCATCCAGCATGGCCCAGTCGATGCCCAGCTTCTTGGAGGCACTGTCGGTCAGCTCGACGAACTTGGCCTCGATGCAGACTTGCAGACGGGGGAAGTCAATGGATGCGACGACTCGCTTGATCTCCGCGATCTTGACGGCCGAGGCATGCACCACGATGGTGTTGCCGGAGGGGAATGGCACGACCGAGCCCTCCTTGCCGAGCAGTTGTTCCACCACCTTGGTGACGTCCGCCACCTTGGCATGGCTCAGACGGATGGTCTCCGCCATCAACGGATCCGGCGCGCCGGCGGGCCGCGGCTCGATCACGAAGATGTTGGACGCTGGCGGCTTCTCGATCAGCATCAGGCTCTGGCGCTCGAGAATCGACTCGAAAGCCGGCCGCCAAGCCACATCCTGCAGGTTGGCGGTCACCGATCCCTTGAGATTGGTCGTGGCCGCGACGATGTTGGCCCCCGAGATACGGGTGAACAGACGCACCACATCGGACAGGGGCACATCATCCAACGTGACCGAGATCCGGTCATCCTGCGCCGCGACGGGGGTCGTCTCAGGCGCGACGTCGCCCGCGACGACAACCAGCTTGGCGTCGCCCTCGGCCGGAACCGCAACCGGCGCCGGCGCCGCGGCGGGGGCCTCGGCCGCAACGGCCTCCGGCCCGGCGGCGGGTGCATTGCCTTCCTGGGCCAGCGCACCCGTCAGACTGCCGAACAGCCAGAGGGTGCCGGCAATCGCGATACTGTTGACTGCGCGGCACCCGCGCGTCGTGACCTTCATGCTGGTTCTCATTTCTTGCCTCCCGATCCGGCGTCAGCTGCGACACGCTGCCAAGGGCGCCGCGGCCAACACCACCACATAAAAACAGCGTCAACAGGCTCCTAGGGGCTTGCCAGTTCGGCCCGCACCCGGGCATAGGTCAGCCCTTCCTTGTCAATAGTCTCGATCCGCCAGAAATAGGTGACGCCGTTCAGCACGGCCGAAACCTGACTGCCGGGGGTCACGAGCCGGCCATTGACAATGGCCGAAAAGATCTTGGCCCGCCCGCCGCCGCTGATGCCGCTGACCACCAGCTTCTTCTGGGCCGCAGCCCAATCCTCGACCCAAGTTGGCGACATCGGCGCCTGGGGGGCCGGGGCCGTGGGCGTGGGCGTGGCTACGGGTCGCGGCAGCGCCTTGCGCCCGGTGTAGCCAACCGGCCAGAAAGGATCGCGCCAGACGGTGCGCACGACGCCACCAGTTCCAACTACCAGTGTATTGGCCGCAGGGTTCTGGAACTCCGGCGGCGCCAGAACGACCGCACCGTCATCACCGGACAGCTCCCCTGCATCACCAGACAGCTCCCCAGTTGGCGGCGCCTGATCCAGCAGGGGTGGCGAGGGCGGCGCCATGACCGGCAGCGGGGCATCCTGGCCGGGCAACAGAATCGGCTGGCCGCAACAGGCCATCCACAGCAGCACAGCACCCGCGCCGCCACGCACGCTGCAGCCCCGGCCCGACCATGGGGCGCAGACCGAGCCGCCAACTTGTCCCTGCTGTTTCATGCGCGAGTTCCAGAGCTTCATGGAGCGATCTCTACCGCTTCTTCTTCTTGACCGCCACTGCCGCCCGCGGCTTCTCGACGACCTTCGCCAACTCATTCTCGATGGGCCACTCGAGCCGAAGAAAGACCCGGTGCCGCTCCGGCGTGTCGCCCTGGCTGGCGACCAGCAGCTCCGCCAATCCGATGTGCGGGTTCATCTGCTCCATCTGGCGAATCATCATCAGAATGTTGCTGTAGGAGCCGATGCCGTTGACGTCGACCGCCAGACGCATGAACGTTGCCGGCGCCTGCGCGGCGATCTGTTTGCGGGGAATCTCCTGTTTGCCGACTTCGCGAACGCTGCCCACGGTGAACCCCGTGCCCTTTGCAAAGGAATCGACCAAATCCTGAACCTGGTACGAACCGAGCACCGGTCGCAGCAGATAGGTATTTGTCAGGCTGGCCAGCTCGCTCATCAGATTTCCATGCTCCTGGGTCAAGCGCGGGAGGCGGCGGCTGGCCTGTTCGGCAAGCTTGAGTCGCTCCTGAAGCTCGTCCTGTTCGCGGCGCAGGCTCGCGCTCGACCGCAGGACCGGCAGGACCGTCAGGTTGACCGCTGCGTAGGCTGCCAGCAAGACCAGCACACCGCCCAACACCAGCATCTGGTTCCGCTCCTTCGGACTGGTGGGCAACTTCATTCGAACCTCCGAAGCTTGTACTTGCAGAGGATTTCGAAGACGCGATCCTCGCGTCCGGCACCGCGGGCCGGATCCTGACGGAAAGCCGACGATGAGATCTGGTCCAGCGTGCCACGCAGGACCGGCTCGTGATGCAGGTTGTCGAGCAACTGACGTACGTGCGTCTGGGCCATGGCCCCGGTGGTGCGCCCGGACAGGCGCAGTTCGTAAAGCCGCACGGGCACGTTGGTCTCAACCACGATGACCTGTTGGGAGACGCGCAGTTCGGCGAGTTGGATGCCGGATGGGACCAGATACGGCAAGGACTCCAACTGGTCGGCGAGCTTGAGTTGGGCCCGGGTGTTCGACTCCCACTCGGCACGGATGCCCTGCGCCTGGGCGAACTCCGCATGCAGCCGCTGCGACAGGGTGTACTCGGGCGAGAGGCGCGTCCAGTGCTCACCCGCGGTCTCGACGGCCAGGCGCAGGCGTTGCAGTCGCACGCCCAGCCAGAGCGCGGCCAGAACCATCACCGTGGCCAGAAACAGACCGACCACGCGAAGCACGCGCCGCAGGCGCACGAGTCCCGCGCTGCGCTGTTCCTCTGGATGAAGCAGGTTGACCTGTAGGTTCATGCTTCCTCCAAGGCGCCCAACGCAGCCCCCATCGCGGCCGCGAAGCGAATCTCCATGCGCGCCGTCGCCTCGGAAATGGCTCCCGGCGCCACCTCCACCATGCTCCAGGGATTCCAGGGCTCCGGCGCCAGCCCCAAGGTGCCATGGACTTCGGCGCACCAGTCGGCGTTGCTGGTGAAGCCGCCGGTGACGGCCAGTCGCTGGACGCGGCTGTTGAAGCGCCGCTCGGAAAAGTCGCGCGAGATCGAGGCTTGGCGCAAGAAAGGTTCGAGAACCGTATGGACGGCGGCGCGCGCATTCACGGATCCGTCATCCAGGATCCCACGCGCGGTCTCATCGTCGATGCCGAGCCCCTGGCGCACTTGTCGGACTACGCCGTTGCCGCCAACGCCGAACTGACGCAACACGGCGGGACGGCCGCGGCACAGGATCCCCAGCGTGGTCGTCTCCGCACCGAAATCGATCACCATCACGGACTCTTCCGGATGTGCGACGCCGGGTCCGTTCAGGTAACAGGTCAGAGCCGCCAACCCGGCGACCTCGACGACCGTCGGCACCGGCAAGCCCGCCGGCAACAGACCGCACAGCCACTTGACCTGCGACTCGGGCAAGGCCGTGGCCAGGACGTGCGTGTCGGCGCGACCTTCGCGGTCCAGCAGGCGGTAGCTCGTGCGGTAGTCAACCCCTTCCGGCAATCCCAGCATGTCGGCGAAGTCCATCTCAGCCGCCTTCTCGGCGGCCCCGGGCACGGTCAACAGCTTGAGAACGGCCTCCGGTGTTGAGATCGCAAAGGCCGCGTGCACGCTCTTGAATGCGCGGTCCAGAACCAGCGGCTCCGCCTTGGATGGTGCGCCACTGGCAGCGGGCGGTTGCAGCACGGGACGCAACTCGGCGGCCATCAAGGAGAGCTTCTCGCCGTCCCGCTTCAGCCGCACGATCTTGGTACCCGTGGTGCCAACATCAATGCCCAGCACATCGCTGCGTGCGTTGCGCGGGTGGTGTCGCCACAGACTGGATAGATCGAGTTTCACGGTGCGGTGTTCAAGTTAAGCACTTTGTGTTCCAAGTGCAATGCGAAAGCATGGACGCAGCTGACGGCGTGTGGCGCGCCTGCCGCCACGGCGGGCTTGGCGGCCGGGCCGATGGACGCAGGACCAGCGGGTGGCCAAACGTGTGGATTCGCGCTGCCGGCCTCAACCCGCGGCGCAGCAGGACGTCGATCGCATCGCACGCGTGACGGCCGCACGATCGTGTTCGTGAAGGACACTCACGGCCAGGCCGGAGCAGGCGCCGCAGGCGTGCCGGACGGGCACCGAGACCGTGGCCGTTTCTCACGATTGCGAACCGGGGCCGGAAAGGCTCCAATCAGGCTGCTGGCCCTGGTGCTGGGTAGTGCCTACCCGCTGCTCTCACAGGCCTTGGGGCTCATGCGCACGGCACGCGACCATGGCGGAAGCATTTACGCTTGTCTGACGGGCACCGCCGCCTCATAATGTCATTTCTATGGCTGAGGGAAACGAACTACCCGCAAGTCGGCCCTCCAAGACGATGCGGATCGACATCATGCCCGGCAGCGGGCCGGGGGCCGCGTTGCCCCACACCGTGCCGTCGGCGGACAACCCGACCGGCGCGCATCCCGGGCTGGACGCCACCTTCTTCGAGCAGCTGTTCCTGCACTCCTACGACGCCACGCTGGTGACGGACCTGACCGGTCAGGTTCTGGAGGCCAACCAGCGGGCCAAGGAGTTTCTGTTGCGCTCGCGCGAAGACCTCTGCCGCATGCGGATCATCGACTGCATCTCCGGGGCCGACGATTCGCTGGTGGCCAACCTGTGCGAGATGCTGGCCGTTGAGCGCTACGCCCGCATCTATGCCTGGTGCCAGCGCAGCGATGGCAGCTTCTTCCCGGCTGAGATTGCGGTCCACTGCATCGCTGTCGACACGTTGCGGCATCTCTGCTTCTTCATCCGCGACATCACGTGGCGGCGTGAGGCCGAAGGCGAACTGCGCACCGTGCACACGGCCATCAAGAACGCGCGCACGGGCATCGCGATCGCCGATCTGGACGGCCTGTTGATCTACGCCAATCCGGCCATGGCCGGACTGTGCCAGTGTGCGGGCGACGAGGAGCTGCGCACGCGGCCGCTGTCGCAGTTGGTGCGCGAGCCGGCAACCGTTGCCGCGATCCTGACGGCTGTACGCGAAGGTCGCAGTTGGAGTGGCGAACTGACGCTGCAGCGTCAGGATGGCAGCGGCCTGGAAGTACAGGCTTCGGCGACCGTGAACGTCGACACCGAGGAACAGGTGATCGGCATGGTCCTGTCGTTCGTGGACATCAGCGACCGGCGGCGCGCCGAACAGGCCGAACGGGCGGTTGAGCGCAACCGCGTGATGATGGAGAGCCTTGGCAGTGTCTGCCACCACCTGGGCCAGCCTTCGACGGTACTGCTCTCGAGCATCGAGATGATGATCCGGCTGCGTGAACGCGACCCGCGGGCGCTGGAGGAACTGCTGCAACTGAGCCTGTCGGCCGCGGAGGGCCTGCGCACCACCCTGCGCGAGCTGAACGACCTGCGCCAGTACCGCAGCGAACCCTATCTCGCGAGCTCGAACCCGGAAGGCCAGCGGATCGTATCGCTGCCGCAAGCCGGGGCCGGCGAGGCGCCCGGCGACGTCAGCGGCACGTGGCAGCCTGGACAGGCGCAGTAGGCCGCGTCCGGCAGCCGCGCGGCCGGATTGTCCCTGCCATACCCCCTTTCGGGCAAAAAAAAGCGGCGCGCCCGAAGGGCGCGCCGCAAGCTCTCAAGCTTCAAGCGAGCGAACAACTCACAGCGCGTGGGCGTTGCTGTAGTCGCATTCCGGCTCGTTGTTGACCGGACCGTAGGTGTAGGTGCCACCGGCCGGGCAAACGGGCGTCTTCTTGATGTAGCCGATGACGGCGTTCTTGGCAGCCGCGGCGTCGCAGTCCGCATCGCCAGGCTGGTTGTTCTCCATCGCCCACTGCTCCTTCGCCCCTTCGATCTGGCGGAGGTTGTTGATGCAGGCGTTCTTGCGGGAGTTTTCGCGGGCCTTCATGAACGAAGGAATCGCGATCGCAGCCAACAGACCGATGATCGCCACCACGATCATGATCTCGACCAATGTGAAACCTTGCTTCCTCATCGCTTCTCTCCTGTGTCGTCTGGTGACAGGCTCTGACTTGCAGAGCGGAGCCCACCTGTGCACGGAGCAACATGCTCCGTTGGCGCGTAACTATAAGCAGCCTGCGTGCCACGTCTGGAAAAATGGTTGATATGAGGGTAAAAAGGTGCTAGTATTAAGAAATCACTTGATATTCTAATGGCCGGGCAGGTCTTGTTTTCAATAAATGAGAACGACCTTCTGCCCTGTCGCATTCCTGCGACGGTCTTTGGCGTGTCCGCCGTGCCCGAAACGATCGCGCGCGAACGATCCTGACCCAGCCACCGGGAATCCGGGCGCGCCGCCCAAAGCTCACGTCCGCTCGGCCTGGGCGGCGGTGCTGCCGTCGACATCTGATGGCGGCAGTTTGCGGTAGAGAGTCGCCAGACTGATCTGGAGTGCCCTCGCAGCCTTTTCCTTGTCCCCGTTAGCCCCCGAGAGGACATGCTCCAGGTACTCGCGCTCCTTCTCGCGGAGAAACGAGCGCAGGGAGAGGTTGCGGTACTGTGCCGCCGCCGCGGCGCTGCCAGACTCGGCCCGCGCGGAATGGGCGACCGGTCGCGACTGGTTGACAATGCGCGGAGGCAACACGTCCCGCGAGATCTCGTTGTTTTCGATGAATGCCAGCGCATGCTTGATGGCGTTCTCCAGCTCGCGCACGTTCCCGGGCCAGGCATAGCCGGTGAGAATGTCGGCCGCCTCCCGGCTCAACCGCGGCGGCTCGCGCCCGGTCTCGGTCTCTGCGCGGAGGAAGTGCTGCACCAGGGGTAGAATGTCCTCGGGCCGTTCGCGCAGGGGGGGGATCTCGATGTTGATCACGGCCAGCCGGTAATAGAGATCCTGTCGGAAGGATCCGTCGGTCACGCGGCTTTCGAGGTTGCAGTTGGTCGCGGCCAGAATACGGACGTCCACGGCAATGGTGGTGTTGCCGCCCACCCGGCGGATCTCGCGCTCCTGCAGCACCCGCAGCAGCTTGCCCTGCAGCGGCATGGGAATCGAGGAGATCTCGTCCAGGAACAGCGTGCCGCCGCTGGCGGTTTCGAAGAGACCTTCCTTGTTGGCCGAGGCGCCCGTAAAGGCGCCCTTGATATGGCCGAACAGCTCGGATTCGATCAGCGGTTCCGGGATCGCCGCGCAGTTGATCGCCACGAAAGGCTTCTCTTTGCGGCGACTGGTCGTGTGAATCGCCCGCGACACGACCTCTTTGCCGGTGCCGCTCTCGCCCACGATCAGGACGGTGGCGTCGGTCGGGGCCACCCGGCGGATCATCTCGCAGACCGAACGCATGGCCGGGCTCTCGGCCACCAAACGGTCGAAGCGGTAGGCGGCGGTCAGGGCGGCCCGCAGCTGGTCACGTTCCGACACGGCCCGCCGGTACTCCAGCGCCCGCCGCACCGTGATCAGCAGTTCGTCCACCTTGAACGGCTTGGTCAGGTAGTCGAAGGCCCCGCGTTTCATGGCCTCGATGGCGGTTTCGACCGATCCAAAGGCCGTCAACAGGATCACGGGCAAGTCGGGCTGTTCGGTCCGCGCCGTGCGGAAGACCTCCATGCCATCGACGGGCGACATGCGGATGTCGGTCAGCAGCAGGTCGAAACGCTGCTCGCGCAGGTGCGCGATTGCGGCACCACCGTCCTTGGCCGAGGTTACATCAAGCCCTTCGCCAGCCAGCAGACTGTGCAGCAAGCTGAGTATTCGCGGCTCGTCGTCCACAACCAAAACGCGAGGCATGCGGCACCTTCCCACCGCACCCGATCAAACTGCGCCCATCCCCCGCCCTGCGGGGCCGCCGGCGCCAGGCAGCGCCATCCGGTTCGCAGATCTGCGAGAACGCATTATCAGGTGTGCGAATAGTGTACGGCGAAAGGGCGAAACGCGCAATCGGAAAGGACACGCGGCTAGACGTTGATGATCGACCCCATCTTGAAGATCGGCATGAACATGGCGATCACGATGCTGCCGATGATCAAGCCCAGCATGACCATGAGCAGCGGCTCGAGCAGCGATGTGAGCGAGGACAAAGTGGTTTCGACCTCATCGTCATAGGTGACTGCGATGTTCTCGAGCATCTCGTCAAGCTTGCCGCTGCGCTCGCCGGCCGCCATCATGCGCGTGACGAGAATCGGAATGCAGGGCTTCCCGTCCAGGCCGCGCGACAGGGGTTCGCCCTGTTCGACCACCCGCCGGGCCTCCATGATCGCGGTGCCGATCACCAGGTTGCCGCACGCCTTGGAGACGATCTCCAGCGAGTCGAGGATCGGGACGCCGCTTCGAACCATCAGGGCGAAGACATGGGCGAAACGTGCCATGGCTACCTTGGTGACCAGCGGCCCCAGCACCGGGGTCTTCAGATACAAGGCATCCATCTTGAGGGCGCCGGCCGGCGTCTTTTTCCACCGGCGGAAGAGGTGGTTCGCCAGTGCCAGTACGGGGATGATGATGAGGGCATTGTGCCGGGTCCAGTCACTCAGACCGACCAGCATGCGAGTCGGCAGCGGGAGCTTACCGCCGAAGTCGTCGAACATCTTGGTGAACACCGGCACGACGAACGTGATCAAACCGGTCGCAATGGCCAAGGCCATGCATAGCACGACCACCGGATAGGTCATGGCGGACTTGACCTTGCGCTGCAAGCGCGCACTCGACTCCAGCAGCATGGCAATCCGGCGCATTGTCTCGGCAAACTCGCCGCTGCGTTCGCCGGCCCGCACGATACTGAGATAGAGGTCGTCGAAGATGGTTGGGTAGCGGTTCAGCCCGTCCGAGAACGTACCGCCGCCCTCGACCGCGGTCTTGATGCCGCCCAACACGGCCCGAAACTCGGGATTGGAGGACTGCTCCTCAAGGGTGGACAGCGAGGCCACCAGCGACAGACCGGCACGCATCATGGCTGCCAACTGCCTGGAAAAGGGCGTCAACTCGTGCGCCACGATCTTCCGCGCGCCCTTGACATGGCGACGCGCTGACGGGCTCCTGGCACGCGCGGGACTCGCCGGACTCGCCGCGCGCCCCGGTGTTCCCGCCGCCCTGCTTGTGACAACTGCCATAGCCGGATCCCTTATTCGCTACCCGTGACCTCGAGCGCCGCCTCAAGCGATGTGACGCCATCGCGGACCTTGCGCAACCCGACTTCCTTCAAGGTGATCATGCCGCCGGCAACGGCCAGGGCGCTGATCTCGGCACTGGTCCGGCCGCGCACGATGGCGTCGCGGATCTGGTCGTTCACCGCCAGCACCTCCATGATCGCACCCCGTCCGCGATAGCCGGTATTGTTGCACTTCGGGCAGCCGGCCGCGCGGAAGACCGTCGCACCGGTGAAGAACCCGGGATCGATGCGGTTCGCGCTGTAGGTCTCGGCCGGCAGCACGGTCTCCTTCTTGCAGACCGGACACAGCCTGCGGAAGAGGCGTTGGGCTTGCGCCAGAATCAGCGAGGAGGCCAGCAGGAAGGGCGGCACGCCCATGTCCGTCAGTCGCGCGATCACGCCCGGGGCGTCGTTCGTATGCAGCGTGCTCAATACCAGATGGCCTGTCAAGGCGGCTTTGACCGCGATATCGGCGGTCTCGCCATCACGGATCTCGCCGACCAGCACGATGTCCGGGTCCTGGCGCAACACCGACCGCAGCACGGATGCAAACGAGAGCCCGACCGCGACGTTCACATGCACCTGGTTAACGCCGGCTAACTGGTACTCAACAGGATCCTCGACCGTGACGATGTTGACTTCCGCCTTATTCAGCTCCTGCAGGCAGGAGTAGAGGGTGGTGGTCTTGCCGCTGCCCGTGGGTCCAGTCACCAGCAGGATCCCGTGCGGTTGCTCAATGGCGTGCTTCATGGCCTTGTGCGCGAAATCGTCCAGGCCCAGTGCAGCCAGATTGGGCGCCAGATTGCTCTTGTCCAGCGTCCGCATGACGACCTTTTCGCCGAAGATCGTCGGCAGGATGCTGACCCGGATATCAACCTCCTTGTTGAGCGCCCGAATCTTGAACCGGCCATCCTGCGGCAGGCGCCGTTCGGCGATGTTGAGGTCCGCCATGATCTTGATGCGTGAAACCACCGCGTTGTGAAAGGCCTTGGGCGGACTGGGCCGCTCGACCAGATTGCCGTCGATGCGGTAGCGCAGGCGGGAGGACTTCTCCATCTGCTCAATGTGAATATCACTGGCGCGATTGCGCAGGGCCTCCACCAGGATCACGTTGACCATGCGAATAACCGGCGCACCCTCGGCGCTCTCGAGCGTCTTCTCGAGGCTCTCCTCGGACTGCTCATCGCGCCCGACCTCGACATCGCCGTCCGAGGTCTTGAGAATGTCCTCAATCTGTACGTCCTGCGGGCCGGAGGCGGAGCTGAGCCGCGACAGCAGGTCGAGGACCTCGCGCTCTCCCGCCACCAGGGAAACCACCTGCAGTCCCAACTGCGAGTGCAGCTCGTCAATCCCCAGCATGTCGAAGGGATCGCCCAGGGCCACCAGCAGCGTCGTGCCCACTTTGGTGATCGGAAAGGCCTTGAGCCGCTGCCATGCTTCATTGGGCAGCAGATCGAGCAGCCGCGGGTCCGGCGTAAAATGCTGCAACGTGATCGGCGGCATCCGGAGGTACTCGGAAACCGCCAGGGTGACCTCGGCAGCCGGCACGAGCTGGTTCTGGATCAGGAACTTCTCGATCCGCATCGTGCCGGCGGCTTCGCGCGCCTGCTCGAGCTGCTCCAATCCCAACACGCCCCGCCGCAGCAGGATGTCGACGATGCGATTGCCCTGGACCGGTTTTGCCATTGCGATTCAGCCTGTTGCCTTTTCCGTTGGCGTGCTACGATTGCATAACACGTGCCAAGCGGAACGAATGTCATAATTGAGTCCGACGCCATGTATAACCCGCACCCCGCCCGGCGTCTGGCAGCGTGTCGGTGCACGGCACCGGGACCCTCGCGGGATCGACCGTGGACGCACGGCAGGCCGGAACGCTTGGCACGGGGAGAGGCAACATGTCAGAATCCGATGCAATCCAGCCCCTGGCGGAACGAACCTTTGAGTTGCGGCGCTATGCCACCCTCGCGATCTGGTTGCTGACCGTGGTGACCATCGTGCTGATCCCCCTGCGGATCGTCGGCCTGGGTTATCTGCCCGGTGACGATGCCTTGCGGCATGCGGCCAAAGCCATCGCCAACAAGCCGTGGTCGGAAATCCTGGTGCTGCGGCCCGACGCGACGCTTGATTCGCATGCCGCCTGGCATGCCCTGCTGCGTGGCATCCATCTGGTGACCCAGTGCGGAGCCGATACCCTCGTGGTCGCAGCCGTGGTCGTGTTGTCGATCCTGTTCCTGGCATCGCCGCTGCGCTGGATGCGAGCGCCCGATGCCTGGCTGGCTTCGTGGCTGCTGGTGTTCGTGGCTCAGATCTCGCCCATCCTGCGGATCACCCGCGGTCGCCCGTATATTATTAGCATGGCCGTGCTTATCGTGCTAGTGCAGTTATGGACCCGCGGTATGCGCCATACCGGCCGCAATGCCCGCCTGGTCTGGTCGACCGTGCTCTTCATGCTGGCCGCCTGGCTGCACGGCAGCTGGTACCTCCTGTTCCTGATCCCGTGCGCCTTCATCCTGGCGCGCCGTTTGCGTCCGGCACTGGAGCTGACCGGGTGCTGGCTGGCAGGCTGCCTGTTCGCCGCGTTTCTGACCGGCCAGCCCTGGGCCTTCCTGGCCGGTCAGGTCAGCCACATGCTCCACGCCATGGGCGACACCGCCTTCACGCCGCTGCTGGTCTCGGAGTTCCAGCCCTCCGGCGGCGGCGGCGTCCTGGCCCTGCTCTGGTTCGTGATGGTCGCCGCCTGGCTCGCGCGCGGCGGTTCGTATGACCGCTTGTTGCGCGACCCGATCTTCATGCTGGCGCTGCTGGGCTGGCTCCTGGGTCTCAAGGTGGTTCGCTTCTGGGAGGATTGGGGGCTACCTTGCGCCGCGCTCTGGATGGCCTGCCGGCTCGAACCGCTGCTGCTGCGCCTCGGCCGGCGCGCACCCGCACACCGTCTGGCACTGGCCACCGGCACCTGCCTGGCCCTTCTGCTACTCACCGGCTCCGACCTAAGCGGCCGCTGGACGTCCTGCCTGCGCAAGGACTACCTGACATCGGAGCACGCCGACCTCGTGCCCTGGCTGCCATCCAAAGGGGGCATTCTCTATGTTGCCGACATGCGGGTGTTCTACGACATGTTCTTCAAGAACCCCCAGGCCGAGTGGCGCTACATCATCGGCTTCGAGCCGACCCTTATGCCGCCCGATGACCTTCAGACCTTTAACAACATCCTGTGGAATGTGGGCGACCTGCGTGCCTACAAGCCCTGGGTCGACAAGATGCGCCCAGCCGACCGGCTCGTGCTGGCCAGACCCGCCGGCGCCGCCCCGAACCTGCCGACACTGGAGTGGCACTATGCCGCCACGGACACGTGGATTGGCCGACTGCCCGCCGTGTCGGCCAACGCGGCCGGGACCGCACCGACCCCGCCACCCTGACCCGCACAGGGCGCTCGCTAGGAGCCTGTCGGGCTTAGGCTTCATACGTTGCCCCAGCCATGTAGCGACATGGTGGCTGAGGCATGGTTCCTGCTGTTTAGCCCCGTCAGCGACCGCGATTTGGGGTCAGGCCGGAGGCTTCGGAGTCCGCCTGCGCCCTCCGGTTGGGTTGCGAAGGCGCAGCGTCGGTTTCAGAGGAGGCAGGAATGGCACAAGCCAAGGCCAGGAACGAAGGCGACCGGGACAGTCAGTTCTGGGATGCGATCGCGCTTTTCGAGGGCATTCTGGAGAGTATTCCGGAAGATCGCGTCGCACTGGAGGCGTTGGCCCTGGCCTACGAACAAGTGGGCGACCTGGCGCGCGCCCGGGACTATCTGATCCGCCTGGCCAAGGTGGTGCTGCGGGAAGCGGACCGCGAGGGGGCCGAACTGGCGCGCGACCACCTGTCGCGGTATCCATCCGAGCCGGACGTCGCGGAAACGGTCCGGACCTTGGACGTCTTCCTGAGCAGTCCGGCGCCGCCGTCGGCCGCGCCCGGCGAAAGCGGCCGCACCTCACTCGTTTCACGGCGGCAGGACGTGTTGCGACGCGAGATGGATTTTGCCTGGGAGCTACTGCAGGAGAACGACCTGTCGCAGGATGAATACGCGGCCGTCATTCAGGATTTGAGCGAGTTGCTCGGGAGCGAACGGCTGCGGACCATCTCCGTGCTGCACGCCATCCAGGACCGCAACTGGCCCACGCTCGACCGCATCATGGTGAATAGCGCCAAGCGCGGCGAACTGCCGCTGCTTCCGCTGGCGGCGTTTGATCCGCAGTACGAGGCGTTCCAGCGCGCGCCGCTCGATTTCATGATCCAACGCGGCGCCCTGCCATTTGAGCAGCTTGGCAACGACCTGCTGGTGGCCCTGCTGAACCCGACGAACCGTGAGCTGCGACAGGAAGTGGAAACCCAGACCGGCAGGCACTGCCACTTCTACCTGACGGCCCCCGCCGATTTCGATGCCGCGATCGAGGTGATCCGGACCCGGCTGGCCGCCATGATCGAAGAGCCGACGGCCGCTGCCGGCAACTAGTCCGACCGGCTCGGAACGAGAAATCTAGCGACCTCCACCGGCCGCCGAGACACGCCGCCGTTCGCCGCGGTAGGTCAGCACAACTTGTCCCCGCTCGACCGATTCCAGACGCACCCCGTCTGGCGTCTCTTCTCCCACGGAGATCACCCGGCCGTTGATCTTGGCCACGCCGGTGCGCCCGGCCCCGACCACGGCCGTGATCTCGAGCGGTGGCCAACCGGCCAGACTCACCGGGACGGTGGCGGGCTCGCGGTCGTCGTCGTCGCCCAGTGCCGGGCGGTCTTGCGAAGGTCGGCCTGCCGTCGCGTCGTGCTCAAGCGGCGCCTCGTCCGTGGCGTGTTCGGCGGCCGCTTCGGCGCCTTCGTCACCCATGACTTCGTCGGACTCGGCGGCGTGCGACTGGAACTTGCGGCCGCCCGGAATCTGGTCCGCCAGCGTATCGAGGTTGATATTCTGCCCGCGTTCCGCCACCTTCTCCAACGCCTCAAGCGTGGCGCGGCGGGACTGGGTCCAGACCTTGGCCAGGCCGCGTCCGTCCGGATCCTCCGCCGACGCCTCCAGCGCCGGGCGCAGCAACAGGTAGGCTGCGCCCGCGGCCAGCAGCAGCAGGAAAAGGATCCACAGGAAGACCCGCCCGAGCCCGACCGCCACGCGCACCCGCCGCTCGATCGGATCAGAAGCTGCGCCCGGCCGCGGCGGAAGCGCCGGGCGCGACGGAGGAGCCGCGGGAACCGGAGCCCTGGCCGGCTGAGGCGTGTCTGAAGGCAGCGGCGGCGGCGCGGCACCGGGACTGGCACCGGGGATCCCAATCCCCGGCGGTGTCGTCACTTTCCTGGATTGATTTGAGAGCCCCATCTCCAGTCCTCCCATGGCCGCACTTAGCGGCGGGAACCCTGCGCAGCGAGAATCACGGCCACCAAGTCGTCGCGCGCAAAGGGCTTGGCTAGAAAACCGGCCGGGGCGAGGCCGGCAAACCGCTCACGCGTGGCCACGTCACCGTAGCCGCTCATGATCACCACCGGCACATCCGGCCGAATCTGCCGGATGGCCCGCAAGGCTTCCTCGCCGTTCATCTCCGGCATTTCAACGTCCATTAGTATAACATCAATTTCGTCGGCGTGGGTCCTGAAGCACTCGACAGCCTCGCGCCCGTTCATCGCAGACAGCGTCTCACACCCCATCGACTGGAGCACCAGCGTCGTCAGCTTGCGGATGTCGATCTCGTCCTCGGCCAGCAGCACGCGCCGCCGGAGTGCCACGGCCGCGGCAGGTGGCGGCACGGGGACTTCGGGCAGGTTGGCCTCGAAACGCAGCCGGCCGTCGGCTCCGCGCGCGGCCGGCAGCACGATGCGGAAGACCGAACCCGACCCCAATACGCTCTGCAGTGCGATGCCGCCATGGTGGGCACGGATGATGCCGAGCACAGAGGAGAGCCCCAGCCCGCGCCCGACCGCCTTGGTCGAGAAGAACGGATCGAAGATCCGTTCGGCGGTCTTGGTGTCCATGCCGCGCCCGGTGTCGCTCACAGCGAGTTGGATGTAGTCCCCGGCCACCAGCGGCCGAATGCTGATGTACTCCGCCAGGTCGCCCTCCGAGGCGCTCAGGTGGCGGGTCCTCAATTCGATCCGACCCGGCTTGCCCTCCAGCGCATCCGAGGCGTTGATCAACAGGTTCATGGCCACCTGCCAGAGCTGGGACGGATCGCCCTCGATCATCGGCAGACTGGGAGCCAGATCCAACTGCAGGCTGGCCTTCTTGGAAAGCGAAGTCAGGAGCAGCTGCGACATGTCCGACACGAGCAGGTTCAAGTCCACGAGTCGGAACTGGAAGGTCCCCTGTCCGGCGTAGGCCAGCATCTGCTTGGTCAGGCCGGAGGCACGCAACGCCGACCGCCGGATGCTGTCGACGGCCGCCCGTGCCGGCGCATCGGCCGACAACTGCAGGTGTGCCTGCTCGGTGTGCCCCAGGATCGCGGCCAGGATGTTGTTGAAGTCATGCGCAATGCCACCCGCGAGCACCCCCAGGCTCTCGAGCTTCTGCACCTGCTGCATCTTCTCCTCGAGCCGCTGGCGGGCATCCTCGCCCTGCCGCTGCTCGGTGATGTCGCGCACGATCACCATGGCCCGGTCTTCGCGGATGCGCACAATGCGGGCCTCGCCCCAGAACATGTGGCCTTCCGGCTTGCGCAGGCTGTACTCCAGCAACTGCATGCGGCCGGTGCGCAGAACCACCGCCAGGCGATCGAGCAGCCGTTGGGCGATCTCCGGATCGATGCCGGTCACGTGGCGGATGTTGCGGCCGGTCACGTCGTCGGCGGGCAACAGGGGATTGTCGCCGCGCCGCGCGCTGGCATCAAGGATGGTGCCCTCGCGGTCGAACACGAAGAAGAGATCGGGGTTGGCTTCCAGCAGCGCCCGCGTCCGCTGTTCGCTGTCGACCACGTTCTGATGAACCTGCTCAATCGAGTCCAGCATCTGGTCCACGGCGCGGGCCACCACGCCAAATTCGTCCTGTCGCTTCCAACCCAGCCGGCGGCCGGCCACCGCCCCGTTCTCGAACTCGCGCAGCCGCTCGGCGAGCCGGGTCAGCGGATTCAGGATCGTGCGCCCCTGCACAACAAAGACGGGCACCACGAAGAGAATCCCGGTCGCCGCCACCCACAGGGTCAGCCACGCCAGGGCGAGCTCGGCCAGGCTGGAGAAGGTGCGCGGCAACGCCACCACCAGCGATAACGCGGGCCGCCCGTACAGGTCGTAGACCGGCAGGCGTACCTCCAGGCCGGTTTCGTCGCGCCAGGAGCCAAAGCCCGCGACCTCCACGAATTCGCGCAGGATGTCGTTGCCCTGGCCGTCGCTCTCAGGCACGCGCCGCGGCGGCGGACGAACCTGCAGCTCCTGGGCTCCACCACCCAGGGCCGGCAGGATGGAGGCCACGCGCCCCAGCACGGCCCGGTCCTGAAAGTACCGGCCGATGACCAGCACACCCTGCGGCTGGGAGAAGGTCAGCGTGTCCACGACCGGCCGCGCCACCACCAGCATCGGCCCCTCCTGCAGCATGATCAACCCGGAGCCGGCCGAAGCGGCCGCATTCGTGGCGGCGAGCAGTCGCGAGCCCGGCCCGAAGTGGTCGACAATCGAGGCCGCCGGCACGATCTCCTCGCCGGTCTTGCGGTCGCGCATGGACACGGCCGCAATCTCGCCGTCCAGGCGTGCCAGCAGGTAGAGATGAACCCCCAATTGCGCCAGGGCGTTGGAGTTCAGGTTGGCCCGGAGGTACTCCGGATCGCCCCCCTCCATGAAACGGCAGGTCTCGACCCAGGTGGCGCGTTCGGCCGCCAGCGCGTCAAGCTGGGAGAGTTCGTAGCCCAGCGTCTGCCGCAGGCTGGGAATGGCCTTCAGCACCTCCCGCTCAGCCCGCCGGAAGGTCTTGACGACAATGAAGCGGCCGCCGACGTAGAAGATCGCCAGAAGCAGGAGCAGACCGAACCCGGTTGCCAATGAAAGCTTGCTTCGGACTCTCATGGGGCCCTTTGCCGCAGGCCGCACTGCGGATTGGAACGGAGAACCGCCAACCGACGCAACCTGCCGTCAGCCCGGCACGGCAAACCGCCTGTCGGATGGCGGAGAGGGGGGGATTCGAACCCCCGGTACCGGCTTAAAACCAGTACCGCGGTTTAGCAAACCGCTGCTTTCAACCACTCAGCCACCTCTCCGGAAGAGCAGATTCGTGCCAGTCTAGAAGCCTGCCGCCGCCGCGACAAGCACAAAGCGTGTGAACCTCTCGGCCGGTCGGCTGGGGGCGTCCCCTGCAAAACCTCCGGTTCGTGCAAGCGGAGGGTTCAGGGTTCGGGGTTCAGTGTGGGATTCCCGCCTGAAACCTGACACCCTGAACCCTGTTTGTCAGGCTGGGATCCGCCGGCGCGGGGCACTCCGGCACGGCTACTCAGCCGGCGGATAGCGCCGGATCAGCCGGCGGACCGCCAGAAAATCCAGCACGAACCGCCAGGCCGGCACCGGTTCGTAGCCGGCGCGGCGGTTGCTGGCGCCGATCTCGAAGAGCAGCCGGAACTGCTCGAACAGCACGCGGTAGGCCTCGCGCAAGCGCGCCCGGCCATCCCAGATGTGGGTGGCCTCGGCACCGGCGCCGTTGAGCTCGATGATCTTGAAGCCCTCGCCGGCCTGCAGTTCGGCCAGCGACCGGTAGCGAATGTCATAGCGGCCAAAGTGAAAATCGCCAATCGCCTCGGAGATCGCATGGAACCGGGCGGTCAGCGCTGGCGTCACGATCTGGTTGCCGTCGCGGAAGACGGTGCCCTGGGCATGGTTGCCGGCAAAGTTGAGCTGTAGCACCTCGCCGGCCGGCAGCACCCGCTCCAACTGGTCGCGCTGCTTGGCGAAGAAGGTGCGGGCCAGTCGGCGGCAGCGCGGTTGCGCCAGGATCAGTTCGCGCACCGTGTGAGACCCGTCGCCGGTGACCGCGTGGAACTCCTTGAGGGTGACCGAGAAGATCCAGCCCGTGGCATCCTGCGGACGACGCACATACAGAATGCCCGCCTCGTACGGGTAGTCGATCAGCTCCTGCAGGATCAGGGGCTGGGTGACGGGGTAGTGCCGCAGGTAGGCGGCCAGTTCAGCGAGGTCACGCACCCGCCGCACGCCCGCACCGCGTTGCCCGACGTCCGGCTTGGCCACCAACGGAAAAGCCAGCCCCGCCTTCTGCAGCGCGTCCCCCGCCACGGCCAGACGGGTGGCCGCGGCCGTGCCGCGGGGCGCCGCCGGCACCACCACCACCTGCCCCACCCACTGGCGCGCCACGGCCGGCGGGAAGAGCGCATAGATCTGGGACTTCGACTCGCGCACCAGGCCGGCGTTGTAGATCTTGGGGTTCGCCACCAGCGGCAGCATCAGCCCGCGGTAGCGCACGGCCAGCCGGAGGTAGTACAGAATCACTGGAATGTAGAACAGCGCCGGGTGCCAGAACTCGAAACTGGAGCAGGGCGCCGCTTCGTCGGCCAGCGGCGCGACCTCTTCGCGTAGCTTCCGCCGCCGGCCAAATGCCAGATGCACGCCAAAGACCGCCGCGACCAGCGCCAGGCCGAACAGCGCCTCCAGCCGCCAGTCGCCCAGGTAGGGCAGCACCGCCTCGCCCAGCATCCGCGCCGCACCCAGCAGCAGCGTAGTCTGCAACAGCGCCGCCAGGCCGGCCAGCAGCACGAACCGGCCAAACGGCGCGCGCAGCACGCCGGCCCCCACGAAGGTCGCCATGCGCGTGCCCGGAATGAACCGAGCACTGAAAATTGCCCGCACCACGTGATCCCGGTAACGGTTCTCGGCCCGCAGCAGGCGGTGCGTGCTCACCCAGCCGCGCCGCAACACGAGCCGTTGCGCGAAGCGGCCAAACAGATATAACGCCGCATCGCCGGAGGTGATCCCGACCCACAGGCCGACGAACGCCACCCAGAAATCCAGGTCGCGCCGCGCAACCATCAGTCCGCAGGCGATACTGACCGGATCCTCCAGAAACCAGGTCGCCGTGCCCGTCACCAGCATCTGGAGCCCGGGATGGACCTGCAGGGCTTCGATCAGGCCGGTGAATTGCTCTGCCAGCACACGCGCTCTCCCTGCTCAGGCGCCGGGCCGGCCGGCGGCCTGGCGTCCGGCCGCGAAAGCCTGAATATTGGCGGTGTGCAGCTTGGCGGGCAACCCCGCGCGCACCGCCTCCAGCCAGACCGCCTCGGGCAGTTCCAGGCGGCTGCTGAGCGCGCCCAGCATGGCCACATTGGTCGCCTTGGCCGTGGGCAACTGGACGCCGGCCAGCAGGTCGGTCGTCAGCAACACCCCGCCGGGCCGCAGCCGCAGGCGGTTGTTGTCGAGCTGCGAGGGGTCCATCACCACCAGCACGTCGGCCTCGCCGTCCGGCACAATCGGACTGAGCACGGCCGGTCCGTACCGTACGTCGGTGTTCACCGAGCCGCCGCGCTGGCTCATCCCGTGCACCTCGGCCTTTTTGACGTCGAAGCCGGCGCGGAAGGCGGCGTCGGCCAGGATGTCCGAAGCGGTTACGATGCCCTGTCCGCCCAGGCCGGCGATGACGATGCTGATGGTCTTCATGCGTGCTCCTTGGCCGGCGCGGCTTTGGCGGCTTCCTCGTGCTGGCGCTGTTTGACCACCGCCAGAATGCAGGGCCGCCGCAGGATCAGGACCCACAGACCCCCGGCTGCCAGCGCCTCGCGCAGCGTGGCCTCGAAGGCGCCCGCCTCTTTCACGTGGTCCAACACCCGCACGTTGGGCACGCCCATGGCCCGCACCACGTCCTCAATGACCAGTGGCGTGGTCGGCTGCTGGTCCAGCCGCCGCCCGGTGCCGGGGTGCTCCTGCAGGCCGGTCATGGCCGTGGTGCCGTTGTCCAGCACCACCACGACGTGTCCGGTGGGGGGCGGGTTGTAGACCATCTCGGCAATGCCGGTCAGGCCGCTGTGAACAAAGGTGCTGTCGCCGATCACGCTGATGACCCGCCGCGCCTCGGCCTCGGGCAGTACCTGCCGCAGTCCGAGCCCGCCCGTGATGCTGGCGCCCATGCAGACCGTCGTGTCCATGGCCTGGAAGGGCGGCATCACGCCCAGTGTGTAACAGCCGATGTCGCCGCTGACAATGCAGTCGAGCCGTTTGAATACGTCAAAAGCCGTCCGGTGTGGGCAGCCCGCGCAAAGCTGGGGCGGCTTGCCGGGCGGCGGCGGCGACTCGGGCGAGATGTCGCCGGCCAGGATGCGCCGCACGCGGTTGACGTTCAGTTCGCCGAACCGGTACATGGCCGGCTTGTCCGCCACGGGGATCCCGGCGGCCCGGCAGCACTCGGCCAGGAAGGGATCGCCCTCCTCGATCACGAGGGCCTCGCGGCCGGCGATCTGGGCCCGGATCGCCGCCATGGGCAGTGGATGGCTGAGGGTCACCTGCAGCACGGCGGCGTGGGGGTTGGCTTCGCGGGCGTGCATCACGGCAATGCCGTTGGCAATCAGCAGGGCCCCCTGCGGCGCCCCGCCGGCGACCGGCTCATGGAGTCGGGTGCCGTGGTCCGCCTGCTCGGCCCAGGCGCGGATCTCGTCCAGCTTGGCGCGCAGCCGGCGGTGGGCCGGGCGGGCGTGGCCGGGAACCATGACGCGGCCGGCAATATTGCGCTCGAAGTGGATCGCCTGGGTCGGTCCGGCCAGTTTCCGCCGGGTGACGATCGACTTGGAGTGGCTGACGCGGGTGGTCAGGCGCAGCAGCACCGGAATGTGCCAGCGCTCGGAGACCGTCAGCGCGTCGGCCAAGAAGTCATAGGCCTGCTGGGAGTCGGCCGGCTCCAGCATCGGCACGGCCGCAGCCAGCGCGTACCAGCGCGAGTCCTGTTCGTTCTGGCTGGAGGCCATGCCCGGATCGTCGGCCACGACCACCACCAGAGCGCCATCGACCCCGGTGTAGGCGGCCGTGAAAAGCGGGTCGGCCGCCACGTTCAGCCCCACGTGCTTCATGGTCACGAGCACGCGCGCCCGCGCAAAGGCGGCGCCGAGCCCGACCTCCAGCGCGACCTTTTCGTTGGGCGACCACTGGGCCCGCCCGCCCAAGGCGTTGAAGGCCTCGAGAATCTCGGTCGAGGGCGTGCCGGGATAGCCGGTCCCGAGGTGCACCCCCGCATCGAGCGCGGCATAGGCGACGCCTTCATCGCCATTGAGCAACAAGCGTGTCGATTCCATAGGCGCCAAAGAGTAGCCTGCGCTCCGCGCCAAGTCAAACGCCCGTTACCGCATCCGCGGTCCTCAGTGGCGGCAGGCTTGCCGATAACTTCGGTTGACGATTACGGGCGACGATTACGGTGGACGATCGAGCGTCTCTCCTCGCAATCCGTAATCGTCGCCCGTAATCGTCCACCGACTCACGCGTTCGGTCGTCCTCGTCCTCGTGATCGATTTCCGAGGACGAGGACGAGGACGATCGACAATCCGGACACTTGCCGCAGGTACCCCCTCGAACGCGCGCGGCGCAGCGGCGTGGACGGCGCGTAGCGGCGGAGGCGAGACCTCATGCATCAGGTTCGCCGGAGGCCCCCCGCCACAGCCCCACCAGCCCCGCAGCGATCGCGTCGGTCACGGCGCGATCGGTCCAGTAGCCCTCGTGCGAGAACGGGTTCCAGCACGTCAGCCAGGAGCCGACATTGACCGCGCGGTCCTCGGTCACGACCGTCCCATAGGCCGCGTTCAGCCGTTTCAGAGGGTAGGCGATCACGTCGTCGGGGTCGTAGAAGTTGATCCATTCGCCCGCCGCGGCCAGGGCCGGGCAGTGATGCGCCAGTTGCGGCGATGGCACGGCGACTGGGACGCCACCATTGGGGTAGCGCAGGCTCCAGAGCGCGATCGGACTGCCCAGCGTGTAGAAGGACGCGAAGGTCTCGCCCCGTTCGAGCGGCGTGTCGCCCATCGTACCGCGCACCGAGTCCGAGATCAGGTTCCGGCTGGCATCCTGCTGCAAGTCGTAGAGGAAGTTGCTTGCGATGACGGTTCCAAGACTGTGGGCGATCACGCAGAGCGGGGCGTCCGGTCCGGCCTTCGCGGCCAGGCGCTTCAGGGCCGCGGCCAACTCGGCATGAATCCGGTCGTAAGCCGCCCGTTCCCCCGGTACCGGCTGGTAGGCGACGGCGTCCGCCGCGAAGCCCACCATGAAGCGCCGCAACGCCGCGTAGGCCAGGCGCCGTTCGCAGCTCACGCGCTGCCACAGGTCGTCCTCGGCGGACTCGAGCACCGCCGCCCAGACCACCGGCTCCATCACCAGCGCCTCGGCCGGTTGCACACCGGCGTCGGCCACCAGCGTGCTGAACCGACGACGCACCCGGCCGATCAGCCGGTCGGCAAAGCAACCATCCTGATGCCCTACTCCGTGGATGACCGCTACGGCAATGCGCTGGGGACGTGTCAAGGTGGTAGCCTCCCGGAAGACCGCGCAAGCATGGGTGGGAAGATAGGCGACGCCTGCGGAGCTGTCAAGGCGACGGCCGGCAGAACCAGCAATTCTCATATTGGCCGTTACGGCTGCCAGATTCGGGTTGAAGCCGGGACTACGAGCGCGCCTTCGCCCGACTCAGGTGCCGTTTGTAGTCCCGCCTTCAGGCGGTCCCGGCTAGACTGCGAACTGCTGCAGGCCGACCCTCAAACTGCGAGAGTTGCCGCTGAACCTGCCGCTCGGACGTGCGCATGCCC
>CAZZCT010000049.1:0-29187 GCA_964652365.1 uncultured Lentisphaerales bacterium
CGATCGAACAGGAAGGCACCTATCCGCTGCCCGAAGCCCAGCAGGACCGTTTCATGTTTAATATCTACGTCGGTTACCCGACCGAAGCGGAAGAGACCCTAATCGGCACGTCGACCACCCGGGATGAGGAACCGGACCTCAAGCAGGTCCTCAGCGGCGCCGACATCATCCGCTACCAGGGGCTCGTGCGCAAGGTTCCGGTGGCCGACCACGTGGCCCGCTACGCCACCCGCCTGGTCCGCGCCACCCGCCCCCGCGAAGCCGACGGGCACGAGATTGCCAGGAAATGGATCCAGTGGGGCGCCGGCCCGCGCGCCGTGCAGTACCTGCTGATCGGCGGCAAGGCCCGGGCCATCCTGCACGGCAAACCCTACGTCTCCACCGATGATGTGCGCGCCTGCGCCGTCAGCGTGCTGCGGCATCGGCTGGTCCCCAGCTTCGCGGCCGAGGCGGAAGGCATTGACTCGGTGCGCATCGTCGAGGACCTGCTCAAGGCCGTGCCCGAACCCAAGGAGTAGAGCCCGCGGCACCGGCTGCGCCGCCAGGAAGGACCAACCCGTGACCATCGGCACGCAGCGCACAACGGCCGGCACACCCCAGGCAAAGGGATTCAGCGTATGGGACTGATCGGTTCACGGTTCCTCGACCCGCAGATCCTGGCGCAGTTGCCAAGCATGGAGCTGCGTGCCCGGCGGTTGGTGGAAGGCGTCTTCGTCGGCTACCACAAGAGCCCCCAGTTCGGCTACAGCGTCGAGTTCGCCGATCACCGTGAGTATGTGCCTGGCGACGATCTGCGCACCGTCGACTGGCGCGTGTGGGCCCGCAAGAACAAGTACTACGTCAAACGCTTCGAGATGGAGAGCCAGCTCAAGGCCAGCATGTTGCTGGACGTCTCGCGCTCGATGGACTTCGGCGACGGCAAGTGGACCAAACTCGGCTACGCCTCCACCCTGGCCGCCACGCTCGCCTACCTGCTGATCCACCAGAACGACATGGCCGGGCTGGTTACGTTCGACACGGCCATCCGCGACTACCTGCCTCCGCGCGGCAGCCGCCTGCACCTGCGCACGATTCTGCACGTCCTAGACAGCGTCACCCCCGGACCGGCCACCAACGTCGCCCGGGTCTGCCACGACCTGGCGGAAACCATCAAGGCGCGCGGCATGATCGTGCTGATCAGCGACCTGCTCGACAACGAGGACGAGGTGATCCACGCCCTGCGCCACTTCCAGCACAAGAAGCACGACGTGATCGTCTTCCACGTCCTGGACGACGGCGAGCTGAACCTGCCCTACGAGGAGCTCGCCAACTTCATCGACGTGGAGTCCGGCCGCCGCGTCGCGGTCGACCCAGCCACCTTCCGCAAGGCCTACCAGGCGCGCGTGAGTGCCTTCTGCGAAAAGCTGCGCACCGCCTGCCAGCAGAGCAACATCGACTACCAACTGACGCCCACGTCGCGTCCCATCGAAGTGGCGCTCTCCGAGTTCATCAGGTTCCGCCTGCGGAGGTCGCGCTAGATGAGCTTCCTGACGGCCGGCTTCCTGTTTGGGCTCGCGGCGATTGCCGTGCCGCTCATCCTGCACCTCATCCAGCGGCAGCGCTACCCGGAGCGACGGTTCACGACCCTGCGCTTCTTTGACGTGACGATCAAGCACAACGTCTTGCAACGCCGCCTCATCGACCGCCTCCTGCTGGCCCTGCGCATCCTGCTGCTGGCGGCACTGATGCTGGCCCTGGGCCGGCCGTTCTGGCGCGGCGGTATCTTCGGCGAGCGGCGCGCCGCCACCGTCATCGTGCTCGACAACTCCCCCAGCATGGGCCGGATGCTTTCGGGCGAAACGCTCTTCGAGCATGCCCGCCGCGCCGCGCGCGCCGTCGTCGGCGAAACCGGCGGGAATGACCGGCTCGCGCTGTTGTTGACCGCGCCGCTCTACGCGCCGGATTTCACCACCAACCGCGCGGCACTTACCCGCCAGCTCGATCTGCGCGCGGGGCAGCCCACCGTCCTGCTGACGCGCGAGGAGGAGGGCGCGATCCGTCCCGTCCTGCCCGAACTGGTGACCGACCCCGCCCTGCTGCGCCGGGCCCTGGCCGCGCTGCCCCCCGCCGTGCCTGCTGCCTTGGCCGGCGAGGGTGTCGAACCGCTGGCCCTGTTGCAGTCGGACCGTCCGGCTCTCGTCCTCCAGATCGAGCGCGCCCGCCTGTCTGCGGGCGCGGGAAATCTCGCGGCCACCGTCGAGCGTGCCGGCCGGCTGTTGGCAGACGCGCGCGAGGGCGACCGCACCGTCATCGTCCTCTCCGACCTGCAGGCGTCCGACTGGGGCCAGCCGCCCGCCCTCGCGCTCGACGGCATACACGTGCGGCTGCTGCCTCTCGCACCTGCCGTCGAAACCGCACCCAACCTCGCGCTCGAAGATTGCACGCCGACGTTGCCCGTCGCCCGCTTCGGCGACCCCCTGACCTGCACGGCTCGCGTCCGCAACTGCGGCACGGCTGCCTCGGCCAGCAGCGCCCGCATCAGCGTCCAGGTGGGTGAACAGCGCCAGCTCGTCCAGTTCCCCCTGCCGCCGCTTGCCGCGGGCGCGGCCGCCCTCGTGCCCTTCACGGTTCCCGTTGCCGGCCGCGGCGCAACGCTTTTCTGCACGGTCTCGATCGAGAGCCCCTCCGATCCCTTTGCCTACGACAATACCCGTTACCTGCAGGTGCCCATCCAGCCGCCGCTGCGCGTGCTCTGCGTCCACGGCGACTTGGGCGGCGATGATCCGGCCCGCGCGTCGGGTTTCTTCGCGGTCAATGCCCTGGCGCCGCGCACGGTCGGTGCGGGTGCGTTTGCCGAGGTCGAGGCCTGCGCCGCGGAGGAGCTCGGCACGCGCGAGCTCTTCCAGTACAGCGTCGTGCTGCTGGCCGGCGTGCGCACGCTGGATGAACCGCAGCGCGCACGGCTGCGCGCGTTCGCGGACGACGGCGGCGGCCTGCTGGTCTTCCCGGACGCCGCCGTCGCCGCCGACGAGTACAACGCCTGGGGCTTCCTGCCCGCGCGCCTGACCGAGCTGAAGACCGGCGACTTCACCTACGTGGCCCGCCTCAACGAGGAAGATCCCGTCATGGGCGAGCTCGCCCGCCGTGCCGCCGGTTCGCTGGCGGGCTTGAGCGCCTCGACCTGGACGCGTCTGGAGGTCGACCCGGAAGCCACGGTGCTGGCGACCTTCGCCAACGGCGCGCCCGCGATCGCCGGCGCAGCACGTGGCAAAGGCCGCGTGGCGCTGGCCGCCGCCGGCTGCCACGTCGATGCCGGCAGCGACTGGCCGCTGCGGCCCGCCTTCGTCCTGCTGCTGCGCGGCCTGGTGGACTACGTCAGCGGCGCCGCCCCCGGTGCGACCACCGGCGCCCGACTCAGCGTGGGCGACGCGATGGCCCGCTCGATTCCCGCGGAGATGCCCGGCGGCACGCCCGGCGCCTTCCGCATGGAACTGGCCTCCGGGTCCCTGGCCTACGAGCCGCTGCCGTGGTACCGCCACGCGCAGCGCCTCCAGTTGCCGCCCCCGGCCGCGCCAGGGCACTACCTGCTGTCGGTGCAGCCCACCGTGGATGCGGGCCTACTCACCCAGCCCGGCCTCGGTGCCAGCCGCGTCTCCGTGGCCCTCAACCCCGTCGGTGTGGAAAGCACGTTTGTCCCGGCGACGGCCGCCACCATCGGCGGCGCGCTGAAGGGGGCTGACGTGGAGACGGTCATGCTTGAAGGCGGCATACTGGCCGCGCCCGTCCTGACGCACACCGGTCGCGAGCTCTGGCGTTACCTGGCGTTCGCCGCGCTGGCACTGGTCGTTGCGGAAAGCCTCGTCGGGTGGCGTTCGGTCAGTGGAGCGTCCAAGTGACTCTGTATTGAGGAAGATGGAAGGTTGGAATACTGGAATGCTGGAAAACAGCCCATTAAGCAGACCTTTTTGCCCATTGTACGCTGCTTCCATTGTTCCAGCATTCCAACTCCCGCAGTTTAGGGCCTAATGCACACGCTTGACTCCATCCTGGCCCGGCTGGCCCTCGCGCTCAGCGGCGCGTGGCGCGACTTGGGCGCCCGCGTCGAAAGCGTGGAGTGGAGCTTCGCCGCCGGCGGCCGCACCCTGCTGGTCGTGATGGGCTTGCTCGCGCTCGCGCTCGCCGTCATGTGTTACCGGCGCACGACCGAGGGGCTCACCCTGCGCATGCGCCTGCTACTCGGCTCACTGCGCTTTCTGCTCGTGCTTTGCCTGGCGCTGATCGCCGCCGGAACGGCCGCGCGCATTCACCTGCTGCGCCCGACGCGCGCGGGGCTGGTCGTGCTGCTGGATGATTCCCCCAGCATGCGGCTGAAGGACGGGGCGACGACGCGGCTCGCGCAGGCCGAGGCCGCGCTTGCCGTGGACGGCGCCTTGGCGCGCCGGCTGGCGCGCGCCTTCACCCTCACCACGCTGCGCACCTCGCAGGTGCTGGCGCCCGCCAACGACGCAGCCCTGCCCCAGGATCTGCGCGACGCGGTGGTCCGCGCCTCAGGCCACGCGGCCGGCCCGTGGCCGCCGGCCGGCCTGCTGCTGCTCTCCGATGGTGTGCAGACGACGCCCGACCGCCTCGCCGATGCCGCCCTGCGCACCGGAGCGCCCGTCAGCACGTTGACCGCTGGCGGCCACGTCGCGCCGCGCGATTCGCAGATCCGCGGCGTGCTGGTACCGCCCTTTGCCTACCGCCTGGACCCGGTCGTGGTGACGGCCGAGATCCGCTCCTGGGGCATCGAGGGCGAGGCCACGCTGCAACTCTTGCGCTGCGACGGCGCCGCTGAGAAGGAACTGGCATCCGTCAAGACGACGCTGCCACCGGAGGGTGAGGCCGCGGCGGTGCGCGTGGAGTTTGTGCCCGAAGATGCCGGTCTGCACCGCTACGCGCTGCGCCTCGCGCCGCGGCCCGAGGAGCTCACCGACCGCAACAACGAGCTGCATTTTCACCTCGATGTTTGCGAGGAGCAGGTGCGCGTGCTCTTCGTGGAAGCCCAGCCCGGCTGGGAGTATCGCTTCGCCAAAAACGCGCTCGAAGCCGATCCCGCCGTCCGGTTTCATGGGCTGCTGCGCCTGCCGCCGGACGAATGGTTTTACCAGGGGCCGCCGCAGCGGGCCGACGGGCGCCCTGCGATCGCCGCGCCCAAGAGCGGGTTTGCCGGCTCGCCCGAGGAACTGGGCTACTTTGACGTGCTGATCATCGGCGACGTCGAGCGCAAGGTCTTCGAGGAAGCCGGACGCTTTGACCTGGTGGACCGTTTCGTGCGCGAGAAGGGCGGCGGACTGGGCACGATCGGCGGCCTGTCGGCCTACGACGCCGGGCACTACGCGGATACGCCGCTGGCGCGCCTGCTGCCTGTGCGACTGCTCGGGGAGAAGAAGACCCAGCTCATCAACCGCTTCGCGGTCGCGATCACCGACCAAGGCCTGATGCATCCAGTCATGCAGCTCGACTCGGATCCCGTCCGCAATGAAGCCGCCTGGGCTGGACTGCCCTGGGTCGAGGGCGGCAACGCCCTCAGCCAGGTCAAACCCGCCGCCACCACCCTGCTGGTGCATCCGACCCTGAGTACGCGCTTCGGTCCGCGGCCGCTGGCGGCGGTATGGGAGTGCGGGCGTGGCCGGGTCTACTCGACTGCCCTGGACGGAACCTGGCACTGGTCGATGGCGCGCGAAACCGAAGCCGACTACCACCGCCGCTTCTGGGGACTGCTGGTGCGCTGGCTCGCGGGCGATATCCGCGCCGGCCGCGGCAACCGGCTGATCCTGGAGACGCCGGTGTGTGAAGCCGGCCAGCCGCTGACCGTCGCCCTTAACCTCCGCGACGCCTCGGGCCTGCCCGTCGACAACGCCGAGGCGAGCCTCACGCTGCAGCTCCCGGGCGGCGAATCCATGCAGGCCCCGCTTAGCGCCGACCCTGCCGCACCGGGCCGCTATGGCCTCACCTTTGAGCCGTCTGCGCCCGGCCCCCACACGCTGAAAGCCGCCTGCCGCCTGGCCGACGGAACGGAGGTGAGCCCCTCGCTCACGATCGAGGTGAGCCCCTCGCGCGCCGAATACCTGGCGGTGCAACCGGATGCACGCGCCATGGCCGAGCTGGCACAGCGCACCGGCGGAATAGCCGCCACGCTCGACGCCGCCGCCGGTCTGGAACTGCCCGGAAGCGAACGCCGGATGCAGACTGCTGTGGTCGATCTGGCGCTGTGGCAGAGCCCGGGCCTGGTGCTGCTGCTGCTTGCGGCCGCCTTCTGCGAATGGGCTTTGCGCAAACGAAGGGGGCTGGCGTGATCACGGACCCGCGGGTTCATTCCGCCCACGCGACCCTCGAACAGCGGGTACGCGCCGTGGCGGCGCGTCTGCGGCGCTGCCTGCTGATGGAAGGCGCCGGCCGCCTGACGTGGGGCGTCGGGCTCCCGCTGCTGGCGCTCACCGTGCTCGAATGCATTGCCGGCTTGCCGCTGCTCGTGCGCATTCCGATCCTGCCGCTTGCCGTTGCCGGCCTGCTCTTCGGCGCCTGGCGCGGCATCCTGCGCCCCCTGCTGCAGCGCACCAGCGCCACGCGCGCCGCGTTGCTGGTCGAATCGCGCCGGCCCGACCTGCATTCGCGCCTGATCAGCGCGCTGCAACTCTACCCACATCTGGAAGAAAGCGAGCACACCGGTTTCGACCCCGTCATGGTCGAGGCCACCATTCTGTATGCACAGCGCTCAACCGAACAGGACGATTTCCTCGCGCTGATCGACCGCCGCCCAGCCCGCCGCCATGCCGGCTGGGCCGCCGCTACCCTGGGGCTGTGGATCATCGCCTTTGCTGTCAGCCCCTCCGGAATGGCCGCCGCGCTCGGCCGCCTGGGCTCGGCCTGGCTCGACGTGCGCGACCTGGCGCGTCGCATGACGGGCGCGCGGCTCGAGATCGCCGCCTTTGACCAACCGGCCTACCTGCGCGGCAGCGATGTGACCGTACGGGCCGTACAAACCGGCTTTCGCACCGAGCGCATCGATCTGTTCCTGCGCGCCAAGGAGGCGTCCAACTGGAGCCGACGGCCGCTGGACATGGACGCCGACGGCACGGCCGCCTTCGTGGTGACCAACTGCCAGGACAGCTTCGAGTGCTACGTGGCCGCCGGTCGCATCCAGAGCGCCTCGGTCAATGTCATCGTGACCGAACGGCCCCGCCTCGTGAAGCTCAGCGTCGAGTACGACCTGCCAGCCTATGTCCGACGCGCCCCGGTCGTGCAGCCGCGCAGCGACGGCAACCTCAAGGCGCTGTACGGCAGCACCGTGATCCTGACCGTGGAGGCGAACAAGCCGCTCAAGAGCGCACGGCTGGCCGCAAGTTTTCTGGAACAGGCCGAGCCGCTCGGCGTAGGTGGTCGCTTTGCGCAGGGCGCGTTGCGCCTGGACCTGCCGCAGTGGCGGGCGGACCCGCGCCCATCGATCGAGGAAACGTACACGTTGCGTCTGACCGACGAATACGGGTTTGAGAACGAGGATGCCGACCGCGCCTACCCCGTGGTGGTAGTCAAGGACGCCGGCCCCGAGCTGGAGTTCGTGGGCCTGCCACCCGGCACGGACACGCGCGAGCCGCACCTGCTGGAGAAACAGGCGCAGGGGATCGGCCTGGCCGTGCGTGGCAGCGACGACTACGGCATCACCCGCGTCGTGCTGCACTACCGCATCGAGAGCCTCGAGAGTAATGCCGAGAAGTCCTCCGGGACCCGCGCCTTCCCGCTCGGGTTGCCGCGCACCGAGCTCAGCCAACTTGGCCTCGCACGCCTCTCGCAGTTTGGCGTGGAAGTCGGCGACCGCATCGTCTTCTGGGCCGAAGCCGAAGACGCGTACGACCTCGAGCCGGACGCTGGCCCGCACGTCGCCCGCACCCGCACCTGCCGCATCGCCGTCGTCTCCGAGGAGCAGCTCTTCAAGGATATCGTCTACCGCGACGACTGGTCGGCGCACTGGTACGACGGGCTGAAGGTCGCCTCGCTGGCCCGGCGCAGCCCGCCGCCGCGACTGGCGCCGGAAGCCGAGCCCGCCGCCCGCGTGGCCGCCCGGCGCCTGGAAGCGGTACCCGTTGCTGACGGCCTGCGCGGGCGCGACCGGCTGGCGGTGCGCAGTTACTTTGAGAGCCTGAGCGGAGACTAGCCATGACAAGCAAACCAGATGCGGCACGCCCGCACAGCAGCGTCCGCGCCGTAGCGCTCCTGCTGCTGGCGCTGCTGCTGCCGGCCGCCACGCGCGCCGCGAGCGAGGCGACCGCCGACAACTGGATCGGCATCCTCGGCATCGGCGGCGAGGGCAGGGGCCGCGCGGACAGCGGCGTGGTCGGGATGACCGCCGAAGAGCGCGATCGGTACGTGGAGACCGAGCAGGTGGACCTGGCGGCGGACGAGGAAGTGCCGCAGATCTTCGTGCGCGCCCGGCGCCGCTTCGTCATGCGCGAGATGAAGATCAACAGCGACTGGGACGCCGACCCAACCGCCGTGCCGGCCATGGTCGATCAGTTCAAGGTCCGCACCGGCATGGACGCCCAGGCTTTGCTGCCGCGTAAGCCGTTGACGTTTGACTCACCCGAAATGCTTGACTGGCCCTTTGTCTTTCTCACCGCCCACTACGCGTTCACGTTGACGGAAGCCGAAGAAGAGGGACTGAAAAAGTACATCGCACGCGGAGGTTTTCTCTATGCCGACGACTGCCTCTACGGCCAGACCTTTGGACCGGCGTTCCAAGCGCAGGTCAACAAGCTGTTTCCGGAACCTGGCCTCAAGGCGCTGGACCGGGCCGATCCGGCCCAGGACCTGATCTACAAGCAGAAATACAGCTTCCAGCACGTGCATGAGAGCGGCATCCCAGCGTCCTTCATGAACGCCAACCCGTTCCTCGGGCTCTTCCGCGACGGACGCGTCGCGATCCTGTACTCGCCCCAGGATATCAGTTGCCTGTGGGAGATCTCGAGTCCCCCCACACCGTCCAACCCACTGGGGGCCGGCATGCACAGCTCCGATCTCAATCCGCAGGGCCGCGAAGCAGCCTACCGTCTGGGAGTGAACATCATGCTGTATTCGCTGGCACATTGATCGTGCGGAAATGACCGTCATGAGAAGAACGTCAAAAGGACAAAGCAGCTGTCGGCGACGGCTGTGCGCCGTGTGCGGCGGCGCCCTCGCCGTCGCTGTCTATGGCGCGCCCCCTGCTGCCGCCCCGCCGCCGCCCGTGACGGTCACCGTGGCGCCGGCCGATCGCTATCCGCGCTGCCACGTGCGCTTTGAGGGTGTGGCCGTTTCGGAAGACGGACGCGAGGCAACCAGTGTGCGGCGTGACTGGCAAGCCGCCGTGCTGCCGAACCCCGGCGAGGCGATCGTCTTTGCCGTCACGGCCGCCGCCAAAGACGCTGACCGCACGGTGCGCGCGACCTTCACCATCCATGATTACGCCGGCCGCGAGCTGAAAGCGGATACCTTCGAGCTGCCTGTCAAGGCCGGCGAAACGCAGGTGCGCGAGATCGAGATGAAACCGGGCGCTGCGGACGAAGGTCCCTTTTACCTCACCGGGGAATGGACCGAGGCGGGCGGTGCCGGCCAGGGCACGCGGACCGCCGTGGCCGGGATGCCTTCCGTGCGGCTGACGGTCGAGGATTTTGAGCAGGTCCGCGCCGTGGCTGGCGTCGAAGTCAACACGGCGGCTGCCCGCCACGGAGGGCGGATGGGCCTGAGCCTGCGCCCGCCGCCACCCGCCAACCCGCCGCCACCGAAGGAGGGCGTGCCGCCGCCGCCCGCGCGCTACAGCCTCAAGCTGGGCCGCGAGCTGCCGGGCCGCCCTGTCCGCCTGGGTGTGTGGGTCAAGACCGCCGCGCCCGCCGCGCTGACCCTGCGCCTGCGCGATCCGGGCGTGGAAGTCAGCCAGGCGGTGCGCCCGGATGTGTGGCTGGTGGGGCCGGTGGCCGTGCCCGCCGGGGACTGGCAGTATGTCGTTTTCCCTGCCCCGGACTATGGCCGGCCGCGCGCCCAGCTCCGCTCCACCTGCGAAGCCGACGGCATCGTGGACTACCCGCTGACCCTGGAGTCGCTCGAGTTCGAGTGCCCTCCCGGCGCGGAGATTCAGGTCGATGACGTGGACGTGTGGACACAACTCGAACGCGCGGCCGCACTGCGGATTCGCCCCATTCTGGACAAACCGGCGGATATGCTTTACCCGAATGACACGCTGCGGCTCGCCTTTGCCAATGCCTGGCTGTGGGAGGCTGCGCGGACGTTTCAGTATGCGGCGGCGCTGACGGACATCGCCGGCCGCGCCTGGCCCCTGGGTGCCGGCGCCGTCACGATCGAGCCGGGCGGCGAAGCCGTCGTGGAGCCCCGGCTCGTCAACCTGCCGTTCGGCTCCTATCGACTGGCCGCCGAGTTGCGCGCCGAGGGCGGCGAATCGGCGGCCCTGACCAACGAGCGGCCACTGGTGGTTTACCAGCCCTCGGCCACGGTTGCCGCCTCGTATGCCACGCTGCTGCCCGTCCTGGCCGACCGCAACCGCTTCGCTGCCGAGCTGGGCTTTCGCGATGAGATCCTGCTCATCCCGTGGCACTCGGTGGACGGCGCCCCGGCGGTGGAGAACCCGCAAGGCTTCTTTGACTACGAATGGATTGATCCCGAGGTTCAGGCGCGCGCTGCAGTCGGGCTCAACGTGGTGGGCCGCCTCGGCTTCACCTCCCTGTGGGCCGATCCGGACACCACCTATTATCCGCGCACCCGCGTGTGGATGGGCAACGTCTACACGCTGCCGTCGCAGTCGATCTACTGGGAGGAGTACGTCCAACGCACGGTCCGCCACTACGCCGGCCGCATCCGCACCTGGGTCGTCTGGGAACGTCCGGACTCGGAAGGGTTTAGCGCGACGCCGCGGCAGTTCACCGAGCAGATTCTGGCCGTTGCCCGCGCTGCGGCGACGGAAGCAGATCCGGGCGTGAAGCTGGTCTCGGGGGGCGTCCTGCGCGAAAACCTGGAGCGCTATCTGGAGGGCCTGATCCGCAGCCGCGCCGGCCGCTACCTGGATGCCGTGGGCGTTGTACCGAGCACCGCGCCGCTATCGCCCGAGGATGGGTACATGGACATCGTGCTGGCCCGCGCCGAGCGGCTGCGCGCCAAGGAGCACTTTGCACCGCCACTCTGGGCCCTGGACCTGGGCTGGCCGACCGGCGACGGCGAAGGACGCGTCGATGAGGAGGATCAGGCGCGCTACCTGGCGCGCGCCTATGCGCTGTGCCGCGCGCGGGGCGTGGAGAAGATCATTGTCTCGCCCTATGAAGTACCACGCCGCGATGCCGCCGGCCTGCTGTTCGAGCAGGGTGGCTTCTTCGGCATCAAGCCGGCCGCCCTCGTCGCGCGCACCGCGGCGGCCCAACTCGCCGATGCAACCTTCGAACGGGAGGCGTTCCTGCTCGACCGCCGCGACGGCCTCGCCCGCGCCTACCTGTTCCGCAAGCCGGACGGCCGCCTGCTGCTCGCCGCCTGGCGGACGCTCGACCGCTGCCGGCTGCGCCTGCCCGAGGGTGTGCAGGGGGTCGCGGACGTGTTCGGCAACACGGTGGCGCTCGACCCACAGACGCGCCTGCTGGAGCTGAACACCGCGCCGCATTACATTGCCTTCGCCCCGGGCGATCCGGCGGCCCTGCTCAAGCAGCTCGAACGCGCGCCCGTCGCGTATGCCGATGCGCCGGAATCGGGCTGGAAGAGCGCATGGAGCTTCTTCCTCGACGTCGGCGATCCCGCCGATGAGGCTGCCGCGCACTACGCGGCCACCTCCAACCGCGTGGTCGGCCCCCTTGCCAGCCATTACCACAATGACTACGGCCGCTACGTTGTGGATGCCGGCCGCCACTTCACGGGCGAGGAGCGCTTCACGGTCGACGTTTCCGCCTATGGCGCGTCGTCCATGATCCTGCGCAAGCGCATCAACTACTCCTCGGCGAACCAGCTCGTGAAGGTCTACTGCAATGACCAGCTCGTGGGCCAGTGGCTGGCTTTCAAACGCGCCCGACGCTACTTCTGGCGCGACCTGGAATACGTGATCCCCAACCGCTTCTTCGCCGGCAGTCCCACGGCCACCTTGCGTTTCGAGGCCCAGCAGGGCGAGGCCACCAGCTATGCCTTCTGGGCCGCGCCGCTCAAGCAGGCGAGTCTCTATGTCTCGGATCTCTCGCTGCTCGTCGCCTCCAGCGGCTACGGCCCCGGCATCAACCGCGACCTCAATATCCTCGGCGGCCCGCTGCGTTTCTTCAAGGGCGACGGTGCCGAGCACGCCAAGGGCCTGGGCACCAACGCGGCCGAGACCATGGACGAAAGCCTGGTCGTGGTGCTGCTCAACCGCCAGTTCAAGCGGTTGCGCGGTCAGGTCGGCGTAGATGCCGCCGCGAACGGCCGTGGCTCGGTCCGCTTCCGCGTCAACGACGGTACACGCGTGCTGTACGACTCTAAGGACATGACCTACTTCAGCGAACCCCAGGAGCTGGATATCGATGTGTCCGATTCGATCCTGCTCATGCTCTCGACCGAGGACGCCGGCGATGGTCGCCAGAACGATCTCGCCAACTGGGCCGGCCTCAGACTGGAGCTGAAATGAATAACTGTTCAGTGTCCCTTCTGCTCACGGCGCTGCTCGCGCTCGCCGCCGCCGCGCCGCTGCCGGCCGCCGCGCAAGCCGCGCAAGGCGTTGCGAATGGCGAGGTGCGCGCCCACGCGGCCTTCGCCGCCGGCGCCACCACCAACCGCGCGGTTCTGCCCCTGCTGGTGGCCTGCGCGGCGGATGGCTACGCCCCGGCCCGCGCCGCCGCCTTGTGGGCCCTGGGCCGCCTGGGCGCGCCCGAAGCTGAAGCCGCGCTGCAGAAGGGACTCTCGGATCACGATCGCGCGGTGCGCCTGGCCGCGGTGCGCGGGATCGCCGAGAGCGCACAGACGACTCTTTTTCGCCTGCTGACCCCCCGCCTGGCGTACACGCTACGCGAGGAGCCCAGCGAGCAGGACCCCGCGCGGCTGGAGACGCGCGTGATCTGGACCGAGCCCGATCCCGCCGTGCGCCTCGCCGTGGTCCAGGCGCTGGTCGCGCTGGGTGTGCCCGATGCCATACCGGCGCTGACCGATGCATTGGAGCGCGAAGTGAGCTTCAACCGCGTGGCGGTCCTCCGCGCCATCGAAGGCTTCGGCGCCGGCGCGGCACCCGTCTGCCTGGGACGCATCGTGCCGACCCCCTACACGAAGGAAGCATTCGCTTCGCGCATGCCGCTGCTGGTTAACAATGGCGCCCTGGCCGTGATCGCCGGCCGGCTCGGGGATGAACGCTGCGTGCCGTATCTGCTCAAGACGCTGAGCTTGCCGCGCAAAACACTCGGCGAAGACAAGGACCTCACCGAGCTGTACATTGACACGGTGACCCTTCTGGGTGTGTTCGCCGCCGAGGATGCGGCCGAAGCGCTCGCCGCCCTGCTCAAGGAAACGCGCGTGCGCCAGCTCTCGGAAGCCCTGCAGGTCGCTCTCCGCCGCATCGGGCCGGCCGCCGCCCACCCGCTGGCACTGCATGCCGATGACTGGGAACTCGCGCCGGTCTTCCTGCCCCTGCTGCGCGAGCCGGACCTTCGCTCCGACGCACTGCGCGGCACGTTGCTCGTGTTCCTCCAGAACGAATCGGACGACGTCCGCCGCGAGGCAACCGAGACCCTGGGCCTCTACCTGAGCGAAGGCATCCTGGATGAGTACGACATCCCGCTACTGGAGGCGATGTACATGGATCCGGACCGCGACGTGCGCCAGCTTTGCGAGCAGTGGAAGCTGAAAGTCGCCGCGCGCTACGGCGAAGGGAGCGTCCAGTGAACATGAATCGCCTGCCCTTGCGCGTCCGCGCCATCCTGCTGCTCGGTCTCGCCCTGGCGGCGCCCGCGCCGGCCGCGAAAGTCACTCTGCGGCTGGTGCGGGCCGACGCGCCTGGCGAACGGGTGTCCACGGCCATTACGCGCATCGACGTCACCGCCGAACGCGAACGCGCCGAAGCCGAGCGCGAGCTTGCCGCGCTACGCGGTGGCAGCAAGGGCGCCCCTGCGCCGCCTCCCCAGGAGGAGCTCAAGCCGCGCGCCGAGTTCGACCGCTACTCGAACTACATGCGCGGCATCGTCATCGACAGCCGGCATCCCTTCCAGCGCATGTACGAGGGCAGCTATCTCGGCCGCAGCGACGAGATCACCGTGGAACTTGCGGACGGAGAGCATCGCATCGACCCGGGCGCACATGTCTTTACCGTCGCTGGCAAACAGCTCGCGACCTCGGACCCAACCCTCGCCGTGCGCGACGGCGTCCTGGAGGTCACCCTCTACCCGCTGACGATCATCGCCATGGACGGCAGTGCCGTGCGCCAGATGCCGGCCGAGGTGCTGCGCCTGCCCGTCTCGCCGCGCCTGCACTGGAACGGCGAATCCATCCTGCCGAAGGAAGAACAGGTGGCCGCGAGTGCCACCTTCAAACGTATGACCCTGTACGTCACCGCCAACACCGAGGGCCTGGGCTACCGCGTCAGCCCCTCGGAGCGCAGCTTCCACGTAACACCCGAGGGCGTGGTCCTGCTCGACCCGGAGGGCAAACCGGCAACCGATCGCGGCGTCTACATTGAGGGCCGCTACACGATTGTGCTGCCCAAGATGAGCGTGCCGGTCCTGATGAAGGGCCGCGGCATGACGGTGACGATCGCCGGGCCGGCCGGCACCTTCAGCGGCGCGACCGAAACCAAGGACACCTTCACCGGCCGCTTCACGGGATTCAGTGCGCCGGGCGGCGCGGCCATCCGCTTCGGGCGGCGCGCGGAAAACGGCCCCTTCACCTTCCAGGGCGACTTCGGCGCCTACCCGCGGCGCCAGCTCCTGTTTGACGCCGCCGATGCCGACGACGCCGAGCCGCGCATGCTGTCCGTCGCCCTGCCGTCCGGCAGTGTGCGCGCCGGGGCGACCCTGCAGGCGCGTATCGAGGCCGTCGACGCGATCGGCGCCGCCACGATTGCCCCCTTCCAGCCGCGGGCCCTGTTGCTCAAGACGCCGATCCTGCGGGAGGACGGCTCCCTGCTCTCGAGTCCAGACGCCACGACACCCGCCGCCGACTGGCGCGAGCTCGCCGTACGCTCCACCGATCAGTCCGACGTCTACGCCATCGAGCTACCCGCCGATCTGCCCAGCAGCGTCTACTTCCTGCGGCTCGGCGCCGACCGCCGCGGCAGCGCCACGCCGCTGCCCGCGCTGCACGTGGACTTCGCGCAGGGCATCGTGAACCCCGCCGCGGCCGCGACCTTGTCGGTCTTCTGCCGCGACGGTCGCCACGCGTTTCTGCGCGGCGCCGAAATTCCCTTCAGTGCCGTCATCAAGACCACCGCCCCGGTGGCGGCGGGCACGCTGCAGCTCGTGCTCGTTTCCGAACGCGGCCGCTTCATCCTGCATGAACAGGCGGTGCCCGCGCTGGCACCCGGACAGCACCCGTTCCACTTCGTGCTTGGCGGCGTCGCCACCGAGGCCCTCCGCCCCGGAGCCTACAAGCTCAGCGCCGTGCTGGGCACGCTGGCTGGCAACGAGTGGCCGCTGATCGTGGCCGAGCCGCGCAACCGCGCCGGCGCGCCGCATTTCGATGAGGCGTGGCTGGGCCCGAATTTCGACGTGGGCTCCGAGTACATTAACCTGCCGGAAAACCTCCGCGAGCTGAACGACAAGCGCGCGCGACTCATGCGGCAGGCCGGCATCCGTGCTCAGCGCACGGATCTGCAGATGGTCGACTGGTCGAGCACCGCGGGCGGCCATGCCAACTACCAGGGCCGCGACAACTCCAGCGAGGCGGCGCAGGTCCAGGCCCTGCTGCGCGCCGACCTTGCGCTGCCCGCCGAGGAGATTTACTACACTCAGAACAATTTCGAACTGGTGAACGAGGCGCTGGCCACCTATGGGCTGGATCACTACAACAGCACGCCGTGCTTCATCACCCCGCTCTCGCTCATCCACTCGATTCCTGACCAGGTGAACGCCAAGATGCGGCAGTACCAGCTCATTGCCCAGATCGGCCGCAAGTTCGACAACTTCACTGGCCTCAGCCTGATGTTCATGTCCACCTCGCCCCTCGGCAACTCGGAGATTCCCGATCCGACACGCCACCTGCGCATGTTGACCATGGAGCGCAATTTCGAGGCCGCGCAGGGCTTTCCCTCGCCGCCCATTCTGGATGCCACGACCTACATTCGCGCCCGTCTCGCCGGCACCCCGCCGCCCGATGCCGACGTGGGCCGCCGCTGGGAGGCCTATCAGGTGATGATCAACACACTGATGGCCAACTATCACGGCACGGCACGCGAGGCCGTGGAGCCGCTTGTGCGGCGGCTGGCCATCACCAACCGCGGTCCCTCCTGGGGCGGGGATACCGGGTCCGGCACCTACCCGGAGCTGAGCAATCCCAACCAGGAACCGTTGATGGTCTTCACGGGCCACGGCGATTCGGCCCACGATTGCATCTGGGAGCCGTATCTGAAGACGATGACCTTCCGCATGTCCGGCCGCGAGTGCTGGGGCGTGGAAGGCTCCCTGCGCATGGCACCCCTCGTGAAGCACAACCTCGGCCAGTACCTGATGGCCGGCGCCCTCGGCTTCGGCTACCTCGGCGGCGGCAAACCCGAAGACGGGCTGACCGGACGCACGCAATGGGCGCGCATGGCGCAGGACGTGCTCGACGCCAACGATTTCATGCGCGTCTACGGACCGGCGCTGCGCCAGGTGCGCCACCAGGGGGAGGTGGCCATCTTCTATCCCTTCAACCAAAGCACGTACGATGACGTCAGCCTTGAGCGCCTCAACAGCCTGCACACCCTGCATGCCGCCCTGATGCAACTGGCCATGCTCGGCTACAGCACCGAGATCCTGACCGAGAAGATGCTGGAGGCGGGAGAGCTCGCGCGCTTCAAAGCGGTGGTCGCGCCGCTGCTCTACTATCTGCGCCCCGCACACCTCCAGGCGCTCGAAGCCTACACCGCGGGCGGCGGTCCACTGCTGGTGGGCTCTGCCTCGCGGATCGTCCCCAAGGGCGCGCTCAAGATTGAGGATGACTTCCAGGAGCATACGCAGGCGCGCTTCATGTGGAGTTTTCAGGGGCCGATCGACCTCGCCCACGCCTGGATGCAGAGCGAAATGCGCCGCAAGGCGCCGATTCTGCGCCAGGCTCTGGAGCACGTGCTGCGACCCTTCGCGGCGCCGCGAACCGACACCCTGCTGCTACAGACGGCCACCGCCGGCGTCGCCCGCTACACCTTCGTCTGCAACTTCCTCTACCCGAGTTGGATGGGCACCACGCGGCTGACCGATGTGCCTCAAGTGAGCGGCCTGATGGGCGAGGCCAACGAGAATACGATGGTGCCGCAGATGGCGATCCTGGACCTGCCGGCGGACACCGTCACATACGACCTCTTCACCCAGCAGCGCCTCGGTGCCGCGACCGCGACCGCGGCGCAGGACGGCCGGATCGCGGTCGCGTGCGATCTCTCGCGCGGCCCGTTCCGACTCCTGGTCAGCCTGCCCGCCGCGATCGCGGCGCTGCGGGTCGAACTGCCGGCCGAGGTGCTGCTGGGCCAGGCCATTCCGTTGCGCGTGCACGCGCTGGACGAGGCGGGGCAGCCGCTCGCCGCCGCCCTGCCGGTGGAGGTGTCGGTCCGTGACGCCGCCGGGGAGGCGCTGCCACCGGTGCAGGGCGCCACGGGGATGGACCTGCGGCTGGCCGCTTCCATCGGCTACCGCGCCGGCGCCTGGAAGGTGCACGTGAAGGATCTCGTCAGCGGCCGGCGCATTGAGGCGACGCTGACGGTGACGGACACCGGGAACTTGCCGCCGGGTTCAGCGCCGCGGCTGCTGCCCGCTGTCGACGTGCAGAACCCGGAGCTGCTGCGCGCGTTTCTCGCGGCCCGCCGCGCCGATGGCCAGCCGGTGCGGGTTCTGCTGGACGATTCGCAGCAGACGCAACGCGCCGCGGTGGCCGCGGAACTGGCCGAGACGCTGCGCGCGTTGGGCCTCAAGGCCGAGGTCAGCTCCGTCAATGCGCCCGGCGTGTTCGCCGAAGGCGAGCGCATGAAAAGTTACGGCCGCTTCGTGGAGATGGCACCCAGCCAGTTCATCGATCAGCACATCGCGCTGGTGGGGGGCGAAGGCGAATGCGTGCTGCTCGAGGAGCTGCAGGAAAGCCGCCTCTTCGACCGCGGCCTGTCGGCCAGCTACCCCGGGCCCGGCCGCGGCGCGCTCGCCCTGGTGCGCAGTCCATTTGCATACCAAAAGGATGTCCTCTGCCTGCTCGGGCCCGACAACGAGGGACTGCGCGCCGCGGTCGCCGCGCTGCGGGCCTTGCCGGCCGCGTCCGCCACGCCCGAGGCGCCCGCCTCCGCCGCTGCGGCGCTGGCGCGGGTGACCACGGACCAGGCGGGGGTCGCGGAACCCTCGGCGGACCTGGCTGCGCGCGACGGCGCCGCCATCCTCTCCCTCGCCGCCTCCCCCGCCGGCGACCGCATTGCCTTCGGCACCGCCGGGTATGCCAGGAACCTCTTTGTGTTCGACGCGGCCGGCCAACTGGTTTTCGAGGACGCGGTCGGCCATATCTTCGCCTCCGCGTTGAGCTTTGTCGAGGGCGGCCGCCTCGCCGTGACCACCGAGAACACGACGTACCTGCGCGCCCCGGATGGCACACTGAGCTGGCGCCTGGGCAGCCGCTCGCCGTGGCGCGGCAGCGGCGCCACGCTCGACCCGGGCGGCCGCTATGTCGTGTATGACCGCGACGGCGCCTTCACGGTCTACGACCTCAACCTCGCGGCACTGTGGGGCTTCGACGAATGGGGCCGCTATGAGACCACGCGCGAGATCCTCTTCGGCCGCAAGGCGGAGTTCCTCGGCTCGGTCGACAACGGCGCCGCGATCGTCTACCGCCTGGCCGGTAAGGAACCCGGCGCGGCCGGTGCCTTCCGCGACGTGCTGATCTTCGCCGACGCGCTGACGGGCCGCGCGCAGGCGACGATTGACGTGGCGACCGAAGCGCTGCTCGACGAAGCAGGCCGCAAGGCGCGCGGCAAGATCAAGACCGTGACCCCCGTCGAAGACGGCGCCGCGTTCCTGGTGGCCTTCAGCGCGTACCGCCAGGTGCTGCCCGACGTGCTCGTGGATCGCAACTTCAAGCTGCTGCTGCGCGAGCGCTACGAGGCTCCCGACTACTTTGGCGGCTCAACGCGCCGCGACGGCAAGCAGCTCGCGTGGGAACGCCGCCAGGTCTTTGCTGTCGGCAACCTGCTCTGCCTCAGCAACCCGGAGTGGACGAAGCTGGCGGTCCTGCCGGCCGACCGCCAGATCCTGGGACTGGCCGTGGACCGCGCGCGCCGGCGGCTGGCCATCGCCGACTTCGGCGGCTCGCTCACGGTCGTGGACGAGCACCTGCGGAAACTGTGGGACGCGCGGCTCGACGGCGCGGCGCGGCTGCTGTTTCTCGCCGACGGCCGACTGGTCGCGGGAACCACGCGTGGGACGGCCGCCTGCTTTGCGGCCGACGGCCAGCGCCAGTGGGAGCAGTCGCTGAACCGCTTCGCGCCCCCCGCGGAGGTGGAGCGACGCTGGTCGGAGGTCGAGGCCACCCGCGGCCTCGCCGCCGGTATGCAGGAACCCTGGCATGCGCGGCTCACGAAACAGGTCGATCTCGGACCGGAGCAGGCGCCGCTGAGCGGGTCGGCCGGTGCCGCTGCGCCCCAGGATGCGGCGTTTGATGGACAGCCGTTCGGCACCTACCTGGTGGAATGGCGGCACGGGCAGGCGCGGGGCGAGGTCGCGCTGGGGCTGACCGTGGATGAGACCGAGCAGCCCGCCGCGGACGGTTCGCAGCCCGTCCTGCGGCGCCTGTCGCTCAGCGCGCAGCCGCGCGGCGCCATGGCGGCGGATTACGCCATCCTGCGGCTGGGGGACCGGCCGGGCCGCGTCGCCGTCGCCGTGCGTGGAAGCGGCGACGGCGAGGCTGCCAGCAGCGTGTCGATGCGGCAGCTCCTCTTCCCTTCCCCAAACCTGATCCGGATGGACTCGCTCTACCGCGGACTCAACCAGGACGCGCTGTACGTCGATCCGCCGGCGCGACTGGGCATCTTCATGAACGTGGCCGAGGAAGGCGCACCCCACACCGCGCTGCGCGTCATGCCGGAAGCACTGGTGAACGGCCGCTTGATGGAGACCGAACCGGAGCTCGACAAGGGCTTGTGGTGGGGAGGCGGGGCCGGAGCCGAGCGCGGCCTGGGACATGCCGAGATTCCGACCTGGGTCGAGATCACCCTGCCGCGCAAGAAGGTGCTCTCGCATATTGTCATCGCCGAGGACCCCGCGCTGGCGCGCGTGGAGAGCCTGACGGTGGACGCCTATGTCGAGAGTACCGAGGTGCGCGGCGAGGTTGCGGCGTTCGAGAAACGGGCGGTGGCGGTGGGCTTCTGGCATAACGTGGTCAAGGTCCGCAACAATACCTCGCCGTACAACGTGTATCGTTTCGACAAACCGGTCTACACCGACAAGCTGCGCGTCTACGTGCTGGGCGGCCACTCCGCGATCACGGAAATCGAGCTTTACGGGGCGATTCCCAAGGTGGACGAGCGATGAGAACCATGCGCATGCAATCCCGATCGGCAGTCGCCCTGGCCGCGCTGCTGTTGTCTGGCGGAGCCGGTCCGGCCGCACGCGCGCAGGGGGCGCCGCCCGAAGAACCCGGCCGCTTCCGTCTGCCGCTCGCGGCCACGGCGCCGGCCGCCACCTACGACGTAACCTTCTCCCACTACGGCCTGGCCGCCGCGGATGGTCGCGATATCCGCGTGGTGGACGCCGGCGGCAAGCCCGTCAGCCACGTCGTCAGCTTTGCCAATGGGCAACAGGCGCGCATCCTGTTTGACGGCAGCGCCGGTCCGGGCGTCTTCACGCTCACATTTGGAACACTGCGGGTAGACATGCCACCGGTTCCCCCCGATGGCCTCGTGCTGTTCGGGCGCGTCGACTGGCGGCCGGAGGGGGGCTTTTCCTGTACGACCTATAAATCCGTCAAGCCGCGCGCGGAGCTCAAGCCGCGCCTGATGACCGGCGGGCAGGTGCTGGAGACCGTGGATGCCATTCGCGCCGAAGCCGAAGCCCGCCAGGCGGAGCTGGACCGCGCGGACGAGAAGGCGCGCAAGGCGGCCGTCCCCTGGGTTCTTCACACGCGCTTCGTAAACAGCCAGGGGCTTCTGCCGGTTGACCCGGGCGAAGAGCTCCCCGGCCCGAACGCGAAGCCGGTCAAGCACGTGGACCGTTTTGTGCATGTGTTTCGCGCGGAGATCGAGTTGCCTGAAGCGCAGGAAGTCCTTTTCGTCGTCGATCAGGGCGACTCCGACAGCCCGGATCTCAAACTACTGGTGGTCGACGGCGACCGCAAGGAGACCGTCGTCAACGGCTGGTACCGCGAATCGTACGGCCTGCGCGTCACCACCGGCACGGGCAGCCGCAGGCTCACCGCCGGACCGCACGTACTTGAGCTCTACACGTTCCTGTCGGTTCCCGATCTCAAGATGCGGCTCGGCAGTCCGAACGCGCCTCTGGAAGCGATCGATGGCCGCTACGCCCGCTTCGCGCATTCCGCGCGCCTGAGCCCCGGCGCCTTGCAGGCGCGTGATGGCAGCTTGGCGGATGCCTGCTGGAGCCTGCTCGATGCCTGGCTCGGCAGCGGCCAATACACCCGCGTGCGGTTGTTTGCGCGCGACGGCGCCGCCCTGATCGCGGTTGACGCAGCCGCCCCGGCCCGGCTGCAGGCCATGGCGGCCGACGCGCTGGACGCCATCAACAGCCGCCTCTGGATCATGGAGAGCAAGACCGCGGCACGCACCGGCGTCGCCGCGGCGCCCGGATTCCAGCCGCCGCTGCGGTTGGCAGCCGCGGGCACGACCGACGCCTACCACGATTTTGCCGGCCTGAGCAGCGCCGTCTGGACCGAGAGCGGCTTGATTTACGGCCTGCCGTTTCCCGTTTTCGAGGAGGGTTGGGGCGTAACCAGCGGCACCTGCTTCCAGGATGGCGTGATCTACGCCGGCCTGCGCAATGGGCGCATGGTGGCCGCCGATTATGCGAGCACCAAGCTCAAGTGGTTCTTTCCGGGCGAGGGTTCCTGCCGGGGCACGCCCCTGCTCTACCGCGGCGTACTTTACTACGGAACGCTCGACCGGCGCCTGTATGCGCTGGACGCCGACCGCGGGCGCATGTTGTGGAACTTCCCCACGCGCGGCTGGATCGAGGGCAGCCCCGCCGCCGCCGCCGGCACCGTCTACTTTGGCTCGGCCGATGGGTTCCTGTATGCCGTCGACGCCGGCCTGGGCGTGGAACGCTGGAAGGTCGACCTGGGAGGCCGCATCGCGGCCACTCCCGCCTGCGCCGACAACCGCGTCTTTGTCGGCACACTGGCAGGCACCTTCAGCGCCGTGCAAGCCGACTCCGGCGCTCGGCTCTGGACCTTCAAGGCGGAAGGTCCGATCGAAGGCGGCGCCTGCGTGGACGCGGGAGCCGTCAGCTTCGGTGATCACGCCGGCCGCGTGTACCGACTGAATGCAGCGGACGGCGCGCCGCTCTGGCCGCAGCCCTGCCGTGTGCCAGGTCCCGTGACGGCCGCGCCGATTCTTGCGGGCAGCGTCCTCTATGGCGGAACAGCCAACGGTGCAGCCTACTGGGGTATCGACGCCGCGGAAGGCTTCCTGGGCTGGACCCAGCCCGTGGCCGGGGGCGGCGACGTCCATCGACCGGCGCTCTTCGCCGATGGCCACCTGGTCTTCACCAGTCGCCTGCGCAAGCAAGGACACAGCGCGATGCGCGGGGCCGTCGCCACATTCGTCAGCGCCGAACCTGCCGCGCAGACGGTCTTCATGACCGATGGCCCCCTGCGGATCGATGGCCGGCTGGCAGAGCAGGCTTGGCAGAAGGCGGCACCACTTTCCGTGTTCTTTAAGTCAAACGGGATGGGCGTCTCCAATGCCGTCGATGCCTGCCTTCTGTGGGCAACCAACGCCCTCTACGTCGGCCTCACCATCCGCGACCCCGATCTCGTCCGCGGCGAGGATGCCGTGACGCTGCTGCTCGACGCGCGCCGCGACGGACTGGCCGTCGCCCGATTCCGGGTACCGCTGAGCGATACGCCGACGGCGACGCTGCTGGCCGCCACCTGCTCGGACCCGGCCAATCTCGAACTCAAGCAGCAGGCCGCGGCACTCAAGCTCGACGAACTCACGGCGGCGTTTGCGCCGGTCTGGCAGAGCGCGACGACAACCAACGGCACGATACGCGCCGCTGCCGACGCGGCGGCCGACGTGGACACGGGCTGGACCGCCGAGCTGGCGATCCCGTTTGCCAGTCTGCCGGCCGACGTCTTTCCACCGCCCGCCAACGGCCACACCTGGCACATCAACCTGCTGGTGGACAGCCGTGGCAACGGCGCCGCGCCTGCGCCGGAGTTGCGCCGCCTGTGTCTGACCCCAACAGCCGACGCCGAAGGCACCGGCGCGCGCTGGACCCCGCTCCGCTGGGATGCCCGCAAGGCGGGCGAGGGCAAGTGAGGCGCCACCTGAACCAGATCGAATGGGGTTCAATTGCGAGAGGAGCGTCTTGCGTATAACCTGAAACTGAAAACTCGGTTGCGCATATCGGCGGGCGAGAACGGCGACGAGAACGGTGGACGAACGGCCCGGAGGACCGTTTTACGGCGGCTGTAGCACGGTGCTCCGCGCCGTGCCGTCCGTGCCGTGCGGTCTCCGGGCACAACTTGACCTGGACCACGACCACGACCCAATCGAAAAGCTTCTCCCGCCTCGAGGGCTTGCAGGCGATGAACTGGGTCGCCCGGATGGGGCGTCGCGACGAGCACCGGAATGGCGCACAACCATGAACGCCACCGTGCCTGCCGATGCGATTGCCGCTCAGCAAGACGTGTTCGCGGGCCCGCGTGCGCGCAGGACCAGCGCGCACAGGTACAGCAGCATCAGCACTTGCAGCAGCTGCATCCAAAGTGCCGTGCGGTCGCCGTCAATGACCGCCAGTGGGAAGAGCACCGCGAAGACGCCAAACCCGACCGCGTCCTGAACGCGCAGCAGCCGCGGTCCCGGAGCCCGCAGCCGGAACCACGCCACCAGCACCGTCAGCAGGGCCGCCGCGATCGCGAACGGCCGCGCAAAACCCGACAAAACGTCGGCCAAGTGGCCCATGAGCGTGTAGAGGAGGAAGTAGGCGGTTCCCAGGATCACCGCGGTCCCCACGCTCACCGGCGCGCCCAGGATCAGGCGCGGCAGCACAAACAGGGCCAGCAACAGCGCCAGCGCGACCGGCGCCTCGGACATGAGCCGGGCATAGTGATAACGCGGCTGCTCGGCCATCGGCAGCTTGATGCCGATGTCATAAGAGGTCAGGGCGTTGTCGAGCTTCCACGTGAGCGTGTAGGAACTGCCGCGCAAGTCGCCCAGTTGCTCGGCCGGCGGCATCGACCCGATGGGGTAGTCCAGCCGGTCGGCCGGAATGCCATCCACCTGGATCGACACGCGATAGTGGCCGGTCTGACTCATGCGTCGAGGTATGTAGCGCAGGTGCTCGAGGCCCCGCGAGCGGTAGCCGATCTCGACCACCTGCCGGGCGCCAGGGGCCATCGCGGCCTCCCAGAACAGCGCACCGCCGTCAGACTTGCTGCGGTCAAGGCAGTTGGACCCGTCCAGGCGCAGATAGAGCTCGTCGAAGATCCCGGTCTCAGCCGGCAGGGGAAACCGCAGGTACGCCGTGGTGGGGTAGTCGGACAGGTTTGCCACCAGGTAGCGCAGCGCCCACGTGTCATCGTAACCCGCGTAGTTCGCGTGGCCCAACTGCCGCGGGTTGTTGCGCACCTGAACGCTCACATCGGCGCTTACGACCGACTTCTGCGGCACGTCCACCTCGCGGATCTCTTCCTGCGTGCTGATGACGGTGGGCAGCCGGCCCTCGATGGCCTGGACCGGCGGCGTCTCGTCCTTCCAGAAGGACTCGGTCGCGATGTCGCTCTTCTCCGCCAGCGGCTTGACTTGGCGGGTGACCCAGATGCGCTGACGGGTGTGCGTCACCTGCAGTTCGTGCTGCTCGTGCGGGCTGCCCCATTTCATCAGCACGGCCGAGCGGTTCTTCTCGGTGACCCGCCCGTACTGCTGCTCGAAGCCCTGAGCCTGGTTGTGCATGGCCACCGCGGCCAACCGCACAAAGACAAACAGCGCCAACACCTTGAACAGCCCCACGGCCAGGCTCGCGAGGTTCGCGCGCCAGCCGCGTGCCGCGCGCCAGGCCGCCAGACTAGCCCGGAACGCGGGCGTAACCCACGCCGCCAGGCCGACCACCAGGATCCCCAACCCGCCCAGCAGCGCGAGCCGCAGGCGGACGTCAGCACCCAGAAACGCCCGCAACGTGTGCATGACTGTAACGTACATGGCTGTATTCACCTCGGATGGCCGGAGTGTAACACAAACACAACCGCCTGGCACAAGCCCCTGTTCTGCGAGAGTTGCCGCGAAACCTGCCGCAGTTTCGTGCGCTTGACCCTGCGCTGGCGGCTCGGCCGGAGCCTCGCCCTCCCGGAGCCCAGGTCCATGCGCTGGTGCGGTCAGGGGCGGGAGGGCGAACGTCCTCGTGAGCCGTGATTGCATGGGCATGCGCACGTCGGGGCGGCAGATTCGGCGGCAACGCTCGCAGTTTGAGGACAAGCTCGCGTGTGACCACGAGGCGCCGCTCCTCTGGTTGACGGCCCGCGCGAAGCTGCACTTTGTTGGTGTTGCGCGTGCCGCAAGCGGCTACACTTCCCGGCATCGTGAACCTCAGCATCGGTATCTTCGCCTACAATGAGGAGGCGCGCATTGGCGCGACTCTGGCGTCGCTGCGCGCACAGGATCTGTTTGGCGTGGCCGCGCCGGCCGGCTGGCGGGTCGAGATCGTCGTGCTGCCCAACGGCTGCCGCGACCGCACCGCCGAGATCGCGACCGCGGCGGTGCGCGAACACTTCGCCGGCCTGCCGCACGTGACGGCGCGGGTCGAGAACCTGCCGGAGCCTGGCAAGAGCCGCACCTGGAACGTTTTCGTGCACCAACTGGCCGATCCGGCGGCCGAGGTGCTGATCCTGATGGATGGCGATATCGAGTTGGTCGGGGCGGCCACGCTGCAAAACCTGGTGCGGGCGCTGGAGCAGCACCCCGGCGCGCATGCCAGCGTCGACACGATTCTCAAGGATCTGGCCTTCAAGCAGGCGCTCACCGCGCGCGAGAAGCTGTCGCTGGCGGCCTCGGAACTGAACCGCAGCGGACCGCCCAAGTTGGCCGGTTCGCTCTACGCGGCACGCGCGGCGGTGCTGCGGGGCGTCTGGATGCCGGTGGGCCTGCTGGTGGAGGACGGCTACCTCAAAGCCATGCTCTGCACCGACGGCTTCACGCGGCCCGACATGCCGTCGCGCCTGGTGCGGGCCGATGCGGCGGCGCACACGTTCGAAGCGGTCACCGACCTGCGTACGCTCTTCCGCCACGAAGTACGACTGCTGGTGGGCAGCGCCATCAATTTCATCCTGTTCGAGCATCTCGCGGCCCGCGTGCAGGCTACCGGCAGTCAGGGCGGACAGCTCGTTGGCGAGTGGAATGCGGGTGATCCGGCCTGGTTCCCGAAGCTGGTCGACGCGCGCCTGAAGGCCAAGGGCTGCTGGCTGGCGCCGACGGGCTTCATCGCCCTGCCGCTGCGCCAGTTGCGGAACCTGCCGCCGGCGCGCGCCGCCAGGCGCCTGCCGGCCGCCCTGTTGCGGGTGGTCTTCAACCTGGCCGCCGCCTGCGCCGCCAACGGGCAGTTGCGACGACGCGCATTCCGGTGGTAACTGTCACCGCCCTTCAGTCTCACGGCGCAATGCCGGGTGTGGCACTGGACGGAACGATCTAACCATACGTAAGAAATCAACGCCGGCGAGCGAATACCCCTTCCGCCCCAATGCCGCTGGTTTGTGGTGATGGTTTGTGGTGATGGTTTGTGGTGATGGTTTGTGGTGATGGTTTGTGGTGATGGTTTGTGGTGATTGACTTTGAACCCCACTTCTGCCATGATTCTCCCTACTATATCGCTGCGCCAGACCGGTTCCGGCATGATGTCGGCCCGTTCGGACCGAGGCCGACCGGGGTGTGACGAAAAGCGATTTCTTATCAACCAAATCGTTCCGCACGCTGTATAAACACAGGCTGTGAGCAATCACGCCATAGAGCATGATGACTGCGGGCGCGGTGCGCCAGCCGGGAAGACCCATTTTCTGAGTTCCGACTACAATCTCACAGTCTTCTTCTCGCTTCCGTTTCATCCGGTGTCGGCCTCGTACGGGCCGGGTTTCACCCACGGTCACCTGTCGCTGGCGTTGGGCGATACGGTCTATCAGGTCCACGATCCCGCCCGGCTGCGGTCCCGCTTCCTGGTCTCGCGCATGCCGGTGACAACCTGGCTTTTCCGCGACGGGAATTGGTTCGACGCCGACCCTTCTTCGTCCACCTACCGCCACGTGCATTTGTACGGACGCGCCGAGGTGGCGCGCACGGCGGTGTTCTTCGCCGCCCTCCGAAGTTTCCCGGCGGACCGGCAGCACATTTACGAGCAGTACCTGGAGGGCCTCGAGCAGGCTTTCCACGGAGGGAACCACCGCTTCCACCGCGTCTTTAACAACTGCACGCGGAGCCTCGACGACATCTTCTACCGCGAACAGTGGATGAGGCGGGGCCCCTTGGACTTCCTGCCCGCCGTGGCTTTCAGACGACTGGTGGCAGGTTTGGAACGTCTGAGGATCCCGTTCCGCGCCGGGTATTTCCACGAGAACGATCCGGCGGAATACAGGCTGCAGCGATTCTGCAGCGGACTTTGGACGCTATCGCCCGCGGACACACTGGCCCGCTGGGTGACCCGGGTGTCAGGCCGGCCGTACTCCTCGTGGACCGATTAGGGGATCCACCCATGACAAGGCTCGGCGACCCTGTAGGCCCCCGGTCGGTTGTTGTGGCCAAGGTTCTGTTCGCGCTTTACGAGCACCTGGTGCTCGGTTTCTCGAACCGTTTCGCCTGGAAATGCCCCACCCGCCGCCTGCAGGATCTCTATGACCGCCACGCCAGCGCCAATCATCTGGAGGCCGGCGTTGGCACCGGCTACTTTCTGAACCACTGCCGGTTCGCTTCCATCCCGTCCCGGCTCGTTCTGCTCGACCGCAATACCTATACTTTGGCGGAAGTGGCCCGGCGCCTGAGTCGGTACCATCCGGAAGCCTATGGACAAGACCTCCTGCAACCGCTGGACGGTCTGGCGCCCGGCTTCGATTCTGTCGGCTTCAACTACGTCTTGCACTGCCTGCCGGGCACGATGGAGGCCAAGCGTGTCGTGTTCGAACACCTGGCGCATGTGATGAACCCCGGCGCCGTGCTTTTCGGTTCCACGACGCTTTACCACGGGGTCCGGAAGAACATGCTGGCCCGGGCGTTAATGGCGACCTACAACGCGATGGGAATATTCTGCAGTCGGGACGACAGTGTCGAGGGACTGCGGCGCGTCCTGGCGCGGCATTTCGCCGAGGTCCGCGTCGAGTTGGTCGGCTGCTCGGGTCTGTTCGTGTGCAAGAAGGCCGGACAAGACCGCGCGCAGATGCATGACGGAGGTTCAGAAAGCGCGCCAGGGAGCGCGCCAGGCGCCCGCTAGCCCGAGTTTCGCACTTTGCGTCATAACTCGTTGATGATCAACGCTTCAGTTTTTGCGGCACTACAAAGTCGCCCGCCCAGCGTGATCCCCATTCGGTACAGGGGCGGTCCCGGTTACGGATCGCGTGCGAGGCAGGTTGTTCCATGCGATGCCCAGTTGCCGGTAGATGGCTTTCTGGCATTCCTCTGGTTGGCCTGCTTTGCGGATCCGATGGGTCTGCCCGCTATGGGTCGGTAACAGGATGCACGCCAGGGGACACGCCAGGGGACAGACGCCCGCCACGCCCCGCCAGGGGAGCCCCGCCAGGGGACAGAGAACCTGTGCAAAACGCCCGCCACGCCAGGAGTGTCAATGGCCTTGAAAAGCTCCCCAGAAATGGCCTTCGAAAAGTCCCCACCTG
>CAZZCT010000050.1:0-29081 GCA_964652365.1 uncultured Lentisphaerales bacterium
ACTGTGCGTGGCCGAAGTTGATCCAGCCGATGTTCTCTCCCCATGCGTAACCGGACAGGTCACCGTTGGGCGCCAGGTTCACCCCCCAGTTGCTGCTGGTCGTGTTGGCGTAGGGTCCGCCCCCCGCGCTACCCATGACGATCCACCCGATGTTCTCGCCCCAGGCATGGCCCGAGAGCCAGCCGCCGGCGCCCTCGTAGAAATGGACCGTGACCTCGTAATTGGTCGGCCCGGCATTCGCCCAGCCGACATTCTCGCCCCAGGCGTACTTGTGCGCCGGGTCCGTTCCCGTATTGTCCGCTTGCGCCGCCATCATCCCGGCCAACAGCGCCGCGGCGAGCCATTTCATTGCGCGCATACGCTTTCTCCTATTTGGTTCCTCTCCGATTGCGAACGCCCCGTTTGATACTGCGCAGTGCTAGCGACGCCAGCCTCCGACCGGATGCTGTGTGCCTTCCTTTTCCTTGCTCCTGAACAGCCATCCAACTGCAAATACAGCCATGGAGATCAAGAAGCCAACGCCGAACGCGAGGAGGGAAAACGCTGCGGCAGTTTGGGCAGGCTTCGGCTCCACCATCAGGTCAAGGAAGAGCCGCCCGGTGGCCAATCCCGCTCCCATGGCCAGCGCGTGCATAAGTATCCTTCTCATCTTCATTCCTCTCCGCTCACAGAACTGCTGTTTATGCCGCACCGGCATGGGGAGAGGGTAGGTCGGTGCGTGGCGGGTGTCAAGCGGCGCCTGTTATTCGGCCGCTTTCGGCAGGATGAGCCGCAGACTGCGAGAGGAAAACCGCAGAATATCGAACAAGAAACCGCAGAATGTCGAAGGGGGACCTGCAGCCTCCGCACTTCGAGAAGCACGATCGGATGGGGACACGGGGCGAAAGCCCCGTGTCCCCATCCGATCATGCACTTCGACATTCTGCGGTTGGAATTTCCGTTCCCCAACGGGCTGCGACCCGCAGCGGCACGTCCGGCGCATGCCCCGCGCGCGCCGGTCGCGTGCACCCAGCTACCCCTCAGGTGAAAAGACACCCTCCCTTTTCCGCCGCACGCGTGTCGCGCGCACATGGTGGCTTTCAAGTCTTTTCCCAACCTAATCATTTTCTCATGTATTTCGCTATCATTCTCTCCCCATCGGAACGAATTGTTGGTTCCGCCGCCGGTGGAGGATATCGAATAGACATGAATCTCAGCGACATCTGGACGGAAGTCGAGTCGGTACACATCGATGCGTCCATGTACGATGTTTTCGAAGTGCTCGTCAAGCACCCTGAATGGCCGTTCCTGCCCGTCATCGACTCAAACGCCCGCGTAGCCGGTGTAGTCCGCGAGTACGACTTGAAGAGCTATGCCTTCGCGCAGTACGGCCGCGAGCTGATCAAGCGCCTGCCGTTGGCGCGCTTCCTGCACCCCACCCTGACCGTGCCGGACACCGTCGATACACGGGAACTGCTGCGGCTTTCGACGGATAACGCCAACCCGGACGGGGTGGTCGTCACCAAGAACCAGCGTTACCACGCCGTGCTCCTGACTCCGTCTCTGCTGCGCCTGTTCGAACGGCAGAACGTGGAGACCGAGGTCCGCCTGGTCCAGGCCCAGAAGATGGAGGCCATCGGTACGCTCGCCGGCGGTATCGCCCACGACCTGAACAACATTCTGACGCCCATCCTTGGCTACGCCGAACTGCTGAGCATATTGCGGCGGCGCGATGAACCCATCGACCAGGAGATGATCGACCAGATTCATGTCAGCGCCACGCGCGCGAAGGAGATCGTGAAGCAGATTCTGGTCTTCAGCCGACATCAGAACACCGCACGCTGTCCTATGAGTCTCGCGAGCGCCGTCAAGCAGACCCTGCCGTTCATCCGCTCCTCCCTGCCGGCCACGATCGACATCGAAATGAGCTTGCAGGACAACGACGCACGGGTCTTGGCAAATCCCGACGAAATGCACCGCGTGCTTGTGAACCTTTGCACGAACGCCTATCACGCCATGCGCGACTCCGGCGGTATCCTCCGCGTGACGGTCAGCCGCCACAACGGTCCCGTGCTCGGCTGGACCCTGCATCAGGAGTTGCTGCTGGGCGACTACCTGCGCGTCTCCGTGGCGGACACCGGCACCGGCATCGACCCCGGCATCCTGCCGCGCATTTTCGAGCCGTTCTTCACAACCAAGAAGCAGAACGAGGGCACGGGCCTCGGCCTGCCGATCGTGCATGGTATTGTCACCCGCTGCCAAGGGGTGATTTCCGTGGAGTCGACCCCGGGGCGCGGTTCCGCATTTCATATCTATCTGCCCTGCGTCGCCGTGGGCCCACAGCAGGGAATGGCGGCGACGCCGTGTGTCGGCGGCAACGCGACGATCCAGGAGACGGCGCCGCCCGCCACGATCAACGTGCTCTTCGTGGACGATGAGTTCGCCGTGACGCGGCTGGCCAGCATCTTCCTGTCGCGTTACGGCATCCAGGCGGAGACCGCCAACGACAGCGTGCGCGCGCTCGCTGTCTTCCGCGAACAGCCGGACAAGTTTGACCTCCTGGTCACCGACCAGACCATGCCTGGCCTGACCGGTATCGACCTGGCCCGAGAAGTCCTGCGGCTTCGGCCCGGTATCCCAGTGATCCTCTGCACCGGCTACAGCGAGTCCGTATCGCCCGATCAGGCCAAGGCTGTCGGCGTTTGCGAGTATGTTCTGAAACCGCCGGATTTTGGGCACCTGGCCGGCCTGATCCGCAAGTGGGCCATGCCAGACAACGCCCCGGTCTGACCGGCCGTGACCCCTCGCCCGATGACCGGCGATCACGACAGCGACCCAAACGAAAAACGCACGCGTTTCTCGCGCAAACCACACGCGTCTGGCGCACGCTACTACCGCTGGGACGTTTTCGCATCCTCCGGGAGAAATCATGGACGACAACACACCGTACCGCGTGGATCTGCATGTTCATTCCTGCCACTCGCGCCATCCGAGCGAGTGGTTCCTCCAGCGTCTTGGCGCGCAGGAATCCTACACCGAGGTCGAGGATGTGTACCGGCGCGCCAAGGCTCGCGGCGCGCGCTTCGTCACGCTCACCGACCACAACACCATCGACGGTGCGCTCGCGCTCGTGGCGCGCCACCCGGCTGATTGTTTTGTCAGCACCGAAGCCACGGCTTACTTCCCCGAGGACGGCTGCAAGGTGCATGTGCTGTGCTACGGCATCACGCCGGCGCAGTTCGCGGCCATCCAGAAGGCGCGCGAGAACATCTACAATCTGCGCGACTACCTGCGCGCGGAGAACATCGCCTGTTCCGTGGCCCACGCCACGTTCAGCGTCAACGGTCGGCTGAACATCGACCACATCGAGAAGCTGGTCGTGCTTTTCGACGTCTTCGAAGGTATCAACGGCATGCGCGGTCACGCCGCCAACGCGGCTTGGCAGGAGGCTCTGCGCAACCTCACACCCGCCCTCCTGGCGCGCCTGGCAACCCGGCACCACCTCGATCCCTGGGGCTGCGAATCGTGGCTCAAGGGTTTGACGGGCGGCTCGGACGACCACGCCGGCCTCTTCGTCGGCGAGACCTACACCTGCACGCGTGCGCACACCGTGCCTGAACTGCTGGCAGCCCTGCGCGCCAAGCGCACGCTGCCCGGCGGCAGCTATGGCGACCACAAGTCCATCGCCTATTCCCTCTACAAGATCGCCAGCGCCTATGCCGAGCGCAAGGGCGGGGCCAAGGGACTGCCTGGCCTGCTGGCCTCGATTCTGTTTGCGGAGAACGGTCCGGCCCTGCGCGACTGGTTCCTGGTGAAGAAGCTGGGGCTGCGGCGTTCCACCCGCGACCGCATTCTGGCGCGCTTCCTGGAAAAATTGATGGTCATCATGCGCGAGGCTGACCGCCGCGAGACGGAGTGGCAGGTGCAGCATGCCTACACCGCCCTGGCCGCGCTGCTTGACGACAGCCTGACGGAGATGGCCCGCTCCATCGAGCGTGGCGTCCGCGGTGAAGAAACGCCCGACGTCCTCCAGCACCTCAGCGCGGCCCTGCCCGCCGGTTTCTTCGCCGTGCCTTTCTTCAGCACCCTGCGGCTGCTGCACCGCGACCGCGACCTCCACGAGGTGATCCGAACGACGTTCAGCCGTCCGGGCACACGGCGCGACACGTGCGTACTCTGGTTTTCGGACACGATCACCGACTTGAACGGCGTCGCCGTCACCATGCACGAAGTGGCCGCTTGCGCGCACCGCCTCGGCCGTCCCCTGCGTCTGGTCGGCTGCCTCACGCCCGAAGAACTGCAACGTCCCTTGCCGCCCGGCCTGATCAACCTGCCCTGCATCTATGCGGTGACGCCAAAGTTCTACGACGCCCACACGTTGCGCGTGCCATCGCTGCTGCGCGCGGTCGACCAGATCGCCGCGCTCCATCCTGACCGCATTGTGATCTCCACTCCCGGACCGGTTGGCCTGGTCGGCCTGGCCGCCGCGCGCCTGCTCGGCGTGCCCTGCGTCGGCGTGTATCACACCGATTTCGCCCGGCAGGCAGAGGCCATCACCGGCGATCCCCAGATGGCCTCGCTCGTGGAAGCCTACACACACTGGTTCTTCGCGCGCATGGATGAACTTCGCGTGCCATCGCATGCCTATATGAACATGCTGGCCGACCACGGCATGGACCGCCGGCGCATGAAGCTTTTCCGTCGTCATCTGGATGGCGGATTCGCGTCCGTGGACCCCACGACGCTGGATGCTGTCCGGAATCGCTGGTTTGCCGACGGCCAGCCGACGCTGCTTTACGCCGGCCGCCTCGGGCAGGAGAAGAACCTCGACTTCCTACTGAGCGTCGTCGCCGCTCTGCAGGCGTCCGACCCGGACGTGCGGCTGCTGCTGGCAGGCGACGGCCCGGCGCGGCAGGCGTTGACAGCCGCCGCGGCAGGCCACGCCAACGTAATCTTCACCGGCCGCCTGGAGCAGCCGGAACTGCGCGCCTGCTATGCCCTGGCCGACGCGTTCGTCTTTCCGAGCACCACGGACACCTTTGGCATGGTCGTGCTCGAAGCGCAGGCGTTCGGCCTGCCGGCTGTCGTGGCCGATGCCGGCGGCCCGCCGGAGATCATCACGCATGGCCGCACCGGCTATGCCCTGCCGACCGACGACCGGGAGATCTGGGTGCAGACGCTGCGCCGCCTGGTCGACGCACGGCGCGCGAACCCCGCCGACTACGCCCGGTGGCGCGACGAGATCCGCGCGGACTCGCACTCGATACACAACTGGGAGACGCTGCTTGACGATCTCATGGGGCCTCGCCCGGCGCAGGCGACGCCGGACGCCAGCGGCGCGACCGCCAAAGACCCCGGCGTGCTGGCCCTGCCCGTGTAAGACCGTTGCCTGCCCCCGACTCTTTCTTTCCACTCGCTCCTTGAAGTTTGCAGGAAAAAGCCGAGCGTGGTTATAGGAGATCATACTGCCCCATGCGCCTGACTCCTTCACGCATGCAACGCCGAAACACGATCTCCCGCCGCTGTTGCTCCATCCTTGCGGCCTGCGTCTGTGCAACGGCGGCGACCGGAGCGGAAGTAGCTGAGTTGGAACCCGCCACGTCGGCGACCGCCTGCGCGCGCCTCATCCGGCTCCATGCACCGTCCGCGACGCTCTTAACCAAGCACACCATCCCGGTCCGGCGGACAGGGACACTCGCCCTCGCCCCGGCGGACGCCTGCGCGCTCCTGGCGCGGACCAACCTGCTGGAACTGGTCCAGCAGCAATACGCACGCCAGCTTCCCGCCGGGCAGTCGCCCGAATTCGTCGTCCGACTCACCGGCACGAACACCTATGCCTATGTCAATCGCCACGGCCAGCGCTCGGAGATCACGGAGGTGGGTCGGATGCGGCTCGTCGGCGACGGGGTTGCGGCCCTGTTCTACGTGTTCGGGGAGCGCGACTTCGGCACGTTCGAATCCCTGACTTATATCACCGTGGCCCCGGCGCCGAAAGCCGGGATCTGCCGCTACGAGGTTGTCGTGCATGCCTATCCCCACGGCCGTGTGCTACGGTTCATCACCCGTCACCTGGGTCTGGTCGAGCGCTACTTCCGTGACAAGACATCGGAAATGGAAGCCCTGATAACGAAACTCTGCCAGGCCCTCTGCCAACTCGAAAGGGCGCACGCGACCAACGGAACTCCCCTGCCCACCGGAACCCTCGGCGCTTTGGGCGGGCGGTGATAGAGCAGGCCGCCCATCAGCGCCGTGAAGGGCGCAACAGTGATCAGGCCGAAGCTGCCCACCAGCGTGTTGAGCACTTCGCCCGCCACCATCGGCGAGTTGAGGATCGTGGCGAGCGGCAAACCGCGCGAGATGAAGAGCATGAACATCGTGATGTGGCTGGCGCTGTAGGCCAGGAGCAACGTCGTGGTCATGGTGCCGATCACCGCCCGACCGACACGCATGCCCGACCGCACGTGTTCCAGCCGTCCAATCGTCGGGTGGTGGCGCTTGATCTCCTCCATCGCCGTGGCAATATCCATGGCCAGATCCATCACCGCGCCCGACGAACCGATGAAGACGCTGGCGATGAAGATGCGTGTCAGGTCCAGATGAATGTGCCCGGAGTAGATCAGCGTCTCCGCGAAGGGGCGGATCGCGCCATGTATATGAAACACGCGGGTGAAGAACGTGGCCAGCCCGCAAGTCAGCAGCAAGCCCAGCAGCGCGCCGCTGAAGGCTACCCAACCGCGCCGGTTGAGCCCCCCGATGGCCAGCGTGATGACGGCCGTCAGCAGCGTGGCGACCCCCAGCCCCGTCAGCAGCGGCGGCCAGCCCCGCAACAGCAGCGGAAAGAAGACCCGCCAGAGCAGCAGGGCCGAAAAGACGAACGACAGGACGGCGTTGAGGCCCGTCCAACCGGCGAGCGCCAGCAGCAGCGTGCCGAACAGCACCACCAACGCCACCTGCCAGTGCAACCGTAGAACGCCCCGCGGCCGCACGTCGACCGGCGCGCCGTCGCGCAGATCGTACTCCACCAGCACGAGCTGCCCGGGACGGTAGAAATCGTCCAGTTCCATCTTGCCTGTCAGGTAGTTGATGGCATCGAGCAGCCGGCCGCGGTGCGCGCCGCTCAGGAGCTTCACCTTGAGGAACTGCTCCTCTGTCTTGACGATCAGGTTGACGCGCACATGACTGTTGTCCACCGCCGCGACACGCGCCAGAACGCGCCGCGTCTCACGCGCGCCATCCCCGCCCGTTCGGTCCGGCCCCAATGACAGGAAACTCATCCCCACACACGCCAGCACCAGCAGCAAGGTGAGCCAAAGATTGCCATGTCGCAGCATGTCGGTATCCCTCGCAGCATCGTCTACCTTCGTATGATACGAACAAAGGCGACGCCGGCCAAGGCCGGCGTCGCCCCCGCTTAAACCGCGCGCCGTCCGGCGCGCCCATCGCGATGTCTACTTCTCGACCGGCAGCGTGCCGCCATACCGCATCGCGGCCGCGATCTGCTTGGCGATGTCGGTGTTGTCGTAGAAGCCTTCGAAGCGGTAGGCATCGAAGCCGCAGGCGAACACCGGCACCGGCACGCCGGTGTGGCTGTACGAGGTCCAGCCCACGCTGGCGCGCTCGTTCAGGATGTGGCAGAGGGCCATCGTAACGGGCTCGTACCCAGCAGTGAAGTATTCATTCGTCGGTGTGTAGTCGCTGTACATGAAGGTCCATTCGGCGCGTGACTTACCATTGGTCTCGGCCATCGACCAGTCGTAGGCATCTTCCAGCTTCTGCTTCTGGTAGTCGTTTAGATTGGTGTAGTTCAAGCCGAAGTTGACAACCATCAGGTTGGTGAAGGCCACCGCGTCCGGGTCGGCGCTACCGAGGTTGGCGTTGCCCCAGACGTAGCTGCCCTGATACGTCGACTCGTGGTTCTTCCAGAACCCAAGGCTCGTGTCCGTGTTGAACTTCTGGAAGCTCACCGTCTGACCCAGCAACCGGCTGTAGTACTCGGTGTAGCCCGTGGTGGCGTGGCCGATGGTCATGCCGCCGGTCTCGTGGTCGCCCGTGACGATGATCAGCGTGTCGTTCGGATGCGCGTTATAGAAGGCCACGGCTGCGCCGACGGCCGCATCGAAGTCCAGCATGTCGCCGATCGTCGCCATGGCGTCGTTGGCGTGGCAGGCCCAGTCGATCTTGCCGCCCTCGACCATGATGAAGAATCCCTGCGGATCGTCCTTCAGGCAGGCGATCGCCACCTCGGTCATCTCCTTCAGGGAGACGTTGGTGTCGGGCCGGTCGATTTCGTACGGCATGGCCGACGCGTCCTGCAGCCAGGGGTTGACGCAGAACACCTTGCTGACCGGCGTGTTGGTCAGGTCCAGGATGCTGGCGCGCGTGTTCTTGATCGTGTAGCCAGCGGGTGTCAGCAAATTGGACATGTTGTTCGTGCCGGCCAGACCGCCGCCGCCGAAGAACTCATAACCCGTCACCGCCAACTGCTGGCAGATGCTGTTCATCTCGCCACGGCTGTTGACGCTGGCGTAGTAGGCCGCTGGTGTCGCGTGGTCGAGCGAAACGCTCGAGAGCACGCCCACGCTCTTGCCCGCTTCGCGCGCCAGTTGCGCCACGCTCTTGTAGCTCTTGGTCTTGGCCGTGTTCTTGCCGATGATCCCGCTCTTGGTCTTCTCGCCGCAGGCAAAGGCCGTAGCGGAGGAAGCGGAGTCGGTCATCAGCGCGCCGTCGTCGTAGGTCGTCTGCATGCCTTGCACCGGCAGCTTGGACATGTTCAGCCGGTTGGCCGGGTTGAGCAGCACGGCCGGATTCGTGGCTCGGCCGCTGTTGACCGTGGCCAGATAGGCCTCCGTGGCCTGGATCTGGGTGGCGGACATGCCGTCGCCCAGGAAGAAGAACACGTACTTCGCGCCGCTGGCGGTCCGCTGCGGACGCGCCTGCGCGGGGGTCATCAGGCCCGCCGCGAGCGCGGCGATCGCCAGCCAGGTGGTCATCATGGGTCGCTTCATGGGTCTCTCCTGTTGTGCTGCCGCGGACCGTTTGGGCCCGGGTCAGCATTGTTCATTTTGTGCTGCCGCAGGCCACCCAGGCCCATGTCAGCGCTGTTCGTTATGCGTTCGTCTCTGTCTCGCCCAAAAGACCCCACGGCGGAACCGCGTCCCGCCGCGGGGCAAGTGTCTGCCTAGCGCACCACCGCCCGGAAGAACCGGTTGGTGTCGGTTTCGATCCGATAGGCATGGATGCCGTTCTCGAATACATTGCCGGTGATCGGCGTGCCGTCGACCGGATCCCAATCAGCCCCGAGCGTCATCCGCCCGTCCAGTTGCAGGTAGCCGTTGATGTGGTCATGCTTTTCGCCGTTGACCAGCAGCTTGACCGTCACGTCGGCGAAGTCGCCGTCCACGCCGAACGCCGCGATGTCGAAGAGTACCGCGTGCACGGCGTACGGATCGACGTCGAGCAGGTACTTCTCGCGGATCGAGCGGTCGCTGCTCACCAACGGATTGGCCTCGTCCTTGCCGAAGCCGGCCAGCCAGACCGTGGGCACGCTGTCCGGATTGAGGCTGTTCGGGCGCGGGCCGAAGGTCACGCTGTTGGCATAGTCCTGTGTCACGGTTTCGAACTGCTGCGTGTAGCAGCGCGCGCCTACAACCGCGGCCACGTCCATGTCGTTGGTGGTAAAGGCTGCGATCCGGTGCCACTCCGCGGCCTCGATCACGAGGTTGGTGCTGGCGCCGTGCGCCAGGAGGATGTTTTCCCGGCTGACCGTGCCGTTCCCGGAGATTGCCGTGAGGATGCGGTACGCGGGCACCGCGGTTTCGCTGAGCACGTCGGCCACAACGTCGCTGACGTGGACGGCGTTGAGCAGGGAGAACGCCGGATCGCCGGCGAAGCTCACCTCGAAGGCCGTCGCGTCGCCCGTGACGTGGAAGGCGTAAGCTTCGGTGATCCGTCCGTCCGCGCCATGCTCACGACCCATCAGCACGGGCGCCGTCGCGCCGACTCCGGCCGGACCTTCTGCCGTCACGGTCAACTGCCAGCCGGGCACCCAACCGGAATTGCCGGGCGCATCCCAGAAGCTGATCCGCAGCCAGACGCTCTGATTCATCGGCAGCCCGGTCGAGGCGCTGGCGTAGCAGGGCACACGCACCGCGAAGTCGTCGTCGCCTTCGATCGCGATGCAGCGCGTGCCATCTGAGTCATAGCGGAAGTGCGTCGTGCCCTGCTTGGTGGCGTAGGCGGCGCCGTCGCCTTCGCCCGGTTCGATTAGCGTACCGCCGAACGGGTCCTGGAACCGGAATGTGCCGGGTAGGCAGGTATCGTCGCTCTGGAACTGATACCAATCATTGGTAGTCCAGGCGACATGTACCGTGCCGGTTCCATTTTCATCGTCCCAGTTCGGCAGTACATCTGTTCCCTGCGCCGGCGTCGGGGCCGGCCGCGTCACCGTCACGGTAGCTGTGACCTTGCGGCCCTCAGCGTCCGTGCCGGATACGATAATCACGTTGTCACCATAAGCCAGGTTGAGTTCGGCGTTGCGGTCGCCCTCGGAAGCGACGATCTCTTGCCCCGTGCTCGTATTACGGAAGGTCAGCGACCCCACCAGCCCATCGGGTTTCGCGGTCACAACCGTGCGGTCGGTCTCCGACGCGACCGCGCCGTCCGCGGCGGGATTGGCGATGGCCAGCGGCACCCGCACTCGGGTGTCGACCGTCACGGCACTGATAAAGCCGGGGGTGGCCGCGCTCAAGGCCGGGTCGGCCGCGAAGGCGACTTCGAAGTCCGTATCGTCGCCGACCAGCGTAAACGCGTACGCCTCGGTGATCAGCCCGTCCGCGCCATGCACGCGCCCCATCAGAACCGGGTCGCTGGCGCTTCCACCGTCCGGCGTCACGGTCAACTGCCAGTCCTGCACCCATTCCGGATTGCCCGGCGCATCCCAGTAGGCGACCTGCACCCAGACGTCATTGCTCCGCGGCGCGCTCAGGGTGGCGGCGCTGTAGCAGGGTACGCGCACGCGGAAGTCGGCAGCGTCTTCGACAACGATGCAGCGCGTGCCGTCCGAGTCATAGCGGAAGTGCGTGGCGCCGGCTGTCCGTGCCTCCGGTTCGCCGTCGCCCGGCTCAAGCTCACCGCCTGCGGGGTCGCGGTATTGGAATGTCCCCGGCAGGCAGACGTTCGTGGCTTGGAACTGGTACCAGTCGTTGGTCGTCCAGGCGACATGCACGGAACCGTCATCCAGTTCGTAGTCCCATTCCGGCAGGACATCGCCGCCGTTGACCGGCGTCGGGGCCAGGCGCGTGATTTCGATCGTATGGCTGTAGACCTGGCCGAGGCCGTTGCTGCCCGAGACCACGAGGGTGTTCAGGCCGTACGCCAGCGGCAGCGGCGCACCCGCCAGCACCTGCACGCCCAGCGTCGCATTGCGGCAGACCACGTCGCCCACCAGGCCCTCCGTGGCTATGCCCGGCGTCACGCTCGCGGTCTCCGCCGACACAACGCTGCCATGGGTCGGACTCTGCACCAGCAGCGGCGCGTGCGTTTGCACGTCCACCACGATCTCGTCCACGTACGCCGGATTCAGGAAGGAGAGCGCGGGATCGGCCGCGAAGCCGACCGTGAAGCCCGAGGCGTCGCCCGTTACCGTGAAAGCAAAGGCCTCGGTGATCAGCCCGTCCGCGCCATGCACGCGGCCCATCAGGAGCGGCGTGGTCGCACCGGCGCCGGTGCCCTGCGCGGTCACGCCCAGTTCCCAACCCTGCACCCACTCGGTATTATTGGGATCGTCCCAGTACTTGACCTGCAGCCAGACCTCCTGGCTCATGGCCACGCCCGTCTGCGCGCTGTCGTAGCACGGCACCCGGATGCTGAAGTCAGGCGCGCCTTCAATCACGATGTACTCGTTCGTCGGCGCGGCGTCGTAGCGGTAGTGCGTCAAGCCGTTTGCCGTCACCGCCTCGGGATCGCCGCTGCCCGGTTCGAGGCTGCCGCCGAACGGGTCGCGGAACAGGAACATGCCCGGCAGGCAGACGTTCGTGCTCTGGAACTGATACCAGTCGTTGGTCGTCCAGGCGACGCGCACCGCGCCCGTCGCCGTCAGGTAGTCCCATCCCGGCGTCACGTCCGTGCCGTTCGCGGGCGTCGGCGCCTCGCGCGTGACGGTTACTGTCTGACTGTAGACCACGCCCATCGCGTTGCTGCCGGAGACGGTCAGCACGTTCAGGCCATACGCCAGCGGCAGGTAGGCTACGCCGGCCGGCGCCGGAACGTTGGAGGAGACGCCGAGCGTGGCGTTCTGGAAGGTGAACGTGCCGACGATCCCGTCGCTGCGGATCGACACCGCGAGTTGACTTGTGCCGTGATTGAAGCTGGCGCCGGACGCAGGGCTATCGATCACGATCGGCGAAACTGTCACGTTCACCACTGCGGAGGTCGCGACCTGGCCGGCGTTGTCGAACGCCACGGCCTTGAGCGCGCGGCTGCCGGCGGCGAGGGGCGTCCAGGAGACCTCGTAGGGCGCGCTGGCGTCGTGTGCGACCACCGCGTCATCCACCAGGAAGGTCACGTTCGTCACCTGGCGCTCGTCGCTGGCGGCGGCCGTCAGGTTCACGGCCGCGGTCAGCAGCAGCACGGCGCCGTTGACCGGGGCGGTCACGCTGACGGCGGCCGGCGGATCGAGATCGAGCGTCGTGTTGTTGTCGGGCGTCGGCGGCAGGTCGGTGAGCAGCGAAGCGAGTCCATAACCGATCTGCTGGTACAGCGGCGCGTAACCCGGAACCGTGGAGTACATGAGCTCGAGAATTTTGCCCTGCGTCGCGGGTGTCGCATGGGCAAAGACCTCGTCGCCGGCGTAGTGCGCGACCATGGCTTCGGCTGCGGCCGGCGCCACTTCGACAGCCTTGTCCCAAGAGAGTCCGTAAGGACCGAATGTCTGGTAGAGCAGCCCCGCCGAGAGCGGCACCATGCCGTTGGCAAGGTAGTTGTAGGCATAGGTCTGGAAGTCGGGCGCGACGCCCAGATCGTTGTCGATGGATTCGATGGCGCGCGTCTGGATGGCCAGAGCACCCTGCGCGTCGAGTTCCATGACGCGGTACGGGCAGGGCCACGTCACCGTCGAACCGGTCTCGATGTCATAGATGGTCCGGCCGCCGAATGTGCCGGCGACGATGTCGTTGGCGTGGAAGTGGCCCGTGAAGACCGCCTTCAGGCCCAGGCCGGCGAAGAGCGGGGCCAGCGTCTGGTAGTCGTCGATCACGTACTCGGAGAAGAGCTGCTTCTGCCCCTGGAAGTGCTCCATCAGGCCGTGGTGCATCATGCCGACTGTCAGCTTGCCGGCGGCCTGCGCCACGGTAAGCTGGTTGGTGATCCACGCGAGCCGGTTGCCGTTGGTGAATGATCCGTACGTCCGGTTCCCGTACTGCGTCGAATCCATGCAGACCATTCTCAGCGTAGACGACAGATCAGCGGCGTAACCGACGGAGTCGGGGTCGGTCGCGGAGGCCAAGTCGTAGCCAAAGGGTGCGTAGATGGCCTTGAACTCGGCCGGTGTCACGCTCGGTACCGGCGTCTCCGTCGCGCCGTCGTAGGCGGCGGCCGTCGGGTTGTCAATATCGTGGTTGCCGGGGATGACCAGCACCCGTGCGCCGGCCGCTTCAATGCGCGCCAGCTCGTTCGAGAAGGCCACATGGCTCGCCCGCTCACCATCCTTGGTCAGGTCGCCGCACACGAGCACATAGTTTGCGTTCTGGGCGATGATCTGGTCCACCACCGCCTTGGTAATGGCCGCGCTCTCCTTGATCAGTTTGCGGTCCTGCGCCAGATAGGTCTGGAAGGCCGGACCGTCGTTGATCAGCAGGTTGGTGGCGAAGTAGTGCGGGTCGGAGAAAGAAGCCAGACGGATCGTGGTGCCGGTGGCTGGCAGTGCCTGACGGATGACGGTGACCTTGTCGAAGGCCGCGACGCCCGCCTCGTTGCTCACTGTCACCGTGATCTCGTTTACTCCGACCTGCAGGGGGATGCCCACTTCTTCGTAGGACCAACTGGCGGTGGCCGAAACCGTCGCCGACCAGGCGCCGAGTTTGTTGGAGATCGTCATCAGGCCGACGGCGTTCGCAGTCGAACCGCTGAGCTCGTCGAGGATCTCCGTCGCGTGCAGCACAACCACGGTGTCGTCGCCCGGCGCGGTGATCGTCACCGTGGCAGGTGTCGCGGCCTCGCGCGTGATCGTCACGTCATCGCTCGCGGCCGTGCCGACGGAGTTGGTGCCGCTGACCGTGATGGCGTTGGCGCCGACGGCCAGCGGTATGCCGCTGACGCTCCAGTCGGCGGCGGCGGCGAACGTGCCGTTGGCGGCATTGAGCGCGTTCGACCAGCTCATCGTGCCGACCACGTTAGCCGCCATGCCGGTGACCGTGCAGGTCGTTGTCGCGTACGGAACCGTGGCCGGCGCGGTCAGGACATCGATCACCGGCGCGGCGGGTGTACCGGCTTCGGGGGCGAGCGCCACGCCGCGAAAGGCGGTGTTGGCCCCAGTCCCGGTTATTGCCGAGGCCAGGAGTGTTGGCGTGCCGCTGAAGGCTCCTGCATACCCGCTTTCGTCCGTGATTGTCACGAGTTCCCCGCCGCCGCTCGACGAACTGCCGCCTTTGCGCGTGGCGAACAGCACCGCGTTCGTGCCCGACACGTAGCCGGTAACGCCACGGTAGTCGTCCTCATTGACGCCCACCGTGGATGTCAGCGTCCAGTTCCCCGACACCAGCGAATGCTTCTGCAGGCCAGCACCATCGTCCGCCACATAGACCGTGTCGACGGTGCCGTCAGTATTCAGGTCGGCCATGAAGAATGCGTACGGGCTGCCGCTCGTCGGAAAGCCGGGCAGGTTGGCCATGCTCTGGCCCGCCGAAGTCGGCATGCCGCTGCCCACCGTACCCAGTCGATAGGACGAGCCGCTCGACGTGGTGAAATGGAGTTGTCCGCCAAACACATTGACCTGACGGATGTTGGCCTGGTCAGTACTGAGTTGCGTGGAAGTCGTGGCACTCTTCGTTGCGTAACGCACGCCGCCGGCGGCACCACCGAGCCACAAATCGTTGCCGTCCGTGGACAGTGCGCTACGGGGATTGCTCTGATCGGCCCAGTCCGAAAGCGCCGTGCTGGTGTCCACGGTGCCGTCGGCGGCCGCAAGACCCACCACGCGCGGAACAGCGGCAACAGTCGTGTTCGCTATCGACGCGACAGCCAAGTTCGTACCGTAGCCCGTTAGCACCAGGTGCCGGCCGTCCACCGAGCGGGTAAGAAGGCCTTCCGACGTAGCCTGCCCGCTGGCCACCAGTTGGCGGTTGGCCCCGTCAGAAAGAGTCGGCATGAGCCGGCTCTGCACCAGAACGCCAGCCGGGGTGTACTCGTCCAGAAAGACCGGCGCCGCCGCGCTGCTGATGGCATTCGCCCCGTCGCCAGTCCGGTAGACCACCACGTTGCCGGGCGTAAAGGCCGGGTTCGCGGCTGGACGGACGATAGCGACGGCAGCGCGGCTGAGCACCCCGACGATGTTGGAGCCGGTGACGGTAATGGCATTGACGCCGACATCCAGGGCGATATCACTGACGCTCCAGGACACGTCCGCCGCCACCGTACCGAATGCGTGCGTGAGACTGTTGGACCAGACCAGCCATCCGACGGCTTCCGCGGAAGTACCAGCCACGGACGTGGCGGCCACGCCGTTCGGCACGCCCAGGGTCGTGATGGCAGGATTGGTGATCGCCAAGACGGCCGCTGGCGGCTCCTGCCGCGTGATCGTGGCGCTGTCGGAGGCCGCCACACCGTTGACGTTCGTGCCGCTGACGGTGATGGTGTTGACGCCCACGTCCAGCCCGGCGGTGAAGCTCCAGGAGTCGCCCGCCGCGAGCGTGCCGGTCGTGGCGGTCAGGGCATTGCTCCAGGTGATCGAACCGGCCAGGTTCGCGCCCGTACCCGTCAGTTCGTAGGAATCGGTCGCGTAGGCGACCGTGGCGTTCTTGCCGACCGGGACGGTGACCGTGAGGGAGGGGGAGAGCGCCGCCTGGCGCGTGATCGTCACCGTGTCGCTGGCGGCTGTGCCGGCGGCGTTGGTCGCCGTGACGGTGATGAGGTTGGCGCCGACGTCGAGCGCGATGGCGCTGACAGTCCAGGTGGCATCAACCGCGACCGTGCCGCTGGCGGCGGTGAGACCGTTGCTCCAGGTCAGCAGGCCAACGGCGTTGGCGGAGGTGCCGACAACATCGCGCGAGGCCGTCGCGTTCTGAACGGTGAGCGTTTCGGTGGCGGGATCGGTGATGGCGACGGTGGGCTGCGAGGCACCACCCGTGATCGTGATCGTGCCGCTCGGGTAACTGCCATCCGCAGGACGAGGACCGGAGCGCGTCCAGTTGGCCGAAGCGTGGATATAGGCCAGCCATTCGGCCTGGGTCCGGCTGCCGGTGAGGTCGGTCACATACCCGTTGTCCACCTCGGTGGTGAAGGCGGCGTAATGCGTCCCCTCGGTCAATCCGCTCGGGCGGTAGGAGGTATTGGCTGTCGTAGACCCCGATGTAATCCAGGGCGACGAGGACAGTGCGCAGATCAGATTGGCCTGCGACAGCGTGCCCTGGTAGATGAACACTTGGTCGCCGCCGTCCGACATGCCGGCCCACGGAATCGAGGTGATCGTGCCGGCCGGCGTCGCCGAAGCAAAGTTGTAGGTTGAGTTGTTGCTGTCCTCGCTGGTCGAGAAGCTGCCGTCGCTCTGGCAGGCGTTCTGTGTCAAGTTGATCGAAGTGCCAGCTTCGATGGGGATCAGGTTGACGACCCACGCGCCGTCGGTCGAATCTGTCGCATAGCCAACGATCGCCAGATCGCCCGCCGTCAACGCAGTCTGCGCCTGGGACACTTGCCCCGCCAGCGCCAGCGCGCCGACCATCAGACCCATCAGAAACCGTTTCATACGACATTTCATGATCCATTCCCCCGTATTGTTCCCGTCCACCGTATTGTTCCCGCGCCGGTCGGCTGCACCTGCCGCCTGGAGCGGGTTGAAAAAGATGGGCTCATTAAACCGCGGCCGTGTTATGGCTGTATGTTTTCAAAGCAAGTTGTCTGTGAGAAAATGAGCGGGATTCTGTGAGGAAGGGCAAGATGCATAAGATGGCTTGAATCAGGAACTCAAGAAAGATGCCAAAGATTTCGGGCTTTCCTGACGCTGTGATCGTCGTTAGCATAGGCGGCATGGATCGCTCTGTCATGACTGAAGTTGCGCCCGGCCGTTGGCGCGTTTGCGGGACGGGCGGCCTGGCGTTGGGCGGCACGCAGATCGACCGCATGGCGCGCACGGTGTGTCGCACCGGGCTGGCGGGGTTGTTGTCGTCCCCCCGCGACCTGACGGATTTCGACGCGGTCGTGCTGCGCGATCACCCCAGTGACGAGGGCGAAGGCAACTACAGCGTGCGGCTGCACGGCCGGAACGGGCGCCGCGACCGTTTCGTGGCGCTTTACGGGGACCACGGCCGGGCACGCGCGCTGGCCGACGGACTGGCCACATGCGCGGGGTTGCACGTGCAGGACGACGCCCCGCTTTCACTCGCGGACAAGATGCGGGCCGCGGTGTCGCAGAGCACGGCGGACGCTCCCGCGGAAGCGCCGGCGCCCGCCCATCCGCTGGCGCGCGTCACGACCGAAGGGCTGGCGTTTCACATCGCGTTTCCAGCGGCGCCGTCACGTCCGTTGGCGGGCTGGACAGCCGCCGTCGCGGTCTGCGCAGGTCTGGCCGTGCTCAGTATGCTGGGAGGAAGCCCCGGCCTGACGTTCCTGCTTGCGGTTGCGGCAATGCTCGCGGGGGCGATCCGCACCATGCGGCGCGGCGAGCGTGCTGCGACGCTATCGGTAACAGCGGACGGGCTGCGGCTGGAAGGCGCCCGTTTCGGCCGCCGTGGCCTGTCGTTCGCAGCCGCGGACATCCTCGACGTGACCGTGGCGGGGGAAGCACCCGCGACCGCGGAGCACCTGAACGCGGATCGCGTGCCAGCCCCCTTGCCGCCGGGATGCATCGGCGGCGCCGTACTGACGGCACTATACCGCCTGATCCACGCGCTGGCGCCACGAGGCCTGATCGTCATCACCCGCGCCGGACGTTTCGCGCTCGGCGGTCACCTGAGTGTGGAGGAACTGGTCTGGCTGCGGCAGATCGTGCGCCGGGCCGTGACTCGTCAGCCGTAGAGGCAACCAAGCGCCACCTACCACAAGGACGGTCCGATACGTCCCGTCCTATTGGCCAAGCAACGCCTGCAACCCCATCCAACCGCAGATTGACGAATAATGAACCGCAGAATATTGTGTCGCCGTCCGTGTTTAGTGCCAGCCACGGGGCATCGGGATGTGGTGACTAGGCCTGCTCTCGTCGTCCGCGTCCACCGCCGTCTGCCTCCGTGTCTGCGGCTTGTCGGCGGCCAGTTTTTCGCACGATGGATCCGTACCCTCGAGCCTTCGCGCTTCCGGATCGATCTGATCGGTCCTGCGCTTCGCCCATCGCAGCAGTTGCCCAAAAAACGACATGATAGTCTCTCCCCGTGCATTCGGCGCCCGCTGGGACGGCCGCGTTACCGCTCAGGGCGCGTGCGTCCCGACCGGGCGCGCGGGTCACCTCAGTAACAACATCGTTCCCTTCCAGCCGTAGATCGCCGTGACCGTGGCGTCGGCTGCGGGCATGGTGTAGTCGCGGGTGGGCGCCTTGCTGCCGTCCTCCCAGTGCGAGAAGAGCCAGCCCGGCGCGGGAATCGCGCTGAGGCGTACCACGCCGCCGGCATCGTGGCGGCCGACGCCCTGAACGCTGCCGGCAAGCGCGGGAATGCTTGTCGCCGAAAGCAGCGGCGGCGGCAGAACCGTGAATGTGCTGATTGGCAAAGTTCCGGAGGCGCCATATTCCCAGTTGGCCGGATCGGCGATCGCCGTCAGCCACTCGGTCTGGCGCAGCGCGCGTCCGGGAAAGTTCGTAAAGGCCATGAACTTCTGGCCGCTGTCTTTCTGGTCGAAGGTCACGGCGGTCACGCCCTCGGTCAGCCCGGACGGCATACCGCCCGTGTTGGAGTCGGTCGCAATCTCGAAAGCGCCGGTGTCGTCGAGGACGAAGATGTTGGCTTCAGGGTTTGCCCGGGGAGAGGCGTGCGTGGACTGGAAAACCGCGATCTGGTCGCCGCTGGCGCTGAGTTGAAGCGCCCCCGAGCCGCTCCAGGTGAAGGCGTTGGAAACGGTTCCCGACTGGATGACCGTGCCCGCAACAAGGGGCGCATTTAACGTGAGCGTGCGAAGATCCTCGCTTACGCGGTATTGCGTACCGGTCCAGCCGCTGTCCGTGAAGTGCAGCACCGTTCCGGCCGGCAGTTCCGTCAGTGTGACGAACGCGAAGGCGTCGTTGCCATCATCCCAGCCGATCAACGCCACGGAGCCGGGCGCCAAGCCGGGTGCGAACCGGGTGATGGTCACGCTGTCCGCAGCGACCACGCCCAGAGCGTTCGTGCCGCTGACCGCCACCGGGTTGCAGCCCACCGCGAGCGCAATGGCCGGGATGCTCCAGTTCGCGCTCGCCACGAGGCGTCCGCCGACGGCGGTGAGTGTATTCGTCCAGAGCAGGTCGCCGACAGCGTACACGCAAGTTCCGGCGATGGTGAGAGAGTCGACGTCGTGGGCGACCGTAACGGCGGCGACCGCGGGGGCGGTGATCGTAACCGTCGCGTTGGGCGTCGAGGTGTTCTCGACGAGTCCGTTCAACGTGAAGTCGTCGAGGCGGAACGTGCCGATTTCACTGGCTCCAGAAAGCGCGAGGACGACCGTGATCGTGCCGGTCAAGCCCTGTAACGGCGTCGAAGGGGTCAGGCTACCTGTGTCGGCACCCGTGGTTGGAACGCTGCCCGACCCGACCACGGTTCCGTTCATGCTTAGAGTCCAGTTCTGCGCGCCGTTCGTGCTGCGCTGACGCCAGAAACTGAAGCTTTCAAGCGCGAAGGTATACCCGGCGTCGAGAGAGAAGCTGAGCGTGAAGGTGGGCGTGCCCGAGGAATTGGAGAGCGAAAGGGCTTTGCCCGAGCGGCCGGCGTAGGAGGTGAAGCCGCTGGCGCTGGTGTCCCATGTCGACCCCGCCTGGATGTGGGCGTCGACAACCACCGGCGCCGCCGTGTAGGGCTTGCCAGTGATGTCAACCGTGCCGAAGTCGTGCTGATATACGACGGCGCCGCGCGCCACCAACACGTTCAAGAACAGTGTGAAGATGCCAAGGTGTTTCGGAAATCTCATCTGATTGCCTCACTATTCCTTTGCCATCACTTCACGATAAACACCGTCGCTTTCGGGACCACGACAACCTGCGGCGTCTGCATCAGGAATGTGCCCACAGGCAACGTGCCCGTGGCGCCGGTCTTCCAGTTGGAGGCAACCGCCATGGCCGCCTGCCACTGCTCGCGCGTGAGGCTCTGGCCCGCGAAACGACTGAAGTCGAAGGCGATGAAGGACGAGGAGGCGAAGTTGAAGGTCAGCGCGGTGGACCCGGCCGCCAGACCAGGCGGGATGTCTCCGGTCGAGTTGCTGATCGCCGTCTCGAATGCGCCGGTGTCGTCGAGCAGGAAGACTTGCTGCAGCGGATTGGCCAGCGGATTGGATGCCGTCCCGAGGAAGGCGCAGACCTGATCGCCGCTCGTTCCCGACGCCGCTCCCAACTGCAGCGGCTTGTAGTCGACGGACGAGCCAGGGATGATCCCGTTCGTGTGCCAGACGTAGCCGGCGCCGGCGACATCGTACCGCAGCAGCCGTCCGGCAGGGATGGGGGCGATGGCCGTCAGCGCAACGAGCGTCTCGTTGCCGTCGCCGTCGCCGTCGGACCCGCGGAAGCGGCTGCCGGTCCAGCCGTTGTCGGTGAAGTACACCGTCGTGCCGGCCGGGATCGCGACCAGCGTGGCCACCAGGAAGACGTCGGGCGAGCCATTATCGTTCCAGCCCACGATGGCCAAGTCGCCCGGCAGCAGCGCCGGCGCGGCCCGCACCACGCGCACCTCGTCGAACGCCGCGCTGCCGGTGGCGTTGGTCACCGCCACCACGATGCGATTGGTTCCCGTTGCCAGTTCCACGGCGGGCAGCGTCCAGGCGGGCGCGACCGGCACCGTCCCTTGAGCGCCCGTCAACAGGTTGCTCCACGTCACGAAGCCGACGGCATCGGCGACAACGCCCGTCACCATTGCCTGCGAGACCTGCATCTCGACGTACGCGACGGACTGGGTGGGCTGCAGGATTTCGACGAACGGCGCGCGCGGCGGCACGCCGTCTTCCGCCGGTCCGTCGTAGAGGGTGACGGTACCGGAGCCTTCGTTGGCCACGGCCACCAGCGCGCGACCGATGGGGCTGCCGGCGGCGGGGATGAAGAGTACGGCTTCAGGGGCGATGTCGCCAGGCGTGGTCGCATACTGAATCCAGCGCGGGGCAGCAGGGTCGGCCAGGTCGTGAACCATTAGGCCGCTGCAGCGCTCAAGGCTGACGAAGGCGTAACGGCGCCCGGCGACGAGGCCGACGGCGACGCCTTCGGGTTCGGGACCGCGGTTGTCGCTGCGCTGATCGAGGATCAGCGAGCCGCCATCGTCGTCGTCCCAGATGTTCCAGAGTTCCGGGTGCAGGCGCGCGACGGTCTCCTCGTACAGGCTACCGCTGTCGTGCAGCGCTTCTACCGCACCCCCGGCGCCGATGCGCCAGACACCGAACGAACGCGCCCCAAACGTGTAGAGGGCATCCAGATCGCCGTCCCCGCCGTCGTCGCCCATATCCGTGGCCACGCGCAGGCGGCCGAGGTTGGCGTCCTGCTTGAGCACAGCGGCGTCCGGGAACGCGCCGGGGTCGAGCGTCAGGTCCTTGACCCGGGCGAAGTCCGGGAAGGCGCCCCAGTCGCGCTGGTCCCCTTCGTTGGCGGTGACAAGGTAGCACGCGTCGCCGACGGCGAAGGCGGCCAGGCCGTCCGGCTGCGGCATGTACCGCACGGGCCAGGATTGAATGTGTATGCCGCCGTCCCGGTCGCTGGCGTCAAAGGTGTTGGACGGACCGAAGGTTCCGAGGGCGTCAAGGCGCGTGAAGACGCCGGCGACGACGTCGAGCGTGGCGATGGCGTTGTTCTCCTGGAGTGTCACCCAGGCGGTCGCGCCATCTTCGGCGACAGCGATGTATTCCGGCTCCAAATCCTCGGCGACGCTCGCCGCGCCGCCGCGTCCGGAGAGGCGCACACCGGCGGCACGCAGGGCTTCGCGCTGGCTGTTCCAAGGCGTGAAACTCGCCGTGCGGACCGTGGCGGCTTCCAAGCCGGCGCCCAGTTCGACGATGCTGACCGAGCCTTCGGGATCGGCGGCAAAGCCGTCGGTCGGCTCGCCCTCGTTGGCCACCAGCAGGCGGGCGCCGTCGGGGGTGAAGCAGACCATGTCGGGATTGCAGCCCACGTCGAGCACGCGCAGCGTGTCGCCGTCGGCGTCCACTAACCGCACGCGTCCGGGCTGGGCCTTATCCGTGCGGGCGAAGCTGATGGCAAAGCGGCCATGGTGAGCCGCCACGCTGGTCGGATGCTCGTCCGCCGCGGCGGTGACGACGGCCCGCAGCACCGGCGCCGCCGGGTCGGCCAGATGCCAGAGCCGCACCGTGTTCAGGCTGGTAACCGCGAGGCGCCGCGTGGAAGCATCGTAAGCCAGGCACTCCGCGCCGCCAATGCCCGGCGTATTCGTGAAGGTCGTGTACGGGGCCAGCAGGGGACGATGGATTGTGACGGCATCCGCGGCGGCCGCACCCAGAACGTTCGTGCCGCGCACCGTGATGGCGTTGGGACCGAAGCCCAGCGTCACGTCCGCAAGCGTCCATGTGGCACCCGCAGGCAGCACGCCACCCGCGCCGGTCGCCCCATTGGTCCAGGCGAGCGTGCCGACGCAATGCGCGGCCGTACCGGTCAGCGAGAGTGTCACCGCGTCGCGCGCGACGGTCGTTTCAGCCGCCACGGGCACGACGATCACGACAACCGGAGACGCGGGCGGCAGGCGCGTGACGATTACCGTGCGTGGCGCGGCATCGACGGCGCTGACCGTGATGGCGTTCGCGCCCTCGGCCAGCGGCACCTGCGCGCTCCACGTGCCGGCGCCCTTGAACGCCACGCCGTCGCCGCCCAGGCTGTTGGTCCAGGCGAGATCCCCGACCACCCGTGCGAAGGTTCCGGACACGGACAATGTCGAGGTCTCGTACGGGACCGAGCCATCGGGCGTGACGATCACGATCTCCGGCGCACCGATGCCGAACGGCGTGGGATCGAGCACGCCGAAGGTCGCACCGTTGTCGCTGCGACGCCAGTTGGCCAAGTCATGGACGTAGGCTTTGAACTCCGCCACCGTCTTGCCGACGCGCGGGCCATTGTAGTCGCCGTTGCTGCGCGAGGGGATGGCGGCGTTGCCGTGCGGCACCTGAAGCGCGGCCGGAAGGGCCGACAGGTACTCGTCCTCGGGGTCGCCCTCCGTCAACCAGTCGCCGCGCACGTTCAGCCCGTAAAGCAGCGTGCCGGCGTATGTGAAGGCCGGCCCGTCGCCCGCGGGCGGGAACGCGCCGCCGATGGCGGCAAAGAGCTGGTCGCCGCTGCTCGTGAGCCGATCGAGCGAACCGGCGACAACGCCCAGATTAGCACTGGCCGGCGCCCCCACGGGGCAGGCCACCACAACCACGGTTCCGGACGGCACGCCGCCCACCGGCGCGGTCCACGTCAAGCTCCCCTCGCCCAGACGGAAGGTGCTGTCGGCGTTGGCGCCGTGATCCCACAGGCCCAGCGTCGTTCCGCCGGGCAAATCCTTCCAGGTCACGAACGCAAAGCCGTCAGGCGCGCTGGTGCGATAACCAAGGATCGTGATGTCACCGGGCGTCAGGGCTGTGCCGCCGTCGAGCGGGACGTCCACGGAGCGCGTCTCGCGCCCCGTGCTGTCGCGCGCCACGACATACCAGCCCGTCGCCGCGCTGTCGGGCGCGCGGAACCAGTAGACACTGGCGGTTTGCCCGGAAGCCACAGCGGTGCAGACGCCGATCAGTGCGCCGGTCGAGTCGTAGAAGGAGACGTCGAGCGTGTCGCCGTTGGGGTCTTCAACCGCGATGGAGAGCGTGAGACTCAGTCCCAGCGGGTCCGAGGCCCAGGCCAGGGTGACTGGATCGTGCGGCAGCACCGGGTCGCCTTCGATGGGCGCAAGCTGCGCGCCGGCATCAGCCAGCAAAGGCGGCGGCTCCACGCCCCCCGTCGTGTCCGTGGCCTGGCTGTAGAATTCGTAGTGGCCGGGGCCTGCTGGAAAACCGAAGGCGGTCTGCCAGGGAGGAGTGGTGACCGAACCGGCGGGCTGCCAGCCGCTCCAGGCGCGACCGTCCGCCGCATGACGGTAGAAGAAGGCCACCTGCGTCAGGCCAGTTTCCGGGGCGCCGGGCGGGGCCGTGGTCGTGAGCTTGAGTTCCGGCGCATAGGTTCCGCTCTGGTACTCGCGACCGTCGAACCCAAACGAATGCGTCGCGACCAAACCTTCAGAAGCAGCCTTCATCACCAGCGAGATCGCCAGATCGCCGGTCGCGACACTGTTGGAGACCAGACTGGTGACATCCCACTCATACCAGACGTTGTTTTGGCCGGCACGCAGCGTGACGCTGCTTTCGGGCGCGCCGAAAACCGGTTGGTTGGCCCAGGTGATGCCGGTCTCGGCCCAGGTGTCGCTGGTTGAACCGCAAGCAACCACCGCCAGGTCCGGTCCGGTGCCCCGCCAGCAGTAGAGCCGCAGCACCGCCGACTGCACGGGTGTGCCGGCGTTCACACTGCCGGCCAGATTGAAGCGCACCCAGGAACGCTCGTTGCGATAGGTGTCCGTCGGCGGCGCGCTCTGCACGTACATGAATGTGGTCGCGCCGTAGTTCGCGTCCGGCGCGCCCTCGACGACCTGGCTGTCGGCCGCGGAGGTGACGGTGATCTGTCCGCCGCCAGACGGCCCACCCAAGGCCCCGGCGTCAGCTTCGAGCAGGCAAGGCGCCGCCGCCTGCCGGGACGGTACCACGGGCCGCACGCACGACCAGGGCGGGAAATTGGTCACCCCGGCCTCCGACGCCAGGCGCACCGTGTGGCAGCGGAAGCGGCGCTCCTCATTGCGGTTGCCGCTGACGCCGGTCAGTTCGAGCAAGTCGCCAGCGACACCGGGAAGCGGCTGGGTGTAGTAGCCGCCCGGCTTGTAGACGGTGATCGTCTGGCCGGTGGCGTCCTGAACCTTGGTGCTGGTCGACTTGCGCGCATGGAAGCGCACGTAGCGGCCTTCGTGGGCCTCGTCCCAGAAGGCCGCGATCGTCGGCATGCAGGCTGGTTGCGCCAGGCTGGGGTCGTGGCCGATCACATCCCACTCCTGGGCGTGGCCGTAGATCCCGGCCTGGTCGATGAACTCCGGCAGTCCGGCGTGAAACCCGCCCTCACCGCGGATGCGGATGATGTCGCCGTTGCGCAGCAGGCCGTCAGGAAAGCCCAGGTGGCTGCGGTAGAGCATGACCTCGCCGAAGAGGTTCCGGGGGTTGATGCTGCCGTCGGCGCGCACCAAGTCGGCGCTGGCGTACCGACCGCGTTGCCGCACGGTGCCGTCCGAGGCGCGCAGCAGGCGCACGAACAGGGCCTCGAAAAATGCCTCGTCCTCGGCGTCGTCCGGCATCGTGACCACGGCCTCGAACTCACCCGCCATCTCGGTATCGAGCACATAGCGCGGCCCGCCGAGTGTCAGGGGGTTGTCGGGACCGAACTGCGCGGTGTACTCCACGGTGCTGGCACGGATGGTGTGGCCGATGTACTCCGGGATGGGGTCGATAACCGCGAAGCCTTCGTGGAGGTACATGTAGGCGCTGATCGCGACGTTGTAGCTGCCGGCGAGGTTGAGGGGCGCGCCGTTATAGACGACATGGGTAATCACGCCGTCGTCGGCATACACGATCCAGTCGTGCGAGATCGAGGCGCCGCAACGCTTCTCTTCGAGGGTGTCCCAAATCTGCTGGCCGGTGAGTTGGACGCGAACCATGTCATCGTCTTCCCACGGATAGCATTCGTAGATTTCGAGGTAGGTGATCGGCCCCGCGGGCACGTCGCGGCGGATGCCGCCGCCGGACTGGATCGCCAAGTCGCAGGCGAAACCGAGCGACTCGGCTTTCCAGCACATGGCGTCACAGATCCAGGCGCCGGCGGCGTTGACCGAACTCCACGGGTACTCGTTGAGCGACCACCACTTGTCCTTGTCCATCGTGAGATCGACCGCCGAGTAGCCGATGATCTGATCCAGGGCATAGGGCGGGTTGCCGGCATTGTATTCGGCAATCAGGTTCGTGACCAGGTTGGCGATGTCAGGATCAGGGACGATCTGCTCGCAGCGGATGATGTGCTGGGTCGCATCGAGGTAGCGCCCGTCGCCGTTCACGGTGAGGTCGCCGAGATACTGCAGGTACGAGCCGCTCTCCACGACCGTCGTGCGATAGCGCAATTGCGCCGGCTGCCAGGCGGTCTCGATCCAGGAGTGCCAGTGACCGGAGACAACGACCTCCGGCGGCGGCACGTCGCCGTCGTATTCGAGCAGCGCGTCTTCTTCGGTGCAGAGCCGGCTCTGGCCCATGTGCGAGAGCAGTACGACAAAGTCGCACCCTTGCGCGCGCAGTTGCTGGACGTAGGGCTTGATGTCGATGGTGCCGGGGTCGGCATCGGACCAGTCGCAGGGGACGACGTCGATCAGATTCACGGTGTCGCCGTCCAGGTACGACGACTCATCGTTGGTGTAGCCGAGGATGCCCACCTTGCGGCCGGCGACATCGACGGTGACGAAGGGCGTAAAATAGGGGGTCAGCGTCCCCTTGTGGCAGATGTTCATGGAGAGCACGGCGAACGCGCCATTGGTGGCGAGGTTGTCGATCATGCGGCGGTCGCGCACGTCGTGGTTGCCGACGACGACGGCATCGATGCCGCGACCGCCCAACGCCTCGAGTTTGGCGTCGAGCAGCTTGTAGAAGTCGACCATGGCGCCGTTGCCGCGCAGGTCGCCCACCGGATTGCCCTCGGACATGTCACCGGCATCCAGCACCAGCGAGTTCGGAAACGCGGCCTTCTGTTCGAGGATCTTCGCGCCGATGTAGGCCGCGCCGCCGACGCGCTCGAAACGGGGGATGTCATCGGCCTCGGGCACGTCGATCTCGTGGGGGACGATGCGAGCGTGAGCGTCGTTGACGTGGAAGATGCGGATGGGGTCGGTGGCGGGCCACTGTCCGGCGTACGTGATGCGCAGCACGGGGCGGAAGGCGGGGGTGAACTCGCGGGAGTTCATTTTGTAAGAACTCCAAGGGTCGGCGCCCTCAGTCACGGCCTTGACCACGAGGCTGGCGACCTGGTCTCCGGCCCACTGGTTGGTCGCGAAAGCGGTGACATCCCAGGCGTACCAGAGGCGGTCCTTCGCGGGGGCGAGGGTGGCGGTGGCGAGCGCGGCCGGCGCGAAGGCCGGCTGGTTGGCCCAGGTGAGCGCCGTTTCCTGCCAGGTGTCATTGTCGCAGCCGTGAACGGAGGCTTCGAGCGCATCGGCATCGTCGGCATCGAATACATAAAGCCGCAACTCGGCCGAGAGGATCGTGGCCCCTGGCGGCACCTCAGCCGCCAGCGGGAAGCGCAGCCAGACGCGCTCGTCCAGGAAGGAACCGCCGGCCTGGCTGGCGACGTACAGCGCCGTCGTCGTGCCGGAGTTGACGGACGGCTGGGCCTCGGCGACGCAGGTGTCGGCCTGGGGAACCAGATCGACAACTGTTGCGGCGCCCGCGACCCATGCGGCGCACAGAACGAGACCTGCAAGACACTTCATAATTGACCTTTCGTGTGTACCGGGGGTGTGGCCACCGCGATTGACGGTGGTGGCCCGTGATCAGGGCATGCCGCCCCGGCTGATGCGCGGCGATGGGAAAGATGATCGCGCACGCGCATTAGCGGGCTATTTGCGGCGTGTGAGAGATCGGTGTGCGGCCGCAACGCCGCGGGGGAAGGGAACGGCTCTTCCTGCGTCCGCAGGCATTGATGCCCACTGGCGAGCACCATCGCCCTGACTTTGGCGACGGAGACGTTCCTGCCGTGGCCGCAGGCAAATCATGCAACAGCAGGGCCGCCCGGCCGCGCGCGCGGCGCATCCTCCTTCGCCAATAGGCTACGGGAGGACAAGAGCGCCGGCCCTTCTATGAGGCTTGGTCAAGCGACAACGGCGACTATTTCTTTTTTGCTCTAAGCCATTTTCCAAGTCATCTTATCAGGGCGATGTTTTGTCCGAGCGGCCGGTCCGATGCGACGTCACGACGTCTATGCGTCGGAACCACCTTCTATCCGTGTCCCCGGATGATCGGGGAGCGCCACGATGCCGATACGTCGCATCCGCGCGCTGCTGTGGCTGAACCGCTCCTTGTACCACCGCGCCAACTCGCTGTTCGGTTGCCAGCGCAACCAGCGCCAAGCCTGTTCGACCATCAAATACCGCACCCGCCGGTTGCCGGCCTTGCTACAGGTTTGACGGCGAATGGCGCCCCCTGACATCCGTCAGGCACTTCGACATTCCAATCATCCAATCTTCCCGTCTTCTTCTACGTCTGCGCCACATGCGACCACGCCGTGGACGGGCCTCTATCACGCGCGCTTTTTCCGGCGCGGTCCGCGACGCGGAATCCATCCATCGCCTGTTGTTGTTATCCCACGTGGTATCATTTTCCAATCCACGTCTGCGGCGCATCGGTTTCCAGGAGGGTCCGGCCCTGCCATTTGATTTGCGTGGCGTCGGCGCCGATCAGCGCGTCGCCGCAGACCGCAACCAGGGCGGCTTGGGCTTCCACGCCCGCATGCCGGATCAGGCCTGTCATGCCGGTTTCCGGCGCCAGCACCCTCACATTGCCGATTTGCACGCCGATGGTTCCTTCGCCCCGCAGCTTCTTGATTTTTGGCAAAGCATCGCCCTTGCGTCCAGGCACCAGCACTGTCATGAATCGGGCGGTCGTGGCAGGCGCAAGCGTCTCGGCTGTGAGATGCCATTCGTTGGGCG
>CAZZCT010000051.1:0-14244 GCA_964652365.1 uncultured Lentisphaerales bacterium
GGGTCAAGCGCACGAAACTGCGGCAGGCTTCGCGGCAACTCTCGCAGAACAGGGGTTCTCGCCCAGCACGGTCATGGTCCGGATACCTTTCTTTCTCGGATAAAGGTGCCCTTGTCGAGCTCGTCGAACGCCTGGTCCAGTTCTTCCTGCGTGTTCATCACGATCGGGCCGCCCCAGGCAATGGGTTCATGCAGCGGCCGGCCGGCGCACAGCACGAAGCGCATGCCCTCCGGTCCGGCCTGAACGGCAAACTCGTTACCGTCGCCGAACAGGACCGCCCGACGTCTGACAACTGGCGTAGCCGGCTCGCCGACCGCCCCTGCCCCCTCCACAATGTAGATGAAGAGCGTGGCCTGTGAGTCAACAGACAGGCGCCACGTAGCGTTCGACTTCAGAGTGACGTCCAGCAGCAGGGCCTGCACGTAGTCGCCTTGGGTTGCGCCCTTGGCCTTGCCGTAGGTGCCTGAGATCACGCCGATGGTACCGGCCGCTTCCTGAACCTTGGGAATCCGAGCGGCCGTCAGATCACGGTACTGGGGCCGGACCCACTTGTCCTTGCACGGCAGGTTGATCCAGAGCTGCAGCCCCAGCATCCGGGGTGAGGCTTGCGGCATCTCCTGGTGGATGATGCCGCTGCCGGCGGTCATCCACTGGCAGCCACCGTCTCGAATGTGGCCTTTGTTGCCCAGGCTGTCGCCGTGTTCGATGTCGCCGGCAATCAGGTAGGTCACGGTCTCAATGCCCCGGTGCGGGTGCCAGGGGAAGCCCTTGATGTAGTCGGCCGGGTTGCGTGAATCAAACGCATCCAGCATCAGGAAGGGGTCGAACTCCTTGGTGGTGGCCGGCCCAAGTACGCGCACCAGGTGGACGCCTGCGCCGTCCACCTGCTGGGTGCCGGTTACGATCCGTCGGATGCTTTTTGCGAGGGGCATGGGAGCTCCCTTAAGAGTGCCGTTACGGCGGCGTGCTGTTCGACCTGTACGGGGCCACCAGCCGGAGGTAGCCCCCGTTGTCATCCGATCCCGGGCGTTGAGGAATCTCCACGGAGCCGTGGTAGTTCGTCGTGCCTGTGTGGCCGATGAACCCGACCAGTCGGTTGGTGCGGCATACGGCGAGCGACTCCTCCATGTAGACCTCGATGGATGTCCAGTTGGTGGCAACATCCGCCGTAGCGTACAGAAGGACGTCCATACCCGTGCCGTCACCGGGAAGCGCCCAAGACTCGATCGCCACGTCGTAGACAAACTGCGTCGTTACCGAGCCCGATGTAATGACCGGCGTGATGCCCACGTTGTCGGCTAGGTAGATCCGGCTCAGGCTGGTCTGGTAGCCGAACCCCGGGATCAGACTGTAGCCTGGCACCTGCGCCACGAGGTCCACGCGCAGCGACGGCTTGTAGGCCGCCTGGATCGCTCGGAAGTTGGTCTCGCTCTGCGCCAAGGCGTCCACGTCGCAGAAATCGCCGTGCGCGGTAATCGACAGGCGGTCAGTCGCCGGACCGGGGTAGTGACCGGGTTGGAGTGGCGGCACCCAGGTGTCAGATGTCGAGTCCGTGGTGTAGTCGGCGTGGGTCATGTCGCCGGTGTCGCCCACCGTGCCGTCCAGCAAGGGCACGTCGTCCAGGTAGTTGCTGGCCAGTTTGTAAAGGTTCAGGTCGCCGCCGGCTGCCGCAACCGGCCCGTCCAGCGCGATCCGGTAGACCCCGCCGCCTGTGACCCGCTTGCCGAGTGGGTCGTATCGCAGCACCAGGTTGGTGATGGACCATGATCCATAGCTGCCGACGGCGCCCTGCGCCACGAGCCCGGAGACGTCGAGCAGAACTCCAGCTGGCGACACCGTGGCGCTGCGGATGGTCGCATGACCGAGTACGGCCCTCGCAATGAACGGCTGAAGATAGAGCGTGCTACCCCACCCGTTACGGTCAACGCCGGGGTGTGGCCGGATCGCCATTACGGAACCGTTGGTCACGATGGTCGCAAAGTGATGTCCGTGCAGACGCAACTGGACCTCGACACCTTCGCTGGAGACGTGGTTGCTGACAGCGTACCCGGCGCCGGTAGCCGGCGGGTAGGCGACCGTGGGGGCCACCTGCAGCGATGTGATCCGCACTCCCGCGCCAGCCGAGACGGCCGCCGTCAGCCCAATCACCCCTGCTACATGACCCCAGCGCATGGCGGCATTCTCCCACGGACAGGCGAGTCGGGCAACGATGATCGCAGACCACGGTCGCGAAGGCTGGGCCTGCAGCTTGCAGACGAGAATTGACCGGCCGCGCTTCCGCGCCTCCGTGTGCTGCATTGCCGGCTGGCGTTTTCGCCGGCCGAGGGCTACGGCGACCTTCCCGTCGGCTGGCCCGCGCAGGCCGTCATGGTCGAGGGATGTCAGATCCAGTTGGACCTTCTGCCACGGGGCGTCGACGGGATGGCTGGGTAGCACTTCCGCATGCATTTCCGCCAGCGCCTGCTTGATGGTTTCGTATGAATCCGGCGCCCACGGTGGGTCTTCTAGTAGCTCAGGCGGCAGTTTTTGCACACGCAGGTCCACAGGACTGAGGATGACAGCAATGTTATGCAGCCCGGTATCAGCCGCCAGGCAGAAGAGATCTTCAGCAGCCGGGTCACCCATGGCCAGGCAGCCGACCGAGCCTGTCTTCCCGTGGATCACGATGTCGCCACCAAGGTTCTTCCGGCCGTCTTGCGCTCCCTTGGCCATGTCGAACTCGTTAGGATAGTTCACGCGAAGTGCGACATGGTACAGGCTGTTCGGGTTCAGGGAGTCGATCCGATACACCCCCTCGGGCACCTGCCGGTCACCTTCGCGTAGCTTGGGACCCAAGGTGCCGCTCGCACCCAGTATCGGGTAAGAGCGAAGGCTCTGAAACGAGCCCGTAGCGTCCGCAACCCAGACTTCCAGACGCTTCTCGTGCTTCAAGCCGACCAGCGTTACCCGCCTTGGGGGATACGCCAGGGCAATGCGCTGAAAATCGGGGGCCATGCGACTACGGGCAGCGGCGCCGAACTGCTGCAGGCGCTCGTCGACCGTAGCCCGGCCCTTGACTCTCTGCATAAGCGCGACGGCCGACCGGCACAGCACGCCGCGAAAAACAAAAGCCGCGACACCCACCGTCAACACTGTGAGCAGAACGCATCGGACTGGCTTGACCTTGCTCATGCCTCTGCTCGTCGCAGGTAATCCGGCCTGACCGACGAAATGGTTTCCACGCCCCCGATACTCATCCCCGGATGCCTCCAGTTTCGCGGTCAAAACGCAGCTTGCCTGCCATGATGATTGCCTCCTTGGCCCGCTTGGAGAGCTGCTTGAACCGGTACTCCACCTTGAGCGCCAGGGAGCGTGAACCGATGCGGCGCTTGAGCACAAGTTCTCGTGGCGGGTGTGCACGCAGGAATCTGGCTGCCTTGGGTCCGCCGGTGGAATGCTCCTGATAACGACGCCTGACATCCGTGGTAATGCCGGCGTATAGGGCGCCGCCAACGGTCCGGATCACGTAAAGATACCAGGTCACAGCCATACGTCAGAACCCGTCGTCACCTGCTGGAGATAGGACAATGCGTCGGCAATCCTCCGGGCATCGTGATGCTTGCCCAGGGAGTCCTCGCACATGGCTGAATCCATCGTGAAGGCATGGAGCCGGTCTCCCATGGCCTCGACCAGGACCTTGATGACTTGTTTATCCATGCCGACGGCCCCATGGACTGTCGCGATGAGACCCCGACGTCGCAGCAGATCGACGATGGCAGGAAGATGCCTGGATTGACCTCCTGCAAACTGGTTCGGGTGGAAGCTGATGGCGTCAAAACCAGCGTCGGCGAATTCGTCGATCCACGCGGGAGTCGCACCGGCGTCCCAGCAGTAGTTCCAGATGGCAATAGCGTGCTTCATCTATACCGACTCCTCTTCTTCCACAGGCTCCCCAGATCCGGCCAGAGCGATAGCCACGCCCAGCCCCGCCACGCAAGCCCAGCGGGCAGCTCCGGAACGGCTGCTCCAGGGTAAATGTCCGCCAGGTAGGCAGCCTTACGCTGTTCTACATCTACGTACAGCGTGCCGCCAAATGCCCTCGTCTTTCCAGACAAGCACTGTCTGACGCAGTACGGCGTGACGATGCAATACTTCAAACACCGAGTGAACCTCAAAAGAGATCGGAATACGACTGTAATCGGGCAGAACGCTCGTAGACTCCTCGGTGATTGCTAGAAGGGAGGCTATCAGCATCACCTTGATCATGTTGTGTGCTCCGCATCGAGGCCTGATTGTCTCAGGTACGCCTGCGTGAATGGGCAGACGGCAATGCACATGCCGCAGATGCCGGAGCGCCCCAGCCGGGCCATGCTGATCTTCTGCATGCCGGCCATACAGGCTTTCGGGTCCCAGAACTCCTCCCGCAGCATGCCCTGGCTCCAGTTCCGGCCCGAGCAAGCCTTGCCTGGGCAGATATCGACACATGCCGTGCAGTCGCCGCAGCGTGACTCGGCTATAGGAACCCCGGTCGTTAGCGGCGCATCGGTTAGCACGGTGGCCCATCGGACAGCCGGACCATACTCAGGGGTAACGAGCAGGGCGCACTTGCCGATCCAACCCAACCCGGCAAGCGTCGCGGCCGTCTTGTGCTGAAACGGAGCTCGCAATGAAGCAACAGACCAGTCGCCGGTGGCAGGACGTGCCTGCGCCTTCCATCCTCGGCTTACAATGAGATCGGCAAGATCCTGCGCTGCCTGGGTCAGCAAGGCATTAAGGCGGCTGTACTCACCCGAGTAGGCCTCGGTCGGCCCCTCCGTGATCTCCGCCACAATCGATGGGGTTAGCGGCATGGCGAACGAGACGGCCATGGGAAAGCCCTGTCGGGTCGCATCATCGAGCGGCGCCAGGTCGGCGACTCCCACCACCGCAGCGCCGGCGGCGAGCAACCGGTCCGAAATCTCTTGCTCAAGTGCAGTCATAGCCGTTCGCAGGGAGGCCCCTCTAGTCCTTCCAGTCTACCCCCACGATCACCTCGTTACGCCGTCCGAACCACTGGAACGGCGGGTTGTAGCCCAGAAACCGGAAGTTGCCCTTGAGCTGAATGCCCTTCGTTGCCAGCAACTTGGCGAGAACATCACGCTTGGCCTGGATCACGGCGTCCGACGCAAAACCGCCGAAACGGACGACCGCCACGTACTCCGAAGGCACGCTATGCAGTGTAACGCCGCCGTCGTTCGGCTGGGGCAGATCCTCCGTACTGTGCTTGGACGGGATGACAAAGCTCATGCTGGAACCGTTTGTTCCCAGTTCCATGTGCACAGGCGCTGTCATCGCGATCTTCTCGGCCCTCTTATTGCCCCCGAAGATGTAGCCGGCCAGGCGTCCGAAGTTCCTGTTGGCACTGCCTTGATAGGTTCCATCGGGACTGACCACCGTGGCCATGACCGCCTCGGGATAGAACCGGATCTCGACTTCGCCGTCTCTCGTGATCAGGCGGTACCGCTGGTGTTCGGTCCTGCCGGTGTAGACGGCCGTGGCGATTTGGAAGATGAGCACGAGCAACAGGATGACCCCGATGATAGCCAGCGCAACCTTCATGTCGTCCACCTTCTGTCGCAGTTCATGTCACTCGAACCGGGGCAGTTGCTCCGCCGGCACCAGCACCTTGATGGAGTGAGCCACGCCCGGAGTGAGCTGGATCAGCCCCTTCTTCTCCAGCGTCAGGATCATCTGATGCACCGTGGGTGGGGACAGCCGGGATCACGCCCTTGTAGGCCATGGCAGCGTCATTGACGATCTCATAGATCGCGTCCTGATCCTGAACTGTGCAGGGGCGGATCATTGGGCTGTCCTCTTGTGGTCTTGGCCGACCCCGTCCATCCAGTTCGACCATGGTCGCGTTCCTGCCTTGATTTGCGCCCCGGTGTGGGTGGTGTGGATTTTCTGGGGCATGGTCGCATCTATTCGGCAAGCAGGTCCTTGAGCATCATTTCGTGCTTGTTCAGGAACTCACGAGTCACCGCGTAGTGCTCGGTGTCCGTGTACGTCACACGTGTGATTGCCTGTTCGGTCAAAACAAAGATCGCAGCCTCCGGGTAGGCCATCAGGATGGGTGAATGCGTGGCTATAATGAACTGGGATCGCGCCTTCACGAGCTGATGCAGCCGCACGAGCAGTGCCAACTGGCGGCTTGGCGACAGTGCGGCTTCGGGTTCATCCAACAGATACAGGCCTTCGCCGCCAAAGCGCTCGGTGAGAAGCGCGAAGAATGATTCCCCGTGAGACTGCTCATGCAGTGAGCGCCCTCCATAGGAGTCGATGATCGGCGGAGCGGCTGCCGGCTCAGCATCCAGGCGTTCGATCTCCGTGGCGACGTTGAAGAAACTCTCAGCTCGAAGGAAGAACCCATCCCTGGGACGCTTGAGCCCCCTGCCTATCGCCAGGACATCGTGCAGTGGCGAGTGTGATGATCGAGTCGAGAAGTTGAACTTCCGCGTGCCACCTTCCGCGTTGAAACCGCACGCCACGGCGATGGCTTCCAGCAGTGTAGACTTCCCGGTGCCGTTCTCGCCGACAATGAAGGTCACGTTGGGGTGGAAGTCAATCCTGGTGAGGTTGCGCACAACGGGGAGAGAGTACGGGTATGCCGTGAAAGAGGGAACCTTGTCACGCCGGAGCGACAGGCTGAGCAGGTAATGCTTTGCGTCAAGCGTCTTCATCGTTCTCGACCGCTACCTCCAGTGATCGCCGATAGCAGGATGCGAGGAGATCCGGCTCGCCCGTGGTGCCGCCATGCCAGACCGGACCCACGGTATGGATGATGAACTTGGCCGGCAGCCGGTACCCCTTGGTGATCTTGGCGTCGCCTGTCTTGCAGCCGCCCAGCAGGACGCACGCGGCGAGCAACCGCGGCCCAGCAGCCCGGTGGATGGCCCCGTCTACCCCGCCACCGCCCAGAAGAGTGCAGTTGGCAGCGTTGACAATGGCGTCGACCGTCAGGGTCGTAATGTCGGCCTGTATGGCGATTACATGCACGCCGTTTCTCCGGTGCTGGTGCCGCCTACGACTTACCGCAGGGCAGTGACTGCTTGAGCAGCCACTCATACAGGGCTGGATTGCTGTAGGCAGCACTCCACGAATCGTGGCCGGCCTCAGGGTAGACTGTGAACTTGGGCTTGCCGCCAGCCCTCTTGAGCGCCCTTACCATCTCCTGCGACCTCTTCAGCGGCACCACCTTGTCCTGCGCCCCGTGGAAGACCCAGGTCGGAACTTGCGCGATGCTAGCCGCCTTAGCCGGGTCTCCGCCCCCGCAGATCGGCACAATGGCTGCGAACCTCTTGGGAAACTGCTGGGCAAGGCTCCACGTGCCATACCCGCCCATGCTGAGACCCGTGACGTAGATCCTTGTCCGGTCAATCCGGTATCGCGACACGACGTCATCGAGAAGCTTACCGAGCGCTGCGATCTGCAGCGCGCCGGACCACCAATCGTTTGCCGGACAGAGGGGCGATACCAGGACGAACGGGAACGCCCGACCCTCGGTCGACACGAGTTTCGGCGGGCCGTGCACAGCGACTTTGCTGAGGTCGTCGCCGCGTTCGCCGGCGCCATGGAGAAAGAGCATCAGCGGCCACTTGGCTTTGGAGGCGCGGTACTGGTCAGGCAGATACAGCAGGTACTTGGTCGTCACCGGAACCGTGACGGCGGTCCTGAATGTTTGAGGCTTCTGGCCCATAGTGGTCTCCGTTGGTCGACTATTGCTGCAGCATTGCGTTCGGGGTCAGCGGCTTCGCGACTAGGCCGCCCACCATGCAGCTTACCTGCCGCGCACACAACTCCACGCCGTCCACCGAAAGATGGACTCTGTCCTGGCAAATGTAGCGCTGGATATCCTGAACAACCGGTGTGTGCAGGTCGTTTATCTCGACCCCCAGAGCCGATAGCTCGGCTGCTGCGGCCTGGTTATAGACCGCGATGTCGGCGTTCTTGCGTCCGTTCAGCACGGCGGTCTCGAACTGGTCGGGATGCACCGGGGTGGTCGTGGCGAAGAGCAGCCGCTTGGCCTTGGGTCGCAAGACCTTGGCAATGCGCTTCTGGAGGCTGAGATAAACACGCAGGGGCGTATGAATCCGTCCGTCTGGCATGTGGCAAGTGTCCCACTGCCCGTTGTTCCACTGGATCACGTCATAGTCGTTGTCAGGCACCCATCTGGCCAGCCCGAAGAGCGTATAAGCCGCAAAGCGGCAGTTGTCGTCAGGCCCCTGGACGTCGGCCTGCCCCTGCAGCAGTTCTCGAACCCTGGCCTGGTAACTCAGGCGGATCGAGTCACCGATCAGCATCACCTTGATCATGTCGCATGCTCCCTATGTGGACTTACCGCACGATGACCACGGTCGTGCGTGGCGCGTCGGTCGCCATCGTAAACTGAGCCGCGCCATGGCAGGCGTGAGCCCACCATCCGCCAAGGCCGCTGTCGTGGAAAGACTCCTCCGTCAGCAGAAACTCCAACGCGTACGAGCCCGCTGCGAGGAAGATACCATGCGCAGGCAGCCGTTCCCACTCCCCGTAGACGCCAACCGTGGTTGCAGGGTAATCGGTGTCGTAGGCGGGCGTACCTGGCGCCGGATCGAACACGCGTGTTTTGACCGGGCCATCGCCCGTAACGGGGGTTCGCTGGGATGTCTTGAATAGGACGTGATAGGAGCAGTCGGCCACAAAGCTGAGTGTCGCGTTACCGGCCGAGTCGGTGACAAAGTGGTCGAGGACTCGGTACGCAGTGAAGCGGTACTTCCGCCCGGTCGGGCTTGTCGGAGCGCCGACGTCTCTCATGGAGAGGTAGGTAATGTCGTTGGGAGTTGGGGAATAGCCAGTGCCCTTGTTGTTAAGGTTCCAGCCATTCACCCAGGCTGAACCGCTCCAATCTTCCTTCCACCACCGTCCGGAGAACCCAAGGTTCTCGTTGGCTTGCGGGTTGGTCTCGGGCAGTCCGGTCAGCTTGAGCTGATAGGCGAAGTTCGGTTTCAGGTTCGATGCGGTGACCGTGCCGGTCAGCATCTCGCCACGGGTGCGGTACGCGACCACCACGGTGGCCTGCGTGTAGTTGTAAGTGGCACGGTAGGCCGTGGCGTACAGGTTGCCGGCCACGTCCATCCAGCGGAACGAGCCGGACGTGAAAGCCGTCAGCGTGACTGAGCCTTGTGCCGGCAACTGCGCTGTCGCCCAACCGGACCGCAGAACCAAGCCTGCGGCAGCCGCCAGGAGGAGTCTGCAATGTCTCATGACTGTGTCTCCCCTCCTTGACTACCCCTTCATCCGCAACATTCCGGTCTGCCCGAACGCGTGCGCGGTCCTCCCTCGCTGGGTTCGAGACCCGGCCTACTTCTCGAACCCGAACTCCACCTCGTTGGCCCAATGCGTCTCCCAATAAGCATGAAAAGCCAGGTTGTTCTGCTTCGACACGCTGCGCCCCGCGGCCAGTTCGTAGCTGGGCCCCTTGTCGTCCGTCACGCGGAGCGAGAACTTGATGTTCCGGCCAGCATCCAAAGCCGCCTTCACGTCAGGAAGCTCCGACCACGGCAACGCGCATTCGACGATGCGGGTGTTGCCATCCTGCACGACCGCCAGCTTGCCGCTTGTGACGGGGCCGCCATCCTTCTCGGCCTTCGGTTGCCGCGGGTAGAAGTGCTTGCGCGGAACGCCCGGGGCCAACAGACGCCAGATCTCGGTTCCGCCGCCGTACCGGGCCGCCACCGGGTGGAGGAAGTACTCATAGTCGGTATCGGCGTGGACCATGAACTTCGGCATCGTTCCCGCTGGATACTCGTACAGCCCCTTCCGTTCGCCAGGCAGCACGTTAAAGGCAATCTGGACGGCATCGCCGCTGAACGGCAAGTCGGGGTTCTTGCGGTAGGAGTAGCGCCGCACGCCTGCGGGCCAGGTGAGCGGGTTCTTGTGCTCGGTATCAGCGGACTGGTAGCACACCTCCGGGTAGTAATACTGGTCGTCGTCGCGCGTAGCAAACCGCACGCCGCCGCCATCCGGGGTGCTGTCCGCAACCTTGGCCGCAAAGTAGAAGTGGTCGGCGTCGTACGCCAGGTAACTCACGGTCAGCCCGGCGCCCGCCTTGTCGGGGAACTTGACGAAAGGCAACCAGGCCTTCTCGGTCAGGTTCGGGCCGCTGTCACCCGCGCAGGTCACAATCGTGGGCAGGACATCGGCCCAGTCCTCGAGTTTCCCATCGACGGCGACGGTGCGCCGGGCGATGACGTTGGCATGCAGCTTCTCCGACAGCGACGCCGCGCCGTCCTTGCCGGCGTCAAAGCGAACGGTCAGCGGATAGACGTTGTCCTCCCGGCCTTCGCCGCCGGTGACGCGTACGACCAGTGTGGTTGTCGCACCGCCGGCCAGGGTCAGCGGCTGGGGTGGCGCCTGGACCGTCAGGTCGCCGAGGCTGACTTTCATTGTGCCGGTCACGGGCCGATTGAGGATGTTCGCCAGCGTGATGCTCACGGTCGGCTGGCGGTCCGGTCGCGCCGTCATGTCGCCGGCCTGGATGCACACCGGCTCGATTCCCTGGATGGTGGCCTGGCACAGCGCGGTGAGCATCTTCGCGAAGGAGCCTTTCTTGCCGTTGGTGCGCAGGAAATAGCCGTCGCCGTTGAGCGGGACCACCAGTTGGTCCTTGACCGGGTCGATGGGATTGCCGAGGTAGTCGTACAGAAGGAAGCCGCCGACCGAGGGCAGCGTGAGGCTGGCGCCGTCCAGGACCTCGGCCACGGCGATGGCCCGGGCGAGTTCGTCGCGACTGGCCTTGGGCGCATCGGCCGGAAGCGTGTCGAGCTGGCGCTGCAGTTTCTCCAGGGGCGCCGCATTCGCCAGGCCTTGCACGGACCTGTATTTCAGGAGATTGCGCCCGTAGTAGGCTTTCCCGAGGTCGCCGACCACGAGCACGGTGCCGTCATCCGGGTTGGGCTTGCCTTTGGCCGTGGGGAGCCCGTCGAACACGAAGACCCACGGCAGACCGCCCTTGAAGAGCAGTTCCCGGAATCCCCGTTCGCCGAGGAAATGTTGCGTGGCCGCAATGCCGGCGCCGCAGGCCCAGGCCTGTACCACACCCACCTTCTTCGTCTTGCCGTCGTCCGTGCGGATGTCGACGCGCTGAACGTCGCGGATGATGTCGTGCAGCACACCGGCCGTGCGCGACAGGCCTTGGGCGCGCATGGAAGCGATCACAGGTGCCACGCGGTCCTCAGAGTTGGCGAACCAACTCTCGGTGTCCCAGGCCCGCACCGGACCGAAGGGTGACTGGCGCTCCATCCAGGCGGGGATCAGCGTGGGCACGCTTCCCATGGGTTGATAGTGAATGCTGGTGAAATCGAGCCACTTGAGGAACGTGTTCTTGCCGTCCGGGAACAGCTTATCCTCGGTGTTCATGGAGGAGCAGGTTCCGCCGATGAGGACTTGCACCTTGTCCTTCTCGCGCGCCTCGACGATGCCGACGGCCATGCGCTCGTACATTTCGCGATAGCGCGGCAGGTCGGCGCCCCAGCCGGAGATGGAGCAGCCTTCCCAGGGCTCGTTCCAAAGCTCCATTGCGTTAACCGGCCCATTGGGCCACCCGAAGCGGCCGGCGATCTCGCGGCACCACTTCTGGAAGTCCGGATCGAACTGGGGCATCCAGGCGAAGTCGCCGGGGTAGTCCAACTTTCCCTCGGCCTTCTCGTTCAGGTGGGAGCGGATGAGTCCGAGCGGCATGGTCGACCGGTCGCCCCCTTCAATGCAAAGCATGGCGGTGATGTCATGCTCCGCCATGGTCTTGCAGTCCATTGCCAACTGCGCCATCTGGTTGGAATAGGCCGCGCTGTCGGTCCGGACATAGCCCCATTCGTTGCGGGTCGCCTTGATGCCGAGGCGTTGCCAGAGGCTGCACATTTCCGGGCTGCACTCGCGCAGATCCAGCGCGTACGTGGGGTGCTGCACCTTGCCAGGAGTCGCTGGTGGCGTGAGCAGAAAGGCGGCAGCGAACTGCCGTCCCTGGCCCGGCAGATCGATCACCAGCGCGTAGGCACCGAACCGCGTCGGCCGGGTGGGTTTGATCACCACATCCGCGAAGCCCTTGGCGGGGATGTCGACGTTCACGGGCACCGAACCGAGGTCGCCCACCTTGCGGCAGAACTGGACCCAGCCGTCGAGCGGATCGCAAGCCGTGGCATAGGCGATGGTCTCCGCGCGCCCCTTGGCCGCGAGTGGTTGATCCGACTTGTTGACAATCTGGACGGTGAAAGCCATCTCGTCACCCGGCCAGAAGACATTGGCTGGGGCGGAACACGATAGCTCCTGCACAGAGTAGCTGGTGGCCAGTTGAGCCGGGGTCAGGCCGAAGACCTCGGCCGCGCCCTTGCCACCGTCAAAGCCCATCGCCGGAGTTACCAGGAGCGCTGGGGTCAGGAGGGCCAACCCCAGTGCGATACCCCGTGCCGTTCGGTCACGCATGTTTTCCATGGATGCATTCCTTGGTCTTCCTAAGCCGCCGCACTATCGCAGGCGAACCAGCGGGTCCAGCCGGCTTGGCCGGCGGACCGTGTTGTGTGGAACCGCGCAAGATCAATCGCGGGAGGAATCTGACCTGCGTGGGCAAAGGGTGCCCCTGCAGGGCTCCGGCCAGGGCCCGGGCCGTCGCTCCAGCCATCTCCGCCAGCGGCTGGCGGAGACTGGTGAGGCCGTGGCTCGCGGCCGCCGGACTGTCGTCAAAGGAGATCAGCCCGACGTCGCGACCGGGACAGAGGCCGCGCTCCAGGAGCGCCTGCCGGACGAGCACAGCCACCACGTCGGTCGGCACGATCAGACCGGCGGATCCGAGGGGCACGGTCTGGATGAACCGATCGACCTGCTCGGCGATGAGTACGGCCGCGGCCGGCGATTGCTGGAGCGCCTGCCAGGCCGGCCAGCTCGGCGCACACGCGGCAGGCCCCACTTCCAGGTTGGAGACGTCGGCGTCGGCCAGCGTCAGAGCCTGACGGGTGCCGTCGAGCCGCTTCTGGAGCCAGGCCGGCGGCTGAAACGGGAGCAGAAAGCGCACGTGGGCGTAGTCGCAATGCAGGAGATGGTCTGCGGCGGCATAGCCGGCACCCACCTCGTCAACGGCGGTATGGCTGACTGGAAACGGCAGGTTCTGGGTGGTGACGACCATGAGCGGCGGAACACCCGCCCGTGCGACGCGGATGAGGGTGTCGACCCAGCCGGCTGGTCCGTCGAAATAGGCCACCGCCAGCGCCCCGACCCCGGCGGCGCTGGCCGCATCCAGGGCCACATCCATGCCGGTTGCGGAGTCATACGGGGTTCCAAACAGACGCGTGCGGATGGCGAGCGACGAGAAGGTCGACTCCAGCGCATGCTGCACCGTCGCATCCCAATTGCCTAAATCGCTTCCGCGCCCCGTCCACGTCAGGATGCCGACTGTCGCGGTCGAGGCCGGTCGCGGGTTGGCAGGCCACGAGCGAGGAAGCGCCTCCGCCACGAAGGTGCCGCGCCGGTCGCTGGTCTGGAGGAATCCCTCGGCCACCAGATTCGTGATGGACCGGTTGATGGTGTTGACTGCGGTGCCGAATGACCGCGCCAGCTCGCGCCGCCCAGGCAGCGATGCGCCGATCGCCCAGCGACCTTCCCGGATCAGTCGGCGAAGCTCATCCTGAACCCGCACGTACGGCATGGTCTCGGCCAGTGACCCCGGCTCGATAGTGAAACGCTGGTTCATCTGTATCGGACAGTGTTAATACAGATAGGGCAACGCTATGTCAAGACCATTCAGATGATGAATGAATCAGGCCGGTCCATGCACGAAGACCGCATCGAGAGTTTTCTTGCGGACTCCATCATGTAGCCGCCCTTGGCTGCGTGACTTTATTAAGGAGGCGGGCAAGGTCCGCCATCGTGAACGGCTTGGCGATGCTGCCATCAAAGCCGCACTTTTCAGGATCAGTTATAACCTGGGCTTCCGAATAGCCGGTCATCGCGATGACCGTCGTGCCAGCCAGGTTCCGTTTCCGGATTTCGCGAATGGTTTCGACGCCACCCATGCCCCCAGGAATCGTCAAGTCGAGCATGACCAGTTGGAATGGCCGCTGGCTCAGGATCTCCAGGACCTCTTTGCCATTTCTGGCTGTGGTCGCGTCGTATCCCATCCGCTCGAGCATGGAACTCGCGACCGCTCGAAGGGACTCCTCGTCGTCCATCACCAGCGCGGTGCCTTTTCCCTGATGCCTGCAC
>CAZZCT010000051.1:14254-28910 GCA_964652365.1 uncultured Lentisphaerales bacterium
AGGACGGCGGGGAGGTAGACCACGAACTCGGATCCCTTCCCGGCCGGCGAGGCGGCCTCCATGTAGCCCTGGTGTTTCTTGACGATTGAGTAGCAGATGGCCAGCCCCAATCCGCTTCCCGTAGGCTTCGTGGTGAAAAAGGGGTCGAAGATGTGGGGCATGATCTCCGCGGAAATCCCCTCGCCGGCATCGCGCACCGAGATTCGCACGTAGGAACCGGGGGCCACCAGGGGGTGCGATTCGCCGACCACTTCGCGCTCCACGGAAACCTCGACGACACCGCCGCGCGGCATCGCCTCCTTGGCGTTTAGAACCAGGTTCTGGACCACCTGGGCAATCTGATTGGCGTCGAACGAGCAACACGGCAGATCGGCGCCCGCGTGAAACACCAGAGCCACGTTGGAACCGGCAGTCGAGAAGGCGGCAATTTCCCGGACGACCTCGACGACGGATCCGGTTTTCAACACCGGCATCTCGCCCCTAGCAAACGTGCGGAGTCGCTGCGTGAGGTTCCTCGCCTTCTCGATCACGCTGGATACCTGGCCCAGTTCAAGGGCCACCTGCGCCAGATCGCCCGCCTTAGCGCTGTCGAGGGCCAGATCCACGTGCCCCAGAATACCCCCGAGGTAGTTGTTGAAGTCATGGGCGATGCCGCCGGCAAGCACGCCCAGCGACTGCAGCCGCTGTGCGTTCCGCAACGTCGCCTCCGCCTTCCGCCTGTCCGTGACGTCCCTGAAGACCAGCACGACGCCCACGATGTTGCCACCCTGATCACGTATGGGGGCGCCGCTGTCCGCAATCAACCGTTCCCGGCCATCGCGGCAGATCAGCGCCGTATGGCTCGCCAGGCCGACGATCTGCCCGGAGCGGATGACCCTGCCCACGGGGTCCTCGCACGGCTCGCGCGTCTGCTCGTTGATGATGCTGAAGACTTCGCGCAGCGGTCGCCCGACGCCATCGGCCAGCGACCATCCGGTGAGGGCCTCAGCCACCCGGTTCATCAGGGCAATCCGCCCGGACGTGTCGGTTGTGATCACGCCGTCGCCGATGCTGCGCAACGTCACCAGCAGCCGTTCCCGCTCCGCGGCTAGCGCCTCCTCGGCCTGTTTGCGGACGGCGATTTCGTTCTCAAGGCGCTCGGCCTCGTCCTTGGCCGTCAGGCGAGCGTAACCGAGTTGCGTGAAGACGATCGCCATTTCCCCCAGGAATGTCGTCACGCTCCGAAGTCGCGCCTCCGGGACCACCGGAACTTCAGCGAGAGCGCGCAAATAGTCCTGCTCGTCGAGCCCAAAAAGCTTGGCCTGGCGCTTGAACCGCTCAAGATCGGGGGGCTCGGTCAACAGTTGCCCGGCGGCCAGACTGGCGATGTGCTTGCCCTTGATGATGATGGGGAAGGCGCAATCGACGAGACCGTTATCACACTGCTCAATGGCCAGTTGCCCCGGTTCATCGAGTTGATCCAGAAGGCGCCGATTGCTGCTCGTACAGATGGCCGCGGACACGGGACACGTCCGGTGGAACTGGGTGCAGATGTCCCGCCAGCCGGTGGCAATCAGGATATTCAAGCCGGGGTGGTCCAGGAAGCCGATCGTGAAGCCGGTGGCCTCGGTGAAGCGTTCGAAGATCCGGCGAAGCTCGGCGAGATCGATGAGATCGGCGATGCCGTACTTGCCGTCGACCAGATGATCCGTACCCTGGGCAATCACATCAGCCTCCTACCGAACGCCGAACGCGCAAGTGCCAACCTGCGCAGATCCAGCTTGGCTGCGCGCCCGGCAGGGGCGCCAGTTAGGCGGGTGCCGGTTGTCTCTTACGGGAGACCAGTTTAGGCAACCGTGAGCCAAAGGCAAGCGCCGTGTTCCGCCCAATAAACAGGAACGCATTACTGGAACGGGCCCCCGTTCTGCGGGAGTTGGAAGAATGAAGGGTGCTTCCGTATTCTTGGGCGGGCTGTTCGGGCTGTCGGGGCTGTTCGGCGAAGATTGGTGTTGCAATGTTCAGCACCACCGCTATTGTCTTTGGGCAATTCCAGCGAGGGCGGCTCATGAAAATCATCTGCTTTGGCGACAGCCTGACAGCGTGTGGCGGCGAGAACGGGCGCTTCAGTGATATCCTCGGCGACCGATTTCCGGCGCATCAGTTCGTCAATCGCGGCAACGGAGGCGACAGTTTCGTCGAGGCCCTGCTGCGTTTTGAAAACGACGTCCTGGCCGAGCATCCGGATATCGTGCTGGTGGAACTGGGCGCCAACGACTGGTGGCGTAACGAACGCCCGGGCCAGGCCTGGGCGGCCGATCTCGAGCAGATCCTGCAACGCTTGCGCGCCATCGGCGCCCGGCCCGTGGTGCTCGGGGTGTTTGGCCCCTACCTCGACGAGGCCGGCGACCGCACGCCCAAGCAGTATGGGATAGACGAGCGCGCCGTTGCCTACCGCGACGTGGAGGCCGCTGTCGCCGCGAGGTACGACGCGCCCTATGTTCCCAACATCCAGGAGCGCATCATCGACCGACGTTGTTGCTGGCTCGACCGCAACCACCCGAACGAGTTCGGTAACCGTCATGTGGCCGACTCGATCGAACCGGTGCTCGCGAAGCTGCTCGGCGAAACTCCCAGGCCTGTGCGGAAACCACGGCTGCAGACGCTGCGCGACTTCTGGCTTGAGGCGCTGGCGCTGGCACCGGACAACCTGGCGGTCGTCCATGGCACGCGCCGGCTGACCTTTGCCCAGGCCGATGCCGAGGTACGCCGGTTGGCGGCCGGGATCGCGGCGCATACGCAGGTGACCCATCCGAAGGTGGCGCTGTTCCTGCCAAACTGTCTCGAGTACTTCCTGGTGTACTGGGCCGTGGCTCGCCTGGGCGGCAGCATTGTTCCGCTCAACACCCTGCTGAAAGCGGAGAGCCTCTGCGGGATCTTCAGCAACGTGAAGCCGGACCTGTTGATCCTGCGCGGCAGCGTGGACCGCGAGCCGCTGGCGGCGCTGCAGCAGGCGCCGATCCCCGTCGTGGTGCGGTTAGACCCGGATGCAAACAGCCCGGGCCTGCCGTGGACCGAGCTGTTTGGCGACGGCCCGGTGCCAGAGCCCGCCATCGCCGCGGACGCGCCGGCGATCATCATGCACACATCCGGTACCACGGCGACGCCCAAGGGCGCCGTGATGCGCCACTGCGATCTGATGTTCAACGTCATGACCACCATCAACGCGCACCAATTCAGCGTGCGCGACGTGCACCTGCTCATCAACCCGATGTTCCACTGCACGGCGCTCTACAGCTCGCTGTCCACCGCCGCCTATACCAAGACGCCGGTGGTCATCACGGCCTCGGGCGATCCGGCGCATCTGATGGAGCTGGTGAGCCGCGAACACGTCACCACGTTCCTGAGCGTACCGATGGTGTTCCAGCGGCTGCTGGAGCTGCCGAACCTGGCCGCCTACGACGCTTCGACGCTGCGTCTGATGGCCTATGCCGGCAGCCTGATGCCGGTGGCCACGATCCAGGGGTTGCGCCGCTGTTTTCCGAAGGTCGAGTTGCACAACTTCTTCGGCCTCACCGAGACCATCAGCATGACGCACGTCCTGTCTGGCTCCGAGACCGATACACGCCCTGACTCGATTGGCCGCCTGCTGCCGTTCGTCGAGGCCAAGGTGGTCAGGCCCGACTCCTTCGGGGATCTGCCTGCCGGCGAGGTGGGCGAACTGCTGTTCGCTCGCGAGGAGGTCATCCCCGGCTACTACAACCAGCCCGGCAAGCTTGAGGAGTCGCTGGTCACGATCCAGGGCCGCACCTGGTTCAAGACCGGCGACCTGGCCGCGGTCGATGCAGAGGGCTATTTCTTCATCAAGGGGCGCAGTAAGGACATGATCATCGTGGGCGGCGAGAACGTGTACGCCACGGAAGTTGAAAGCGCCTTGATGTCGCATCCGGGAGTCCTGGAGGCCGCGGTCAAAGGGGTCCCGGCCACGGGGGCGCGCAAGGTGCTGGGCGAGGTGGTCCAAGGCTATGTGGTGGTGCGCAATCAGACGCTGACCGAGAAGGAACTGCGCAGCTACTGTTTCGAGCGCCTGGCCAGCTTCAAGGTGCCGGTGCGCATCGTCTTCCTGGGCGCCCTGCCGCGCAACCCGTCAGGAAAGTTGCTGAAGGCCGAACTTCCGACCGTTCCGGGGGAATCGCGCGCATGTTGAAAACAGCGTTGATCGGCCTCGCCGCGGCCGCCGCGGTGGTGGTGCTGACTCTGATGTGGTTGGGGTTCAGTCCCGCGCAGATGCAGACGCTGCTGTCGCACCCGATCCGGGGCGGCACGCGACCGGCAGTCGCGGCGACGGCCGGATCGCCGGCGCCCCGTTTCGTTTCGGCGACACCTCCGCGGATCTCCCACACCGCGCTGAGTGGCTTGGACTATGGCGTGATCGCGGCGTATCTAGCTGGCATGCTGGCAGTCGGTTGGTTCGCGAGTCGCGGTGTCAAGAGTACGCGCAGCCTGTTCCTGGCCGACGGCAAGATGAACCATCTGCTGGTCGGAATCTCGTTGTTAGGCACCTACTTGTCGGCCCTGACGATGATGGGCTTACCGGGCATGGCCTACGGCAAGCACGACTGGACCTACATGGTGCAACTGCCCTGCCTGGTGATCACGGGCGCGGTCATCACCGGTTTCATCCTGCCGCGCTACCGGGCGGCGGGGGTGGTCAGCATCTACCAGTACCTGGAGCTGCGGCAGCACGTCGCGGTGCGATTGCTGGCAGCCACGAGCTTTCTGATCTTTGCCGTAGGTCGGTTGGGCCTGGTGCTCTACCTGCCGGCGCTGGCGTTCCACACGGTGACCGGATTCTCGCTGGCCGGGTGCATTGTCATCTCGGGGGTTGTGGTGACGGCCTACACCGCCTTGGGCGGGTTGAAGGCGGCGGTGTGGACGGACATGGTCCAGGTGGCCGTCTTCATCGGCGCGGCATTTCTCACGCTGGGGTTGATCCTGGCCGACGTCGGGGTGGCGCGCTTCATCGACGTCGGGCTGGCCTGCAACAAGTTTCGTCTGCTGGCGCTTGATCCGGACATTCGCCAGATCAGCACGTACTGGCTGATCCTCGAGACGCTCTACCAGACCGTCCGCATCTACGGCACACAGCAGGACATGGCGCAGTTATACCTGAGCACGGCGTCCACCGCCAAGGCCACGCGGAGCGTCTGGATGGGGGTGCTGATGTACATCCCGCTGGGCTTCATCTTCTATTTCATGGGCACGGCCTTCTTCGCCTTCTACCAGGTGTTCCCGGACCCGAATCTGCCCCCCAAGCCCGACCAGATCCTGCCGTACTTTGCCGTGCATCATCTGCCGACGGGGATCGCCGGCGTGGTGTTGGCCGCGATCTTTGCCGCCTCCATGTCCAGCATTGACGCCTGCATGAATTCGGCCTCGACCGTGTGCGTGGAGGATTTCGTACGTCGGTTCAGCCGTCGCCCACAGTCGGACCGCCACTACTTGCGTCTGGCGCAGGTGTTGATCGTGGTCTGGGGCGCGCTGATGATCGTGGCCGGACTGCTGTTCATGAAGGTGCAGTACGCGCAGATCGTCTGGGGCAAGGTGATGGGGTTCTGCACCAACGGCGTGCTCGGACTGATGCTATTGGCATTCCTGCCCTTTCGTGTCGACTGGCGCGCATCCGTCGCCGGCTTTGTCCTCTCATACGTGGGACTCGTGGTGGCGGTGCGGGGCGGCATCAACTTTCTGCTCTGGCCGGTGATCGGCAACACCGTCTGCTTCCTGTCGGCCTTGCTGGTGCACCGATTTCTGCCGCGACCACACCGTCTCGCCGTTCCGGCGGATGATGCGCAGGCGGTGCAGCGGAACTAACGCCAGCGTGCCTGTCGGTGGCTGGCTTAACCCTAGAACCGGAAGTCCAAGCCACAGAGAACCCAGAGAGCACAGAGCAACACATTACGGAGCAAGGGATTGGCATGCGACCGCTGCGGCTTGAACATGGCTTCCCAGTAGTGAGACGAGCGATTCTCGCGCAGGACATCGCATCTCGCGGTAGCGTAACGACAAACCCTGTGTCCTCTGTGGCGGCAACTCCCGTTTTCGGGTTTATACGCTGCACCAGACACGTACCGACAGGATCCCTGAAGCCGGCTCCGCCCGCAACCCCGCTTGATCCGCGAACCATCTTCTGGCATGCTCCTGCCACGTGCGTGTCTTCGCGGCGCGGATACAGACTTACCGCGCGCGGCACACGCCTGACGGGAACCGAACACCGGGGAGGGTCACCCACCATGCGCCGCCCGATCCATGCGATCACACTCGCGCTGCTGGCCGTCCTCAGCCTGGTCGGCGCACCGCACCGCGCATCCGCCGGCACGGCCCGGAATTTCCTGCAGATCCTGGGCTGCGAGGGCGAAACCGCCGCCAAGACCTGGTCCGTGAACCAGGCGGCCTGCTCGCTCGCGGCCAATGTCCTCTACCCCGGCGAGCGTGTCAGCTTCACATACCAGTTCGACAACCGCACGGACCAACCGCTCAAAGCCGCGGGACGCGCGCACCTGATCCGCTACGCCACCGAAAGCGACCCGATCGACAGTTTCACCGTCCTGGCCCGCCTGGTTGATACCGTCGAGAGCATTCCCTTCGAACTGGATCTCGCGGCCAAAGGGCATACCAGCCTGACGCTCACGCCCAAGTTGCCCGAGGCCTTCGGTGCCTATGCCATCGTGATCGAAGTTGAGGGCCAGGGGAAGGCGCTCGGCTCCGCGTTTGTCCGCGTGCTGCCCGCCACGCCCGGCGCGGTGCAGCACCCGACCTATGCCTTGGACATCAACGGCTGGCGCAACACGCCGCCGGTCTGGGCGATATGGCAACGGCTCGGGATCAAGGGAACCCGGCAGGAGTGGAGCGGCACAGTGAAGGAGCTGGCGGATCCCACGCGCCTCGCAGAGCTCGACCGCATCATGACGGGCCTGAAAGCTCACGACATCACCGTCATGCTCACGCTGTCCGACGGCCAGCTCAAGCAGCCGCTCAACCGCTGGCGCCCCTGGCTCAACGAGAAGGATGAGATGCTGGATACCAAGTTCGATATGGCCGCGCTGCCGGAGACAGATCCCGAGTTTCGCCAATGGGTTGCCGGCATGGTCGGCCGCTACGGCTGGCCCAAAGGCCCGGTCAACGCGGTCGAGCTCTGGAATGAGCCGTGGGAGGGCATCTCCATCTCCGGCTGGGGCGCGGACCTGCCGCGCTATCGTGAGATCTACACTGCCATGGCCCAGGGCGTGGAGGACGCCCGCCGTGACGCGGGCGTGCAGGTGCTCATCGGCGGGGCCTGCTCCTCCATGAACACCGAAGACAAGCTCTTCTGCGACGGCACCGACACCTTCCTGAAATGGCTCGACTTCTTCAGCATCCATTACCAGCCGCTCAACCCCTGGGGTGTGCTCAAGCCGGACTGGATGGAGCGCAAGGGCGCGTACGGCCCCGTGCGTCCCTGGGACACCGAAAGCTGGTTCGCCAACAGTGAAGACCGCGTCCTGCCTGCCATCGCCGCCATGCGCGCCTCGGGCCTGCAACGCACCGCCGGTGTGTTTCACGACATGGTGTACGATGTGCGCGAGTTCGACCTCTGGGACGGCAGCGCCAAGACGCGCGCATCTGTTCACCAGGTCCTCGCCCCCGGCGCGGCGATCGCCGCCGTGCAGCATTTCATTGGCGAACGCGCGTTCCGCCACCTGCTGTTCCCCAAGGGCCTGCCTTGGATCTTCGTGTTTGACGGACTGCCCGATCCGGCCACGGGAAACGCGCGACCAGACGACGGCACCGTGGTCGTGGTGGGCGATCTCGGCGCGACCCACGACCGGCGCATGCTCCCGTTCCGCGGCGTGCTGGGGCTGGCGGCCCGCCAGCGCGAACAGGCGCTACTCCCCCAGGTCGCGGCCGTATCGGCCGATCCCAATGCCCACCGCGCGCTGGAGACGCGCCTGGCGCTCGCCCAGGTGCTGGATGCAGCCGTCTTGACACTCACCTCCGAGCCCGGTGTCCAGGCGTTCGATCTGTATGGCAACCCGCTTGTGCGTCAAGACGGCCGCCTCGCGATTCCGCTCAACGGGAACGGGTACTTCCTGCGCACCAGCGGCGGTGCCGGTTCGATGGACAAGCTGCTGGCGGCCCTGCGCAGCGCCGATATTCGCGGTTATGAGCCGGTTCAGATCAGGGCGCGTGACTTTCTTGATCGAATCGAACGCAAGCCCCACCTGCGCCTGACAGTCGCCAATATCCTGAACCGCGCGATCAAGGGTACGCTCCGCGTCCGCAGCGAGGGCCTTGCGTTGGCCCTACCGGAGTTGGAGATTGCGCTCGCGCCCTACGAGACGCGCGAGGTTGCCATCCCGGTCACGGACGGCGAATCCGCGCCCTCCAACCTCTACCTGACCGAGATCGCGTTCGACGCCGGCGCCGACGGCCGCGCCGCCCTCCGCGAAGCCTTGCGCGTGAACATTGTCGAGTCGCGCAAGATCAAGGTCGACGGCAAACTGGGCGACTGGCGGCAGGCCCTGCCCCAGAGCGTGACCGCGGATGCCAGTGTTGAGCGGAACCTGACCGAAAAGTCCTGGCTGCCGTTCGTGACATTCGATGAGAAGACCCCCAGCGGTTTTGCCACAGCGTACCTGGCCGCCGACGCCGACTTCCTCTACTTTGCCGCCAAGATCGCCGACAATACGCCCGACGTGGGCAGCGTGCGTTTCGAGACCCGCAACGATGACGTCTACTACTACCCCGACGTGGCCTACGAGGTGACCAAGGACAAGGATGGCAAGGAGACGCGCAAGGAGCACCGCTGGCCCGACGGGGTGCGTCACTACAGCTATCGCCGCGGCCCGGATCTGCCCTCCGGCGATCGGACCGACAACATCCAGATCGCCTTCGGTGTGTTCCCGCCCGGCAGCAACGGAATGTATGCCACGGCACCCGGGGTCATGCCCGGCTTCATCGCCGGCAAGGTCACCGACTATGAGTATGCGTTCAATCCGGTTGCGGATGCCTGGGGCGGCGGAGCTGAGATCTGGCGCCTGCTGGCGCCCGGGGTGCCCAACAAGCACTACTATCCGCGCCAGCCCAAGGCCGCACGCGATGGCGGACCGGTCAAGGACGGGAAGCTGGTGATGACCCGCGACGGCAACACGCGCATCGTCGAGGCCGCGTTGCCATGGACCGAGATCCCGGAGGTGAAGCGCGCGTTCGATGCCGGCCAGGCCGTCCGGTTCACCTACCGTGCCAACAACAACGGGGCCCCCGCGCTGGAACTCAACGCCCACCGCAGCATGTCGCGTGTTAACACGTATGCCTTGCACGATCTGTGGAGTCAGTCCTGGGAGCCGCAGACCGAGTTTGTGTTCGAACGGAAGTAGTCACTGCTCCCCCATCCCATGCAAGCCGTCATTGCCCGTCACCGCGAGTTCTGGGAGGGCCGCCGCGATTATCTGGTGAAGGTGGCGGTACCCGTGACATGTCCCGATGCGGAGCGCGTGAGCCCGCCGGCCTTTGACGGCCTGGACTGGGAACGCGACTTCGAATCGTACGTGCGCGGCAATGTCCACAATGCGCTGGCCGTTGCGCGCCGCCGTCGCGCCTTCGACCTGCCCGATGATTGGGTGCCCTGCTATTTCCCCTATTTTGGCATCAGCATCCACAGCGCCTGTTTCGGCGGCGCCGTGCGTTTCCACCACGGCACGAGCTACCCGGAGCCCGTGATCGCGCAGGCCGCCGACTGGCCCCGCCTGCAGATGGATGTTCAGAACCCCTGGCTGCAACGTCTGGCATGGGGGCTGAGCTACTGCCGTGACCAGGGCGAAGGGCTGCTGCTGGCCTCCTTCCGCGGGGCCAACGGGCCGCTCGACATGGCCAACGGCGTCATGGGCAATACGCTTTTCACCGAACTGCACGACGATCCGGACGGCCTGCGTCGGACACTGGATGTAAGCACCGACGCCGTGGTGGCGGTGCTGGAATTTCAGCGCCGGCACAACTCGTGCGTTGACGGCGGCCGCATCGTGCCGATGGGCGGACTGTGGGTGCCGGACCCCATGGCCGGACACGTGTCGCTGGACGCCGCCTGCCTCGGCGGACCGGCCGTTTACGAGGAGTTCGAAAGGCCCTGGCTGGAGCGGATCGGCACACACTGCAAGGGCGTCATCATCCACACGCACATGCTCGGGCGCAAGCTCTTCGGCCCCATCTGCCGCACGCGCGGCGTGGCACTGCTGGCGCCCGCGGACGACCCGAATCAACCTGCCCTGCTCGACGAACTGGACGCAACACTCGCCGTCACCGGCGAAGTACCCCTGATGCTGCGCGTTCCGCGGGAACGTTTCGAAGACGTCCTGCCGCGCCTGCGCGGGCGCCGCGCCGTGATCGAGCTTGTCGCCACGGATCCCGACGATGCGCGCCGCCAGTTGGACGTGCTGGACCGTCACTGTCCGCTGACGCGATAGGCGGCCACGCGGGGCACGTGCAAGGACACCGCCGGGAGCGCACGACGCCATTCTCGCCAATGACTTCGGTTCAGGTTCCGGCTGGCGATCGGCTACGTAGCCGGGGTCCACGAGAGGGCCGCGCCCCTGGAGGAAGCGGAGCGTCAGCATCGCAAGATGGGGCATGACCGCGCTGCAAACTCGCTTGCGCAACGCCCCGTCACGGCGCATAATCTGCACCCATTGTGCGGGCCCGCCGGTGCGGGACGCCCGTGGGATTGCCTGGGAGATGTGCCGTTATGTCGAGTCTGAAGGCTGTGGTTGCCGGTGCGGGTGGCATTTCGGGGGCCTGGTTTCCGCCGTTGAAGGCCGAGGGCGTCGAGGTAGTCGGCGTGGTGGACCTCGACCTGGCCCGCGCACAGGAGAAGCTGGCCAAGCACGGGATCGCCTGTGAGGTCGGCACCAACCTACGCAAGGTGCTGCGTCACACGCGGCCCGATTTCGTGGTGGACCTGACGGTCCCGGACGCGCACTGCCAGGTGACGTGCACGGCCTTGCGGGCCGGCTGTCACGTGATTGGCGAGAAGCCCATGGCAGCCAGCATGGCGGAGGCGCGTCGCATGGTGCGCACGGCCACGGAGACAGGGCGCATCTACATGGTGAGCCAGTCGCGCCGCTACGAGCCGCGACATGCGGGGCTGCAGCGGTTTCTGGCCGGCACGACCCTCGGGCAGCTCACCACCGTGAACTGTGATTTCTTCATGGGCTGCCACTTCGGCGGTTTCCGCGACGAGATGCCGAGCCCCCTGATCCTGGACATGTCGATCCACCACTTCGACCTGGCCCGGATGTTGACCGGGACGAACCCCGTGGCCGTCTACGCCTACGAGTTCAACCCGGCCGGATCCTGGTACCGCGGCAACGTGGCGGCCGGGTGCATCTTTGAGATGACGAATGGCGTGGTGTTCGACTATCGCGGCAGTTGGTGTGCCGAAGGCGTTCACACCTCGTGGCAGGGCGACTGGCGCATCATCGGCAGCCGCGGTACCGTGGTCTACGCCCGGGACCAGAAGCCGGCCGGCGAGATCGCCGTCGGAACCGAGGGCTTTAACCGCGCCAAGGAGCCGTTCGAAGTCGAGGACATCGCGCTGGAAGCGCGCGGCCAGCATGGCGCCCTGCGCGAGTTCATCGGCGCCATCCGCGGCGGACCGGCGCCCCAGGGCATCTGCCAGGACAACATCCAGTCGTTGGCCATGGTTTTCGGCGCGATTGAGAGCGCCCGCAAACGTCGCCGCGTCCTCATCCGCGTGTAAAGACGACTCAGCCGATCTTCTCGTTACCCGACAACCAGTCCCCGGCGCCCCGGCGCACGAATAGGAGCAATTCAATGAAAGATCACCGCGACATCCGCATCGGAACCATGGCGGGGCAGGGCGAAAAGACCCCGGCCTACATTGCATCCATCCTGCCCCACGGCTTTGAGTCCTTCGAGATCAACTTCTGGCAGGGCCTCGGCGGCGTCAACCTGAAGAAACTCGCCCGCGAGGTCAACACCACCCTGGAGGGCAGCGACGCCGTCGTGAGCTCCCTGGGAATCTACGGCAACCCGCTCGACGCTTCGCTGCCGAAGCACGCCGAGACCCTTCAGGCCTGGAAGCAGTGCATCGACCACGCAGGCAACTTCGGGTGCGACCTGGTGTGTGGCTTCGCCGGCCGGATCGTTGGCAAGCCCATTCCCGAGTCCATGAAGGCTTTCCGCAAGGTGTTCGGAGAGCTTGGCCGCCGCGCCGCCGACCGTGGCGTCCGGCTGGCCTTTGAGAACTGCGACATGGGCGGCACGTGGCAGAGCGGCGACTGGAACATCGCCCACTACCCGGCGGCCTGGGAGCTGATGTTCGACGCGGTGCCGCTCGACAACCTCGGGCTGGAATGGGAGCCCTGCCACCAGATGGTCAAGTTGATCGATCCCATCCCGCAGTTGCGCAAGTGGGGCAGCCGCATCTTCCACCTGCACGGCAAGGACGCCTCGGTGCTTTGGGACGTGGTGCGCGAGTCGGGCGTCGGCGGCCCCAAGCCCTACGCCTTCCACCGGACGCCGGGCTTCGGCGACAGCGACTGGACCCACATCATCAGCGAACTGCGACGCGGCGGGTTCAAGGGCTCGATCGACATCGAAGGCTGGCACGATCCCGTCTACCGCGGCGACCTGGAGATGACCGGCCAGGTCCGGGGGCTGAACTACCTGAAGGCGTGCCGGGGCGGCCCGTTCATCGCCAACCCGACCGTTTAGTTTCCTGGTTCCGAGAGTCTGCTGGTGTGCCTATGAAGCTTGAGCAAAAGTACCGTCAGTTTCTGCCGGAATCGAGGCGGGTGGTCATCAAGATCGGCACGCGCGTGATTGCGCAACAGACCGGACGGCCGGACCTGCGCCAGCTGGGCCGGCTGGTGAAGCAGGTCGCCGCGTTGCGGCGCAAGGGCTACGAGGTCGTCGTCGTGACCTCCGGGGCGGTTGGCGCCGGGATGGAGGCGCTCGGCATCCGCGAGCGCCCCACCTCCGTTCCCGACCTGCAGATGTGCGCTGCTGTGGGCCAGGCACGCCTGATGGGCACGTACGGGACGTTGTGCGGCGCAGAGAAGATCAAAGTCGGCCAGGTGCTCCTGACCCACTCGGACTTCCAGCACCGCATTCGGTTTGCGAACGCCAAGCGCACGCTGGAACACCTCCTGCGCAAGGGTGTGCTGCCGATCATCAACGAAAACGATGTCGTCGCGGACGAGGAGCTCAAGGCGGACCTGTCGCTCGGCGACAACGACTTCCTGGCGGCGCTCGTCGTCAAGATGGTGCGGGCCGATCTGCTGGTGATCCTGAGTACGGTTGACGGTGTGCTCGCGCCGACCGCCGGCGGCCGGCGCCGCCGCGTGACCTGCATCGAATCGCTCGGTCCGGAGGTCTTCCGGCTGGTCAACCCGGGGGCCAACGCTCTTTCCAAAGGTGGCATGGACTCGAAGCTCCGAGCCGCGCAGATTGCGACCCGCGCGGGCTGCGCCGTGGTAATCGCCAACGGACGACAGGCGGGCGTCCTGACATCCGTTGTGGGCGGCGAAGATACGGGCACGCTGATCCTGGCGAGTGCGCTCTAGATTTCTCGTTCCGGGAAATCTAGTGTTTTCTGCTGCAATTTCAGGACGCGAGTTTGAGGTTATGGATGGTCTCTTCACGGCACGGCGCAGAGCACCGTGCTACGGCCGCTCCGAGCGGCGCGCCGGAGGTCGGTCCTCCAGACCGTCCGTGCCCACGCAAACAGCCCAGTACATCGACGAGTCCGAGTCTGCGAAATCTGAGTTCCAGATTCCTCCCGTCCGCCGGGGCAAGTTAGCGGACGACTTGGAGCATCCCCTCGTAATCCGTAATCGTCGCCCGTAATCGTAAACCGAAGTTGACGTGGAGAACTACATGAGCCTACACGCCGAGATGCGTCTGCTAGGCGATCGCGCGCTGGCGGCCTCGCGGGCGCTGGCCGACGTATCGACCCGGCGCAAGAATGCCATCCTGCTGGCCATGGCCACGGCGCTCGAAGTCGCCCGGCCAGCCATCCAGGCTGCAAACCACGCCGACGTCGACGACGGACGCGCAGCCGGGCTAAGCGCGGCGCTGGTCGACCGCCTCACACTGACCGACGCGCGCTTTGCCGCCATGGTGCAGGGCCTGCGCGAAATCGCCGCGCTCCCCGATCCGGTTGGCCGGACCATCAGCCGTCAGACCCGGCCGAACGGCCTGGTGATCGTCAAACGGCGGGTGCCGCTGGGCGTGATCGTGATCGTCTACGAGTCGCGTCCCAACGTCACGGCCGACGCGGCCGCTCTGTGCCTCAAGAGCTCGAACGCCGTGATCCTGCGCGGCGGCAAGGAGGCGCTGCAGACCAACCGGGCGATTGCCGACTGCATGGTGAGTGCCGGTCGGGCGGCCGGCCTGCCCGAGCACGCGCTGCAGTTCGTCGCAACGCCGGACCGCGAGGCCGTGCGGGAGTTGGTCCAGATGGACGACCGCGTCGATGTGGTCATACCGCGCGGCGGCGAGTCGCTGATCCGCGCAGTGGTGGAGCACGCCCGCGTGCCGGTGATCAAGCACTACAAGGGGGTCTGCCACGTCTTTGTGGACCGCCAGGCCGATCTTGCCATGGCGTTGCGCATCGCGGAAAACG